>NZ_RAWI01000010.1 GCF_003612125.1 Corallococcus praedator
CCCCCCGCACCCTGCCGCCGGATCCCGTGCCGTACATTCCCGACGGGCACCGCGTGATCCTGTTCCTTCACGGTCACAGCTCGAGTGCGGACGAAGCGCTCCCCCTCATCCCGGAGCTCCTCAAGGCAGGCCTCGCCATTGGTACGAAGTACGCGGTCATCTCCTTCGACCTACCGAACAGTGGCTACGCGGAAACCTTCGCGCACACGAGGGCCGCCCTGTCCAACGCCACCACCTACCCTGGCGGCATCTTCGATGGCGAACTGGTCCGCACCCCGATCCTCGACTTCGAGGAGGACTTCGTGGTCGCCTTTGTCGAAGCGCTGGACCGGATCACTCCCATCAAGGATCGCTTCGCCGGAGTGATTGGCGGCAGCCTCGGAGGCAACCTGGGACTGCGGCTCGGGCGGCGCGACCTGCGTGCCCAGCCATGGATTGGCGCAGGCATCGTGTCGTGGTCTCCGGCCTCGGTGTGGGACCCGATGATCCGGGACGAGATCAAACGCAAGGGACCCGACCGCTGCCGGGACCACTGGGACCTGCCAGAAATCACAGGCTCACGCGCCGACTACTTCGCCGAGGTGTTCGACAGGTTCATCGACCCTGTGTTCATGCGAACCCAGCAGCCCGAGTTCTGGTACAGCCAATCCTGGATCCCCTGCAGGCAATTCCATATCAGGGAGGCACGACTGGCACGACGTGAGACGTATTGCGCGAATTTTCGCCAATGGCATTGGCGCCTCGCTGGCGAGCAACTGATCTACAGCCACGTCGACCGCGTGAATCACTTCGACAACACCACCCCCTGGCGGTACGAACTGAACACCGTGCGCCAGTTGCTCGCGGCGGGCCAGGACGACAACTTCCAGGGCTCCAACATCTTTGACGCGACCCGGACCCTGTCGAACCTGATGGCGAACACGCCCGGGGAGAGTCTCTTCCTGCTCCGCACCGGGCACTCGATCCACGTCGAGCGGCCCGCCTTCCTGGCGAGAGAGATCGCCAGGTTCCTCTTCAAGCCACAGCCCACCAGGAGGACCGACGTCTCCTTTCTCGTGCCGCTGCTCCTGAGCCCACGGCCGCCCAGGCGCACGGACGTTTCGTTTCTCGTGCCGCTGCTGATGAGCGGTCCAGGGTGATTGACGCAGAACAAGGAGGATATCGATGGCTTACAGCGGAAGATGTCTCATCAATTCGGCTGGCATCAACTCCAGCGATGGACGCGTCCATTTCTCGCTCAAGGCCTTGGACGGCGCATTCGACTGGACGCCGTTCCTGGCCAAGCAGGAGCACAACCATGAAGTGCTGGCCCTCGCGATCGCCGCGATGACGTCGAATTCGAATGTCGTGATTCAAACTGAACAGACAACAGCTTGGGCGGAGGTGTGGTGGTTTGATCTCGTGAAGTAGCGACCCGCGAAGCGCACTCCGTTCGTGCGAGCTTCACCCTCGTTGCCCCTCTCGCGGAGGACTCCCGGTGCGCGCGTCACGCGCCACCACGGAGGGCGTCACCCCGAGGACCCGCCGCATGCAACGCGCCATGTGGCTCTGGTGCGAGAAACCCGCTTCGAGCGCCACCTCACCGGCGGACCTTCCGCCCCGCTGCAGCAGCGTCCTCGCGCGCTCCACCCGTCGCTGCACGACGTACCCGTGCACCGGCAGCCCCGTGGAGCGCTTGAACAGGGTCTTCAGGTGCGACGCGCTGACTCCGGCGACGCCGGCCAGCCGTGCCAGGGAAAGATTCTGGTCGAGGTGCTCCTCGATGTACTCCGTCACGCGCCGCAGCTGCGGCTTCGACAGGCCGCGCTCGCGTCCGAAGGGCGCCGGGTAGCGGCCCAGCAGGTGGACCGAGAGCGCCAGGCCCAGGCACTCGGTGTAGAGCAGCCCGCCGGGATGGCCGGCCCTGCGGTCCGCGTCGAGCGCCCAGGCGATGTGCTCAATCTGCGGGTCCCTGAACTGATGGCGCGGCTCCAGGCCCGCGCGGTCGGGGTCCCGTCCCATGTCCTCCGCCGCGCGCCGCAGGAGGGCCGGGGAGAGCCGCACGAGCACGGAGGCGCTCGCGTCCTGGTTCTCCCAGACATCCGACATCCCGGCCGGGAAGAGGTCGATGTCGCCCTGCGTGTAGACGAAGCGGTGGACGCGGCAGGCCCCGCGAAGGGGCGTCCCCGCATGAATCTTGAGACGGTGGTCGGGAACGGAATCAAGCTCCATGACCCCGGCCTCGGCCGTGTGGAAGTCCACGTGCAGCCCGAGCCGGGGGCGTACCGCGTCGATGGACTCCCGCGTGCCCGTCGTCTGCATCTGCCTGTCCATGCCTCGCGCTCCTTGCACCGGTGCCGCGCTGTGCGTTGCTGACATAGCGCCGGGAGGCCGCGTCCGCCGCCGTCCGAACGTGCTCCACGCGCGTCCGAACGTGTGCGACCGCCGCGGGCCTTCTCCCTATTCATTGCCGCGTCACCAAGGAGAAGTCCATGGGCAGGTACGCAGGCAAGAAGGCAGTCGTGACGGGCGGGACGCAGGGAATGGGACTGGCGACCGTCAAGGCGCTCCTCGACGCAGGTGCCGAGGTGCTCTTCACGGGCCGGAACGAGAAGAGCCTCGAAGTGGCGCGGCGGGAACTCGGGCCCCGGGCACACGCGGTGCGGTCGGACACGTCAAGCCTTGCCGACATCGACGCGCTGGCGAGGGCCGTGGAGGAGAAGCTCGGCCGGGTGGACTTCGTGTTCATCAACGCCGGCTTCGCGCGCCTCGGCATGTTCGAGCACGTCACCGAGCAGGTGTATGACCAGACGTTCGACATCAACACCAAGGGCGCGTACTTCACGGCGCAGCGCCTGGCCCCGCTCGTCAACGAGGGTGGCGCGTTCGTCTTCACCACCTCCGTCGCCAACGTGACGGGGGTTCCCGGCATGAGCGTCTACTCGGGCTCCAAGGCGGCGCTCCGCTCCTTCGCGCAAGGGCTCGCCGCGGAGCTGCTGCCCAGACGCATCCGGGTGAACGCGGTGAGTCCCGGCTTCATCAAGACGCCGACCATGGGTGTCGATGGCGCGTCCGCGGAGGAGCTGGCAGCCTTCGAGAAGGAGGGGAACGACACCACCCCCATGGGACGCATCGGCTCGCCCGAGGAGGTCGCCCGGGCAGTGTTGTTCCTCGCCTTCGAGGCCACCTTCACCACGGGGGCCGAGCTGCCCGTGGATGGGGGACTCACGCAGGTCGCCACGCCGCACCGCTAGCACTTCCCACGAAGAGGAGCACCGACATGAAGCCAGCAATCGCAGTCCTCGGGGTCGGGCGCATGGGTTCCGCGCTCGTGAGTGCCTTCCTGAAGCAGGGGTACACGGTCGACATCTGGAACCGCACGCGGGCGAAGTGCGAGCCCCTGGCCGCCCAGGGCGCCCGCATCGCGGCGACGGTGCGGGACGCCGTGGCCACCGCGGACCTCGTCGTGGTGAACGTGAGCGACTACGGAGCGAGCGACGCGTTGCTCCGGCCGGACGAAGTGACACAAGCGCTGCGCGGAAAGCTGCTCGTGCAGTTGACGTCCGGCTCACCGGGCCAGGCACGGGAGCAGGCCACCTGGGCGCAGCAACACGGCATCCCCTACCTGGATGGCGCCATCATGGGGACACCGGACTTCATCGGGCAGCCTGGGGGAACCCTCCTCTACTCGGGTCCGAGCGAGCTGTTCGAGCAGGCCCGACCCATCCTCCTCGCGCTCGGTGGCAATACGCAGCACGTGGGCAGCGACGTGGGGCATGCCGCCGCGCTCGACAGCGCGCTGCTCGTGTCCATGTGGGGACAGTTGTTCGGCGTGCTCCAGGGCGTAGCCGTCTGCGAGGCGGAGCGCATCCCGCTCGACACCTTCCTGGGCTACGTCAAGGCCTTCGCCCCGGTGGTGGACGGAGGCGTCACGGACCTCGTCACGCGGGTCCAGCAGCGCCGCTTCGCCGCCGACACGGCGACGCTGGCCACCATCGAAGTCCACGCCGGGGCGCTGAGACACCTGCTGGAGCTGTGCAAGGAGCGCGGGCTCCACCGTGCGGTGCCCGAAGCCTTTGATCAGCTCTTCCAGGCAGCCCTCCGGACAGGGCATGGCCAGGATGACTTCGCCGCGCTGACACGGTTCATGCGCTGAGCAGGGCGCGGCGCGGGCGGGAGCCAGGTCCTGCCCCCCCCACTGCGGCGGGAGCTGTACGTGCCGTGAGCCGCGGCGAGAGGACGGTAGGGTGACGCGCGTCACGGCTGCGCTACGGCGCGTCGATACGATGGCCGAAGAAGTACCGGACTCCGCCTTGAAACCCGGCGGATTCATCGCTTTCGAGGAATGCCTCGAGGGACACCGCGACGGTATGCGGCTTCAGCTTCTTGTCCTGATACCAGGGACTGCGGCCTCTTCCCGTCGAGGCCTCGAATGCCAGCTTCCACTGGAGATTGAAATACGGCGACTCGACGTTGCGCGGGATGTGCTCTGCCAGACGCCAAACCCCGTAGTGCTCGCCTTGAAAGATGAGCGTCTTCTTGCCAGACGGCAGGTTCGATTCCCTCCGCCTCCACAGTTGGCCCACGGGCGCCCATCCGTACTCGCGAATCATGGAGGTATTGCACTGACCGTGGCCTCTCCGATGCCCAGCAAGTGGGCAAGCTGCTCGTACGAGAGGCGCTCCTCGTGGAAAGCGCGCACGATGGCCCGCCGCAACTTCTCCGGCGTGGGAAGTCCTTCGCTCATGCCCCGAGGAGATCAAACCTCGGCGATCGCGTCAAACGGGCTCTGGGTTAGCTCATTCGCCCGATCACTCCCTCAGAATGCAAAGGGCCGAGTCCCCGAAGGAACCCGGCCCGCGCAGGGGGTCAACGATACGTTCGCCTACCTTACTTGCGGATGCAGCCAGTTTTATTGGTGATTGCCGTGGGACAGGCGACCGGCTTGAAGCTCACGGTAGGATTATCCGCGTTCTTGAACCAATCGAATCGCCAATAACAGCCCGGCCGCAATTGAGACGGCAGCATGGAGCATTGATCTCGGCTGCTGATGCCGCCGTACTGGCCACCCCAACCACTGGAGGGAGCATTCCACTGAGGCGTACAGGCATTGAACATGCCAACACCCCCGCCAGGGATTAGCAGGTCGAAATGGGTGTCACCCGAAGGCCCTCCCGTATTAACAACCTGAACCACCATCTTCTTGCCATTCGCGGACCCGCTGGTGAATGTCAATTCGTAACAGGCGCAGCTCAAAGTGGCTTCTGACCCGCCGGGCACATACGCTGCGGCAACCCCATACGCCAGACTATCATTCACAGCCCATGGCTGATTATTGTTACACATGAAGGCAGTACCACCATTCGCACCGCTTTGCGCATTCGGACTGAGCACGGTGACGCCATCGCTTGCGCAAGCTTTAACCGGACCGGTAACTGAGGCTTTCCCAGTCCACGAAGCGCTTCCTTTGGCACAATCCCAGTATCGGGTCGTCTTGCCCGTTTGTTGAGCCTCAGCCTCGTTGCCGATGCCGAGCATGAGCGCGAACGCAGCCACTACAGTCAGCGCTTGTCGAAGGGAGCCACTGTGACGAGTATTGGTCATCGTCGCAGCGTGGCCCCAACAGCGCGCGAGTGTCAATGAGCGACGCTGCCTCACACTTCACACCTCGTGCGTACCCGGCAATGCGCTGTTCGGCACGACCACCTCGCACCAGTTGAACCTACGGTAGGCGGGCGCTGGTATGCTGCCAGACCTCAACCGCCAGCCTGGATTACGAGAACGACCCGCGGCGCGATCTCGTACTTGCCCTCGCGCTCTGGCCCAGTGCGAAGTGAAGCATCGCCGCGTCGGTGTCCTCTTCAATGCTCGCAGGGCGCACCCCATTTTAAATCTCTCCTTTAAAGCCCATTCAATTTCAGTCCCTGGTGCCCTGCGGGCTCGGGGCGTATTTCTGTCGATCGCCCGGCCAGAAGCACTGGAGCGCTCGACAAGGAACACGGGCCGCAGCAAACCCCTCTTTCTTTGAGGCAATAACACCATGACTGGAAGATGCTTCTCCCTCCCGTCCCACCAGCGATTTGGGCTCGTCGCAGCGCTCTGTGCCTCTGTCCTCCTGGGTTGTTCAGACCCGTCCTCTACCGCGAGCGATGCCGGCGTCGAAATGGATGCCGGGGATCGGACCGATGCCGGAGATCAAAACCCAACGGGTGACGCCGGTGTGGCCGACGGCGGCGGGAGTTCCGATGCCGGCGCTTCTCTCAAGAACAGTTGCCTGGGGCCCGCAAGCGCCAACGTGGCCAATGCGAGGTTACCAGCGGGGTACTGTGCATGGACCTGGGCGACCATTTCTGATCCGCGAGGGTTGATCGTCGCTCCGAACGGAGACGTCCTGGTGGTCGAGCGCAGCGCGGGTCGAGTCACCGCGCTCTACGACTCGAACGGTGACGGCGTTTCGGATTCGTCCGAACGGGCGACGCTGGTCGAAGTCAGCGGGCTCAACCATGGCATCACACTGCACGACGGATTTCTCTATGCCTCTTCCGCGACGCGCGTCCTGCGTTGGCCGTTCGCAACCGGAATGAGGGCAGCGCTGAGCGGCCAGCAAGAAGTGGTGACCGGCATCCCCGCGGGCGGCCATGTCACCCGGACCATCATCTTCGACGCCGAAGGCCGCCTCTACGTGAGCGTCGGTTCAGCCGCGAACGTGGACAGCAACTCGACGCGCGCTCGCATTCGTCGCTTCACCGCGGCCCAGGTTCAGGCGGGCAATGTGGCCTTCACGGACGGCGAGGTGTTTGCCGATGGCCTTCGGAACGAAGCGGGCCTGCGTTTCGACAGCCAGGGCCGGCTGTGGGGTGTGGAAAACGGGCGAGACAACCTCAACCGTGCTGACCTCGGGGGCGACATTCACACCGACAATCCCGCTGAAGAGCTGAACCTCTTCGCTGAAGCCGGGCGGTTCTATGGCTACCCCTATTGCTTCAGTGAGTTCCTGCTTCCGGCTGGCGTGGGAATGGGCCCGAAGACACAGTGGGCAGATCCGGGCTTCATGAATGATGGCACCCACTCCGATGCGTGGTGCCGCGACGTCAACCATGTGGTGCCTCCAATGTTGGCGATGCCCGCTCACGTTGCGCCGCTCGACATCATCTTCTACGACGGCGCGTCCTTCCCGCCCGAGGTGGTCAACGACGCCTTCGTCAGCTTCCATGGCTCCTGGAATCGACAGCCCGCCCAGGGCTACGAGGTGGCGCGGGTGGTGTTCGAGAACGGGTTGCCGGTTCGCTACGAGCCGTTCTTCGAGTTCGACGGAACCAGCGACACCGCAGCCGGCTGGCCGCATCGGCCGGTGGGGTTGGGGGTGGGCCCCAATGGCGAGTTGTTCGTGAGCAGCGACGCGTCAGGCCAGATCATCGCAATCGGCTACCAGCGATAACCAGACGCCCCACGCTCAACTCGTGCGCACGTACAGCATCGCGTGGCTCACGACGCGTCTTACGCAACGGCCGCCCTGCCCACCGGGCGCGGGGCGGCCGTTCGACGTCTCAGTGCCCCAACACGTGGACCTGCACGGGCGAGTGCTGGTCCGTGGACGGTCCGGCCCCCAGGGCACCCCAGCCATTGTCACCCCAGGCCCACACGGTGCCGTCCTGCTTCAAGGCAAACGTGGACTGCTGCCCCGCGGTGAGTGCCGAAACCCCCGTCAGGCCTGGCACCCGTCCTGGCACGCCGCGGTGGGTGGTCGTCCCATCCCCGAACTGGCCACGGTGGTTCCAACCCCAGGCCCACACGGTGCCGTCCTGCTTCAGGGCCAGCGAGTGGTATCGGCCCCCGGCAAGGGCGACGACACCTGTCAGGCCCGGCACCTGCACTGGCGAGGAGCTGCTGGTGGTCGTCCCATTCCCGAGTTGTCCGTAGTCGTTGTAGCCCCAGGCCCACACCGTGCCATCCTGCTTCAAGGCCAGCGTGTGGTAGGCGGCAGGGACAATGGCCGCGACATCCGTCAAGCCCTGGACCTGGACTGGCGTGAGGCGCTCAGCGGTCGTCCCGTCCCCGAGTTGACCTCTGGAGTTGAGCCCCCAGCCCCACACGGTCCCGTCCTGCTTCACGGCCATCATGTGGTGCCAGCCAGCTCGGAGCGTCACGACGCCCGTCAACCCCTGCACCTGGACCGGAACCGCGCGCGCGGCCTTCGAGCCGTCTCCAAGGGAGCCGTCGATATTCCAGCCCCAGGCCCACACGGTGCCGTCCTGCTTCAAGGCCAGCGAGTGATAGCCACCTGACGCGATCGCCACGACGTCCGTCAGACCTGGCACCAGCCCCGCGGTGGGACGAGGGACCGTGGTCCCGTCCCCCAGCTCGTAGGCGCCGTTGTCACCCCAGGCCCAAACGGAGCCGTCCTGCTTCAGGGCGAGCATGTGGGTGTCGCCTGGTGCAATGGCAGTCACCCCCGTCAGGCCCTGCACCTGCACTGGCGTGTCGCGGTTGACGGTCGTCCCATCCCCAAGGTTGCCAAAATTGTTTCGGCCCCAGGTCCACACGGTGCCGTCCTGCTTCAACGCCATGGTGGAGTAGAAGGAGCCCGCGATTCGAATCACGCGCCCCGACGGTGCCGTGCAGACCGTGCCCCCTTGCAGACCGAAGGAAGCGCTGGAGGAGAGCCCCAGCGCGTTGGTGACGGACACCGTCACCGCGGGCGTCGTGCCCTCGGGGATGCAGGAAGGCGCCGTCCAGAGGACCTCGCTCGTCACACTGCCGCTGGAGGCCGCGCCCAGCGCCCCCACGTTGGTGGTCCAGGCGAAGGTGAGCGCGCTGTCCTGCGGGTCCTTCGCCTTCACCCTGAAGACGACGGTTCCCCCCTCCGCCGGAACACTGACGACGGACTGGAACGTCTCCACCACCTCCGGCGGGAAGCGCGCCTGCGTCGAGGGCCCAACGCAGACGCCCAGCGTCCCTGTTGTCTGCCCTCCCCTTCCGTCCGCCACCGTCACCCTCAGCGAACACCGGGCGCACGCGCTTCCCATGGGCGGCTGCGCTGTCGGCGTGAAGCTTGCGTTCGGCGAGGTCTCATCCGTCCACGTGCCCTGGCAATCCGACGTCCACTGGTAGCCCAGGCCGTCCCCATCCGCATCACCCGCCAGGGCCGTCACGGACGTGGCCTGCCCCACCGCCACGGATGAGGGCATCGCCGTCACCCCTGTCACCCTGGGCCACGTATTCACCGTCACGTTGACGGCCGCGCTCCCCGTGCCACTCGTCACCGTGATGCTCAGACTGACGGCGTCCGAGGCCCCCTTCGAGTCCGTCACCGTCAACGTCAACACCACCGCGCCGGGCACGGAAGGCGCCACCCACGTCGTGGTGAGGCTGCCAGGCGAACTGAAGCTGCCCGCGCTCGCTGTCCATGCATACGTGAGGTCGTCCTCCGCGTCGGAGTCCTCCGCGCTCGCCTGGAGCGCCACCACCCCCTCCGGTCCGACCGTCGAAGGACTGGCCACCAGCGAGGTGATGACGGGCGCCGTGTTTTCAAAGGGCGCGGGGGCATTCACTTCCTGGAGCACCAGCGCGACCGCCGTCGTCTCACCGGTGAAGATGCGGACACCCGTCGCCTCTCCCTCGTAGCGCCTCGCACCTTGCGCGTCGAAAGCCTCTCCATGGAAGGTGCGCCCCTCTCCCTCAGGAAGCTTTCCCAGCACTCCGCCCCACTGGGCGCCCGTCTTCACCAGCGCGTCGGTGCGAGCGGTCATCCCCTCTCCGCTCACCGTCAACTCCACCCGCACCACATCACTGGCACTCAGCCCCTGAGGCAGCGTCACCACCACCTGCGCGCTTCCGGACGCATCCTCGGAGACGCACCCGGCCAGCGCGACCATCAGGCCCACAGCCAGACAGAACAGCCTGCTTCTTCGCTCTTGAGACATCGTGTTTCTCCGCACGCGGTATTCGATGGACTCCTTCCCAGGCGTCGCCGCGGAGACGTATCCGGAGGATCACCAGAAAAGGGAGTCGGCGACCTTACCGACCGTGCACCCATCACGCCGCTGGGTCAGGGGGACGCCACACCGGTCCGCGATGACTTCAGCTCACCCACGTCGGCGAAAACTCCCGAAAGAGAAACGGGCCATGAACCCGAACACCGGAGGCGAGTTCTTCAGCCGGAGGGCCCGCTTCTCCACCAGATGCCAGGAGAGCGCCGCGAGCAGCACCACCACGGGCAGCGACAGCGTCGCGTTCACCCACCACGCCACGGAGCCACCCATCAGCCAGGTCACGGTCTGCTGCACGGGGAACGCATAGACATACACGCCGTAGGAGAAGTCTCCGTGGCGCGCGAAGCTTGAGAGGCGGCTCGGCAGGAAGGCCAGGTACAGCACCAGGTACGTGCCACAGCTCCCCACGGCGTACTTCAGGCCGCCCCAGCGCGCGGTCGCCACCAGCACTCCCACGCAGCCCAGCGCCAGCCAGGGGCTCATCCGCAGCCGCTCCCGGAACAGGTACAGCAACAGGCCACCGCCGAAGTAGAGATACAGCTCCGGCCAGAGGTTCAGCCGGGGGCCCACGCGCGGCACGAAGGGCACCAGCGCCGCCACCGCCCAGGCCACCAGGGCCACCTGGCGCCGCAGCAGCCCCACCACGCCCAGCCCCGCGACCAGCAGGTAGAACCCCACTTCGTACAGCAGCGTCCACAGCGAGCCATTCACCGCGTCCGGGTAGGCGTTGCCGTGGAAGACGCCGGGCAGGTTCCACTGCGGCTGGTACAGGGCGAGGTTGCGCAGGAGATAGAGATACGTCTCCGGCGACTGGAAGTAGCCCGCCAGGGGCAGCTCCGTCAGCGCGGGCCCGAGCAGGAACACGGTCGCCAACAACACGCACGCCAGCCCTGGGAAGATTCGCAGCGCCCGCGCCCACAGGTAACGGGCCATGCTCGGCGAGCGCTCGTAGCTCTGGGTGATGAGCACGCCGCTGATGAGCAGGAACACCGCCACGCACAGCCGGCCCAGCGTCATCTGCCCGTGGGTCAGCGCCTCGAACGGCTCCGGCGTTCCCGCGCCCTGTCCCAGGGGGAACGCGTGCGAGAAGATGACGCCCACCGCGGCCACGAACCGGATGAAGTCCAGGTTGTTGCGCCTGCCGTCCAGGCACTGTCGCAGGGTGGGTGAAGTGGAGGGCATGGGCACCGCCCTCCAGTCTCGCCCGAGCCCCCCGCCGCTCAAAGCCCGGCCTGTCGTTCTCCCGAGGGCGCACGGCACCCGGGCGGGCCCGGCACCCTCGCCAAGAGAGCGAGCTGGCATCCAGACCGCCGAGCCCGCGCTTCAGCTCGGGTTCCCGCATCCCGCGCGCGACGCGGACAGGCGCTCGCTGGATTCAGGGACCCTGGAGTGCGTTTTCGGCGCCCGCCAGTCCAGGCACCTCCACCGGCGAACGTCGGTGCACGGTCGTCCCGTCACCCAGTTGGCCGTAATCGTTGTAGCCCCAGGTCCACACCGTGCCGTCCGCATTCACGGCGAGCGAGTGATTGTAGCCAGCGGCCACGGTCGTGACGCCCGTGAGGTCCGGCACCAGCGCGGCCCTGCTGCGCTCGTTGTCGGTGCCATCCCCGAGCTGGCCGTAGCCGTTGTAGCCCCAGGCCCGCACCGTGCCGTCCTGCTTCAGGGCCAGCGTGTGAAAGCCCCCCGCGGCCAGGGCCGTGACGTCCGTGAGGTCCAACACCTGCACGGGCGCATGGCGCTCCAGGGTCGTCCCATCTCCGAGCTGTCCATAGACGTTGTAGCCCCAGGCCCACACCGTGCCGTCCTGTCTCACGGCGAACGAGTGGAAGATGCCAGCGAAGACGCCCGTGACGCCCGTCAGGCCCTGCACCTCCACCGGTGAACGTCGGTGCACCGTCGTCCCGTCACCCAACTGGCCAAACGTGTTGTCGCCCCAGATCCACACCGTGCCGTCTTCCTTCAACGCCAGCACGTGGTTGCGCCCCGTGGCGATGGAAGTGATTCCCGTGAGGTCCGGCACCTGAAGGGCCTGGGCGCGCTCCGTGTCCGTCCCATCCCCGAGCTGCCCGTAGCCGTTGTAGCCCCAGGTCCACACCGTGCCGTCCGCCTTCAAGGCCACCGAGTGGTAGCCCCCCGCCGCGAGGGCGGTGACCTCCGTGAGGCCGTCCACCTGCACCGGCGCGTTGCGCGCGAAGGTCGTCCTGTCACCGAGCTGGCCATAGACGTTGTAGCCCCAGGTCCACACGGTGCCATCCGCCTTCAACGCCACCGAGTGGTAGGCGCCCCCGCTCACCTGCGTGACACCCGTCAGCTCCGCCACCTGCATCGGCGAGCTCCGGGTCGCGTTCGTCCCGTCGCCCACCTGGCCGAAGGTGTTCTCGCCCCAGGCCCACACGGTGTCGTCCTCCAGCACGGCCACGGAGTGGTACCAGCCGGCGGCGATCCGGCCCCCTTGCGTGAGGCGGTTGCTGGCGGTCCTCAACGCCAGTGGCTGCGTCCGTGCCTCCTGGGTGGCACCGGAGGCGGACGGCTCGCCCCCACAGCCCACCATCACGGCGCTGACCACGAAGAGCATCCACCCCCACCACTGCCGTGCTTCTGACTTCATACGAGCCTCTTTCGATTTCGGAACGGGCGCGGCTCCTCTTCCAGCTCCCGGGTGCAGGGCACCGCCAGGGAAGCGTCGAAAGGAGCGCGGCGCGAAGCTACCTGCACAGGGTTGCGTTGGAATCTGGGTCGTCTTCGCCCCTGGCGCGACCCGCCCGACCGCGAAAGTCCAGGGCTCGCGCACACGATGTTGGCGGCCGTATCGCGCGGGTGTTTCCCAAACACAGAATGCCCGCAGCGGCTTGCTGGCATGACACCCACATGCCCTACGCGACGATCGTGGCCTCCATCACGGTGAGGGCCACCCCACCGACGCGGGCGCGCTCGATGCGGCCCGGCCTGCCAGTGACTTCGATGTCGATGCGGCCCGGCTTGCCCAGGGTGTCTCCCTGTTCGATGCGGCTGCTCACGGTGCCGCCCTGCTCCGGCAGGCGCAGGACGCCGTGCTCCGCGAGGTAGGCCGCCAGCGGGCCCGCGGCGGAGCCCGTCACGGGATCCTCCAGGATGCCGAAGCCCGGGACGAAGTAGCGCGCCTGCGCCACGCTGCCCTCCTCCTTCGCGTCCCGCGTGAAGAGATACACGCCCCGCACGCCGTGCGGCATCAGCAGGGCGTTCATCGCCGCGCCCCTGGGGGCCAGCGCTTCCAGGTCCTCCCTGCGCCTCAGGGGCACCACCAACCGGTGGCCCTGGCGGATCACCGGCAGCCCCGTGTCCACCTGCGCCACCGTGCCGCCCAGCAGGGGCATCAGCGCCTCCAACGACACGGGGCTGGGCTGCGCCGCGGGCTGGGGGGTGACGATCCAGACCTGCGTCCCGCGCGGGCCCCGGGGCTCCAGTTCGATGTCGAACATGCCGGCGGGGCACTCCAGGCGGTAGGTGCCCGGGCTTCGCAGCAGCCCCTTCTCCGCGAGCAGGTGGAAGGTGGCGACGGTGGCGTGACCACAGAAGGGAATCTCATCCACGGGCGTGAAGTAGCGCAGGCGCACCGTGGGGTCCTCCGGCCGGGACAGGACGAAGGCCGTCTCCGAGGCCCCCACCACGGCGGCGATCCGCTGCATCGTGGGGACATCGAGCGAGGACGCGTCGAGCATCACCCCTGCCCGGTTTCCCTGCCCCGGGGTCTGGGTGAAGGCATCGATGATCTGCACCTGCATGGGGCACTCCGAGCGAAGAAAGGGGCGCTGAAAGGCGGAGGCATGCTCCGCCCTTCGGTCGCCGTCAAGCGCGGGGCCCTTCAGTGGATGGGCTTCTTCGGAGCGCCCTTGGCGCCACCCTTCACTTCGATGCGCCGGCCCAGGGCCCTGGCTTGCGGCAGCTTCATGGAGACCTCCAGGACGCCATCCTCGAACCGGGCCTGGATGGATTCCGTGTCGATGCCTTCCGGGAGCGGTACGACGCGCTGGAATGAGCCGAAGTCGCGCTCCATGCGCCAGATGCCTTCCTGCTCCTCCTCCTGCTCGAAGTTCCGTTCACCTTCGAGGATGAGCAGGTCCTCGCGCACCTCGACCTGGATGTCCTCCTGCTTCATCCCGGGCAGGTCGGCCCTCACCAGGAGGTTTCCGTCCCGCTCCACCACGTCCACCTGCGGCGACCAGGAGCCGAACTCCACGTCGCCTCCGCTCCGGAGGCCGAGGCCGCGTCCCATCCCGAAGTCCATGAAGAGCTGATCCATGTCCTCCATCATCCGGCGGAAGAACCCGAATGGACTCTGGGAAATGCCTCCCCTCTGGACGGCGGGGACCTGCGCTTCACGGCGCGAGATTCCCGAGCCCCTGGAGGAAGCGCGGGTGGGAGCGGTTTCGCGTGGGACGTCGGCCTGCCTGGGTTGCTCCGTTCCCTGGGTCCCAGCCCGTGGGGTGCTCGAGCCCCCGGAGCCCCCGGCCTTCACGTTTTCGGTTGCCATGACAGCCTCCTCGGAGAGCGGCCCGGCCGGCCTCTGGCCCGTCGGGCAGTCCCCTCCAATCGAAGTGGGATGAGATCATCCCAGTTGAAAGCTGGCGGTCCGCGCGGGCGCCATCAAGAGGCTGCCGCCCGCACAACGGCTCCGGTGGAAGCATGGCCGGGCCTGCCCATGGCCCGTCACCGTCCTTTCTCCCATAACAGGGTTGAACGAGCGGCTCCGAGCAGGCACAGCAGGCAGGCATGAATCACGCGAAGAAGGTCGGGTGAGGGGTGCTGGCGGGGCTGCTCCTGGCGGGCAGCGCGTCCGCGCAGATCGTCAACGTGCAGGCGCTCTTCGACGAGAAGGCGGAGCTGGGACCGGCGGCCGCGATCGAACTGGGTGGCGACTGGCGCACGGGCAGCACGCAGCTGTTCTCCGTGCGCGGCTCGCTGGTGGGGCAGCTCCGCTCCGAGCGCAACGTCTGGCTGGGCGTCATCCGGGGCGAGTAGTCCTTCGCCAGCGGCGAGCGCATCGTCAGCCAGGTCCTGGAGCACGTGCGCTTCCGGAGGCGTTTCACGGAGCGCGTGTCCGGCGAGGCGTTCGTCCAGCACGAATACAACGAGTTCCGCCGGCTCCAGTTGCGAGCCCTCCTGGGTGCCGGGCCACGCTTCGTGCTGTTCAACGAGGAGGCCACCGGGCTCACCTTCGGCACGGTGGGCATCGGCTTCAACCTCACCTACGACAGCGCGCCCCCCGCGACGGTGCCGGCCATGGACACCCAGCTTCGCACCACCGTGGGCGTGAAGTTCTAGGAGTAGACTGCCCGCCATGGCGTCCCATCCCGTCCCCACACCCATCGTCCTCCTTGGTGGAGGAAAGCTCGCGGAAGCCATCATCAAGGGGCTGCTGCGCTCCGGACAGGTGAGCCCGTCCGACCTCCGCGTCACCGTGCGCCGGCCCGAACGGGGCGAGGAGCTGCGCTCCCGGCACGGCGTGCACGTCCTCACCGACAACGCCCAGGCGGTGCGCGGCGCGGCGGTGGTGATGCTCGCGGTGCGACAGGCGCAGATGGCGGAGGTGATGGCGCTCATCGCCCCCGCGCTGGAGCCGGGCCAGGTGGTGGTGTCGCTGTCCTCGGACGTGCGCCTCGCGCAGTTGGAAGCGGCGCTGCCGTCCACGGTCGCCGTCATCCGGGCCATGCCGCACACCCCGGTGGGCGTGGGCGCGGGGCTGACACCGCTCACGCAGGGCACGCGGGTCACGGAGGCCGCGCGGCAGGCGACCGACACCCTGTTCGCGGCGACGGGCCAGCCGTTGTGGGTGACGGAGGAGCAGCTCACGGTCTGCACCGGCGTGTCCGGCACGGGCCCCGCGTATGTGTTCCGCTTCGTGGAGGCGCTGGCCCAGGCCGCGATGGCCCACGGGATGGAGGCCACGGAGGCGGCGGCACTCGCGAGGGGCACGCTGATTGGCGCGGCGAAGCTCCTGGCCGAACCCGGCGCCACCACCACGGGCCTCATCGCCGAGGTGGCGACCCCGGGCGGCATCACCGTGGCGGGGCTGGAAGCGCTGGAGACCCACGGGCTCTCACGCGTCGTGGGCGAGGCCGTGTCCATTGGCATCCAGCGCGCGAAGGAACGCGCGGAGCTCTCCGCTCACAGCGCGCCGAAGTGACGGCGCAGGCCCCGCTGGCCCGAGGGCGTGACGACGAGTCCGCGCGAGTCGGGTTGACGTTCCACCCAGCCCAGCGAGAACACCCGTGAGGCGAGCGCCGCCCCCAGCGCCCCGGCCAGGTGGTCGCGCCGCTCGCTCCAGTCCAGACAGCGGTGGGCGAACTGGCGGCGCTGTTCTCTCAAGGGGGCCAGCTCGATGCCGAAGGCCTCGAACCAATCCTCGCCGCTCGGGGTCAGCGCGAAGGCGCGGCGCCGCAGGGAGAGGTGCCCACCGCGCAGGAGCGCATCGGTGATGCCCATCCCGAGCCTTCCCGCCAGGTGGTCGTAGCAGTAGCGAGCGGCCCGGAGCGGCTCCGGCGTGGCCGAGGCCCGGGGTCCTCGGACGGCCACCGTCATCAGCGCCTCCACCATCCGCGCCACGGTGGGCGTGGCGAGCCGGAACACCTTGTTGCGCCCCTGGCGGGTCGAGCGGATCAACCGGGCCTGCTCCAGGCGCTTGAGGTGCACGGTGGCCGTCGCGGGGCTGACGCCGGTGCCGAAGGCCAGCTCCTTGGCGACGAGCGACCGCCCCTCCATGAGCAGCTCCAGCATCCGGATCCGCGTGGCATCCCCCACGGCGCCCGCCAGCGCGGCGAGGTCCGGCCCTGCATCCATCGTTCGTTCCATGACGAACCGTTTCCTAGCACAGGGAGGGTCCAGGAGGAGGACAGTGCCCGAAGCGAGGACTGATGACACCGCCCACCGACCCGTATCAGGCCGTCACCCACCCCGACCCCTACCCGTACTACGCCGCCCTGTGTGAACAGGGTGGCCTGCAGCGCATCCCGGGCTTCGAGCCGTGGATCGCGGCGGATGCCGCCACGGTGCAGGCCGTGCTCACGAGCGAGCATTGCCGGGTGCGGCCCCCGTCGGAGCCCGTTCCCCTGCATCTGGTGGACTCCGCCGCTGGCGTGCTCTTCGGGCGGCTGGTGCGGATGAACGACGCCGCGCCCTACCCGCTCGTGAAGCAGGCGCTGGCCGACGTGCTCCCCATGGTGATGCAAGCGGTGGCAACGGAGGGCCACCGCCAGGCCGCCCGGCTCTTCTCGGAGTCCCGGCTGTCGCGCCTGCCGGAGCTGGCGCTCCAGTTCCCCGTGCTCGTGCTCGGCTCCCTGCTGGGATTTCCAGAGGACACGCTGGAGGAGCGCGCGCGGGACGTGGAGGCCTATGTCCGTTCGGTCGCCCATCCTGCGGCGAGCCACGCGGGAGCAGAGGCGGCCGCGCGGCTCACTGAACATGTGGCCGTCAGCCTTCAAGCAAGGCCTCGCACCCCTGATGTGTTGAGCGCCTTCGCCGCGCGGATGCAACAGGTGGGAGCGCCCATCGCAGCGCTCGTGCCCAACGCGGTGGGATTGCTCACCCAGGCGTATGAAGCCACCGCGGGCCTCGTGGGGGCTTCACTGCTTGCCTTCGCGCGGATGCCCGAGCTGCGCGAGCAGCTTGCCCGGGGTGAGTGCTCGCTCGAGGACGTCGTCCGCGAAGCAGCCCGCCACGAGTCGCCGGTCCAGAACACCCGGCGCTTCCTCCCTGCGCGCGCGACGCTCGCGGGGCAGGAGTTGGAAGCGGGAGCGACGGTGGTCGTCGTGCTCGCCGCCGCGAACCGCGATCCCCGCGTGAATCCCCAGCCCGACGCCTTCCTCCCCCGCCGCGAGGCCCGCCGGACCTTCACGTTCGGACTGGGCGCCCATGCCTGCCCGGGACAGGCGCTCGCGGTGACGATGGCCTCCGCGGCCGTGGAGCGGGTGCTCGCGAGCGGCCTGGATCTCACCCCTCTGTCGCAATCCGTCACCTGGCGTGCGTCCACCAACGCTCGCATCCTGGGAGGTCTGTCTTGATCGCCGTCATCTTCGAAGTCTGGGCCCACGAGGACCACCGCCAGCGGTATCTCGACCTCGCCGCGGCCCTGCGGCCCCTGCTGTCGGGCATCGATGGCTTCATCTCCATCGAGCGTTTCCAGAGTCTCAGCGAACCGGGCAAGTTGCTGTCGCTGTCCTACTGGCGTGACGAGGCCGCGGTGGCCGAGTGGCGACGCCTGGAAGCCCACCGTGAGGCCCAGAGTGAAGGAAGAGAGTCCGTGTTCCGCGACTACCGGCTGCGAGTGGCCCACGTCGTCAGGGATTACAGCCTGAAGGACCGGGCAGCCGTGCCCGCCGACAGTCGCACCGTGCACGGCTGAGCTGGAGGGGCGACGACAGGTCTCCAAGAGGCCTTCCGTTCGGACAGCCCCGTGGGTGGCATCTCCCCCCGTCGCATGCGGGCAATGACTCCCCCACCTTCTTTCCGGGGGTGCACGATGAGGGATGGGTTCAGGAATGCAGGGCTCATGGGGCTGGCGGCCCTGCTGCTCGGGTCTCCAGCGTTGGGACAGACAGCGGACCCGCCCGAAGAAGGGTCCGAAGGGTCGCCGCAGTTCTCCTGCTTCGAGGAGCTCCGCTCGGGAGGAGGCGCCGCGAGTGAAACCCTCGCGGCCCAGCTCTGTCAGGGGGCTCGTTCCGAAGCCCCGGCCCGGTGTTTCCGCCGCGTCCAGGAGGGAGGCTTCCTGTCGGATCCGCAGGCGCTCCAGCTCTGCCAGTACGCCACGCAGTCGGATGATCCCGCGTCATGCTTCCTCAAGGCACGGACGTCTTCATTCCTGGATGAGTCGCAGCTCGTCCAGCTCTGCCGTCCGCCCATCGCGGAGATGCTGAAGCTGTGCCCCTACGGGCCTTGACCCGGCGCCGCCCGTGGCACCTCTGCCATGAATTGAATTGGATGAGCCGCCACCTTCCAACGGGTATAGAATCCGCACCGCTCAGGCTCATGCACAAGGCGGCCCCATGCTTGTTCTTTCCCTGATGACCTCCGCACACCTTCTTGGCGCGACGCCAGCGGCCCGGCTCGACATCCGGTGGGACACCTCCGAAGCAGACGCGGCCCTCGCCATCCTGGAGAAAGGCGAGGCGGCCAGCCCCTCCGACTGGAAGAAGCTCTTTCGCAGCAAGTGCTTCGTGCGGCTCGAAGCGCGAGAGGTCGCGCTGGGCAAGACACTGGGAACGCCTCGGACAGTCGACCTGGAGGCGTTCCGCCGTCACCTCACGAATCCGGAAGTGCGAAGCCAGAGAGCGACCTTCCTCCGCTCCCTTCAGGAATGGAAGAAGACGGACCTGGAATCACTCTCGCGCAAGGTGCAGCGCTTCCTTCCCACCGGGAGTCCGCAGTCGTTCACCCTCTGCCCGATGATCAAGCCACAGGACAACTCCTTCGTCTTCGACCTGGGCGGCAAGGAGCCTTCGATCTTCCTGTATCTCGATCCGAACCTCACCCAGCCGCAGTTCGAGGTCATGGTCGCCCACGAATCGCATCACGTGGGGCTTGGAGGGCACAAGCGTCCCGACCTCCTCGCGAAGGTCGAAACGCAGTCCCAGCAGGTCCAGGACGCCTGCCAATGGATGGGCGCCTTTGGAGAAGGCTTCGCCATGCTCGCGGCCGCGGGGGGACCCGACGCGCATCCCCATGCGGTGAGCAAGGTCGAGGACCGGGAGCGCTGGGACCGGGACATCGCGAACTTCCCCCAACACTTCGCGGAGCTGGACGCCTTCT
The DNA here is from genome assembly GCF_003612125.1 of Corallococcus praedator. GTDB lineage: Bacteria > Myxococcota > Myxococcia > Myxococcales > Myxococcaceae > Corallococcus > Corallococcus praedator. The sequence continues at coordinate 19,752 of NZ_RAWI01000010.1, forward strand.
TCGTGAGCATCCTCGAAGGCCGACTCAAGGGAGATGCCTTGCGCCAGCAAGCCGCCCGCTTCTACGGTCCTGAACAAGGCCCCTGGTACACGGTCGGCTACCAGATGGCGGTCCTCGTCGAGCGGCATCTGGGGCACGCCCGGCTCCTTCAATGCATGGAGGATCCACGCCTCCTGCCCGGCGCGTATGAAGAAGCCACGGCGAAGGCTGGCGGTACCCGGCCGCACTGGAACGCGAAGCTCCTCGAGCGACTGGCGTTCTGATCACCGGAGCTGGGCGGCCACCAGCGCGTTGTAGTGGCTGCCCTGGGAGAGCAACTCGCGGTGGGTCCCCATTTCGACAATGCGGCCCTTGTCGAGCGTGATGATGAGATCCGCGCCCACCACCGTGCTGAGTCGATGGGCGATGACGATCCGGGTGCAGTTCAGCGCGGCAAGCGAGGCCTGGACGCGCTGCTCGGTGATGGCATCCAAGGCGCTCGTGGCCTCATCCAGCAGCAGGATGGACGGCTTGCGGACCAGTGCACGCGCCAGGGCCAGCCGCTGCCGCTGACCGCCGGACAGCGAGGCGCCCCGGTCCACCAACGGCGTGTCATAGCCCATGGGCATCGCCATGATTTCATCGTGGATCTGCGCCAGCTTCGCCGCCTCGATGATGTCGTCCAACGGCAGCTCGGGATCGGCCAGGGCAATGTTGGCGCGCAGGGAGCCGCCGAAAATGTACGCGTTCTGCATCACGATTCCGACCTGACGCCGGACCGAGCGCAGGTCGACCTCGCGCAGGTCCCGTCCATCGAAGCGAATCAGCCCCTCCGACGGCGAGTAGAGGCCCAGAAGCAGACTCGCGAGCGTGGACTTGCCCGCGCCCGTTCGTCCGACAATGGCCACCAGCTGCCCGGGCTTGACCACCAGATCGAGGTCCTGGAGCACCAACGGCCCGTTGGACGCATACCGGAAGGACACCTTCTCGAAAGAGATGCCTCCCTGAAGCACTCCCACCGGAGAGCAGGAGTCCGCTGCCTGCTCCGGCTCCGCCTGCATGACGTCGTTGATCCGCTCCAGGTAGCCGTTGAGCACCTGGACCTGGGCTGACGTGGACAACAGGTTCGACAGGGGGATGAAGAAGCCCGCGGACAGCGCGCTGAGCGCCATCAGCGTGCCAAGGCTGAACTGTCCCCCCAACACCTGCGCGGCCCCAAAACAGAGCACCACGAGCGGCGAGCCCAGGCGCAAGGTGGCCTGGAGGGATTCCGTCAACGCGTTCAGGTGCCCCCGCTTGAGCGCCACGTTGAGGACATCCACCAGCATCCCCGACCAGCGCTCCGCGGCCCGGTATTCCACCCCCATCGCCTTGAGCGTCTCGATGCCCGCCAGCATCTCGATCTGGAACGTGCGCGAGCGCGCCTCCGCCTCCAGGTTCTGCGCCATCAGCTCGTACTGCTGCCGCCGCGTCGCCACGAAGATCATGACCTGGACCAGCGTCAGGCCCAGGACCAACAGGAAGATGGGGATGCTGATGAACGCGAGGATGACCAGACACAGCAGGCTCATCACCCCATCCAGCACCGAGGACAGAAGCCCCGTGGTGAGCAACTCCCGCACCGCGGAGTTGCTGGACAGGCGGTTCATCAGGTCGCCCGAGGAGCGCCGCTGGAAGAAGGCATAGGGCAGGTCGAGCAGATGCTCCAGGAAGCTCAGGGTCATCTGCGCATCCAGCTCCACCCGCATGGCCACCAGGAAGAACGAGCGCGTGAGGGAGGAGAGCAGGTAGAAGAGCATCACCGACGCCATGGCCGCGCTGAGGATCCACAGCAACTGGACATCCCCGCGCGGAACCACCTTGTCGACCAGGACTCCCGTCAGCGCGGGCAGTCCAAGGGCAAAGAGCTGCACAAGCAACGAGGCGACCAGGATTCGCGCCAACAGCCCGGACTGCACCAGCAGCTTGTAAGCGTACCGTCGCAACGGCCGCTCGTCGGAGCGGGCCTTCTCGAAGGACTCTCCCGGCTCGAGCAACAGGGCGATGCCGGTAAAGGAACGGCTGAACTGGGCAAGGGCGATCCTGCGCCGCCCCACCCCTGGATCGACCACGTCGACCCATTCTCCGTCGAGCCGCTCGAAGAGGATGAAGTGCTGGAACTCCCAGTGGAGGATGGACCCGGGAGGCAGGTACTGCAGATCTCCCAGCTCCAATCGGGCGGCGCGCCCCCGCATCCGGAAGTGGCTGGCCGCGGCGAGGATCCCGGCGAGGCTCGCGCCATCGCGGGACAGCCCCATCACATCCCGGACCTCGTCCAAGCGGACTTCTCGGCCATGGTAGTTCAGCAGCATGGCCAGACAGGCCGCGCCGCACTCGGTGGCGCTGAGTTGCTGGATGTAGGGCAGCCGCTTGCGAGGGGCCTTGGGAATCAGCCGCCGCAGGGACGGAAACCGCTCGAGCAGGGACCTTGAAGTATCGGGCATGACGCGCTCAGGGCAGGAAGGCCTTCAACGCTGGAACCAGGAGGACGAGCAGGCGCTCTGACTTGACCCGTGCCTGGGCCTGCCCGAGCATTCCGTCGAAGTAGTCGAGCTGCTCCCCCTCCACCTCGAAGGAGGTCCGGGGCACATGCGCCTGCACGAGCACGACGGCGCCCTCGACCGTGAAGCTCTCCCCCAGTTCGGGGCCCAGGTAGCGACGCACGGCGCTCGGCCCCACCAGCTCCTCGCCCACGGAATCGATGACGAGCTCCTGGTACTGGTAGGCGAAACCCCGCACCTCCAAACGCATGGAGCCTCCCGCCCGAAGCAGGGGCCGGTATTCGCCCGGAAGCATCGCGGTCACCGTCAGCCGCTGGGACGGCTCCAGGATCGACAGCGCCACCTCGCCGGCCACCAGATGCTGGCCCTCGCGGATGCGGACGTCGCTGACCACGCCCGCATGCGGCGCCAGCACGTTCCGGGACGACAGCCGGGCCCGCGCCAGCTCCTGCTGGGCACGAAGGCTGGTCAGCGCCGAGCGAGCCCCCTCGTCGTTGAGGTCGGTCAACCGCCGCGTCAGCTGCAGTTCGAATTCCCGGGTGAAACGTTCCAGGTCGGCGAGCTCCGTCGTGTCCGAAAGCCGCACCAACACCTGGCCCTGTTCAACCCGTTGCCCCGGACGCGCCTCCACCGCCGTCACGACGCCTGACTCCTGGACGGGCAGTTCCGTACGACCTTCCAGGCGGATGACCGCGGGCCCCGTGGCGTACTCGAAGACGCGTCCGAAGAGACCGAACGCGACGAAGAAGACCGAGGCCACGAGCACGAGCCAGAAGAGCGAGTGGGTCCAGGAAGGCGAGATGCGCAGGACCGCGCTGTACTGCTGGTTCTGGTTGTAGGCCTCGAGCGCCTCGGGGCGAAAAAGCTCCTCGTGCTTACGCGGCATGAGCGTGCTCCTTCCAGAAGCCGTCTGGCCTCATTGAGACACGCAGGGGGCCGACTCGGTCGTCGCGCCACCGCCATCCGCTTCGGGCCGGACCCGGACCACTTCGCCAAAGGTGAACCGCATGTCGGTTGAACCGGTGTCCTGCACCGCCGTCGCGAACACCATCCGGGAAGCGGCATCCACCTCCGCGGCGATGCTGGTCACCTTCGCGCGCAGCAGCGCCTCCCCCGCCTTGGGACGCACCACCACGGAGGCGCCCACCGCGAGGTCGCGGACCTGCCCCTCGGGAATGGCGAAGCGAACCCAGCCATCCTTGTCCTGGATGACCCGGAGGATGGGCGTGCCCACGCGCACCAGGGCTCCCACGGAGAGATAGCGCGCCGTCACCACGCCATCGAAGGGCGAGCGCAACCGGCCCTCCGCCAGCCGGGCCCGTGCCTGCTCCAGTTCGGCCTGCCGCTGCTGCAAGCGCGCCCGGGCGGCCTCCAGGTCCGCGACGGCCATCTGATGCTGGAAGCGGGCTTGCGCCACTTCCTGCGCGGGCAACACCCCCGCCGCGGGCAGCTCCGCGCGCGCCAGCAAGTCCTTCTTTTCATCCACGCTGACCCGCGCGCGGAGTTCCTCCGCCCGGGCGACCGCGAGCGCGGCCTCGGCCACGGCCAGCAGCTGCTCTTCCTCCTTCAGCTCCAGGACACCCAGCTCCGCGCCTTCCTTGACCCGGTCCCCCTCGCGCACGGCCAGCCGCTTCAGCCTGCCTTCCACGCGCGCGGTCACCTCCGCCGACTGCGCGGACAACGCCACCCCCAGCCACTCCTCACGTCGAAGCGCGATGGGAGGCCTGCAGGGCCCCCCACGCGTCAGGCTTGAAGAGGGTTCACGAAGGGGGATGACCCGGCTCTTGACGATGACCAAACCCAGGCAGGCGGACAGCGCCGCCAGCAGTCCGACAGCGCCGAGCCGAGTGGTCGACCAGCGTTTGAAGTACCTCATCTCCAGGGCCAGCCTACAGTGCCGGAGCAGACGCGATCAAATGGTCGTCCTGCCCGCCATCTGCCCTGTGTTGAGCAGGTTCAACCCCGGGCAGGACCGCACGACCTTGTCTCCGTCACGCTCGGAATTGGCCAGCATCATGGTTTCGTCCGACGCGTCCCGGAAGCCAGGCGCGGCCCAGACCTCGGGGAGGGAGGCCTCGTGCGCGTTCCCGAAGCCGCCGGGAAACAGCTCGCAGGTGGCGATGCGGCCCTCCGCGTCGATCTTGACCTTCATCTTTCCCGCGCCGCAGGGGGAGGGAGCAAAGGGCTTCAGCCAGCCGTTGCTGACCAGCTGGTTGCGCACGAGGGGCGAAATCCTCAGCGCCTGGGGAGAGCGGTCTCCGTTGAGCCGGCCGTGGATGATGTCGTCAAAGACGATGTAGTGGCCCAGTTCCTCCATCTGCTGCTTCATCTCCGCGAGCTGATCCGTGTTGCGCGTCCAGATGGTGCAATTGACCTTCACGCGGATGCCCACGTCCGCCAGGGCCCGCAGCCCCGCCATCGTCTTCACCAGGCTGCCTGCGACCGCCGTGAACTCGTCGTGGACCTCGGCGGTCGACCCATAGAGGCTGGCGTGGGTTTCGTGAGCGGGATCCTTCGCATAGTCCCGGGCCCGCTGCGCGGTGAACGTCGTCGCGTTCGTCTTGAGCACCGTATAGAGGTGCAGCGACTTCGCCTCGGTGACGAAGCGCTGGTAGCCGCGATGGAGCGTCGCCTCACCGCCGGTGAGGCTGACATCCAGACAGCCCATGGACGCCAGGTCCCGCAGCATCCGGAGCACCGTCTCGTCATCCACGTGCGCCGGCCGCTCCTCCTCGATCTTGTGCAGGACGAAGCAGTGCTGACACCGCAGATTGCAGCGGTAGGTGATCTCACACATTCCCGTCAGGGGAATGCGCTCCTGGAGGGACAGCTTGGGCAGCCGCGCTCCTGCCGCCCCCTTGAAGAGTCCTCCCATCGGGATCGGCTGCGAGACCTGCTGGAACTGGGCGAAGACGCCGCGGATCGCCTCGATGACCGCCTGCTGTTGGGCATTGTCGGAAGAGCCCCCCTCCACCAGGCGCAGCAGACCGTCGAGCCCTGAAGACTCGACCAGTCTGCGCATCACCGTGACCAGGGGGCCGTGGGCCAGATGACGCGCGCCATCGCGGCGACTCAGGACGGCCAGCTCATCATCATAGAAACGGAGGACCACCGCCTCGCTTCGATAGATCGAGATCATGCCCGCTCCTTCTCCCGCCACGTGTCCCACTGATTTCGGAACTCAGCCAGCCCGCCCTCGCGCATGAGGAGGTTGTTCGCGGGACACGGGGACTTCAAACTGGCGCCACGAACGAAGCCCGCTGATTTGCAGTATTCGATCCAGAATTCACGAAACGCCGTCAGGTCCGCGGACCGGTTCCAGATGGCTTCCAGCCCCTGCTCGAAGGCATTTCCAAACAGGAGGGTGAGCTTGGGACATGCCCGAACGCTGCCGTCGGGCTCGATTCCCAGGCCGTTCATGGACGGCGTACAAGGCAGTTCCCGCTTCTGCTTCACTTCCTTGCGCGGGATGTCCACCGTCAAGCCATCCGGTGCGGGTTTGCCGTCGAAGATGTCACCATGGATGGTGACCGCCGCATATTTCACCTTCACGCCCAGCGGCATCAGCAGTTGGTTGATCTGCTCGTAGCCATGGTTCGTCGTGGAGGTCGCGAAATACTTCACGTGGACAGGAACGCCCTCCTCCACGAGGTGACGCACGCCTCGGATGCTTGCATCATGTCCGGCCTTGGAGCCGGTGTAGCCCTCGGAGGAGGCCGCGTCGTAGCCGTAGATGGAGACCTCCACGCTTGAGACGAGCACGTTGCGCAAGGCCTTGGCGATGCGAGGCGTGATGCAGGAGCCGTTGGTGTTGATCTCCGCGGAGATGTTCTGCGCGCTGAGCGCATCCAGGAGGGTGAGGATGTCGGGGCGGATGAAGGGCTCTCCACCCGTGATGGTGGCGTAGGTGCACCCCAGCTCACCGGCCTGCCGGATGAGCGTCAACCATTGCTCGGTGGTCCCCTCGTGGCGCGATGCTCCAGACACCGGGGCAAGGCGTGCGCCCAGATAGCAGCCCTTGCACGCGAAATTGCAGCGATGCGTCAACTCCAGATGCATCTTCCGGAGCTGCGGACGGGGCGGGGGTTCACGCGAGTCCAGGTCGAAGTCGGCTTCGTTCTCCAAGGCGCCCCGGGTGGCGAGCTTGGAGATGGCAGCCAGCACCCGGGCCCGGCTGGGGAGGTCCAACCCCCTCATGACGGTGTGCTGCATGTCGCTCTGGAGCTCCGCGAGCCCCACCAAGGTATCCCAGAGCTGGGCCGCTGGCCCCGACAGGGTGAACGACTCAGGATGAGGCATGCTCCAAGTCGCATGCGGAGTGATGCGATAGGAGCCATCTGGCTCCCGTTCAAATGAACTTTGAAGCTTGATCACTTTGCCCTCCCGTCGGTCACCCTGCCGGAGACAGCTCCGTTGGGAACGGTTGCCTAACGGACGTCAGACTGAACTAGGCGCACTTCGAGCTGCAGATGATGATGTCACCGTCATCGCTGCCGCTCTTGAGGCCGCCCGTGATGTCCAGCAGGCGCGAGTCCACGCTGTCGATGGCCTTGCCGAGCTCGAGGCTGAGCTTCTGGGTCTTCTCGTTCTGGGCAACGGCGTCCTGCGTCTTGCTCTCGTTCATGTTCAGCTCCCTTGGGTGGCACTGCGGTACAACACCTGGAGTGGATGGCGACCTGGGCCCCCACCTTCAGCGCGACGGGACTGACACAGCCTTGGCAACACCGAGGGCAGTGGAGCAGATCCTTCCTGGCCTGCGCCTGGGAAGGGATTCGACTCACACAAGCACCTTCCAGACAGCACAGGGCACCAAGGTGCCCTCCTCCCCCACAAGTCCGCCCCGCACAAGATTGACGAAGCATCCAACAGCTAACGCGCCCCTGTCAATCCGGCAAACCCCGCTTACGAACTCAACTGGCATTGCCCCCTCACAATCGCGCACACGCCCCCCAATCCACTTTCAATAACGCGTCAAGCCAAGTCTTCGCGAGATGAGAGGCGATCTCCCGCAAAAGCACGCAGCGACTCCTAATGAGCGCGGAGGAAGTCCTGGACGCTCTGCTGCTGCAGCTTCGCGGATTCAATGCACAGCCGGATGGACTCCAGCGCCCGGGCCAGTGCGCGCGGCCCGCCCTCCACGCGCTTCACGCGGGGCGCAAGGAAGGCCTCCGCTTCCGCGAGCTGGGTCGCATCACAGAGATTGCCCACCTGGTTGATGAGTCCACCCTGCTCATCCGAGCGCAGTCGCTGCGAGAGCACGTCGAACTGCTGGCGGTAGAACTCCCAGGCCAGAGGCTGCGTCTCCGGCATGTTCAGCGACATCTTCAGGATGGCCAGGGCATCCCGCGTGTCGAAGTCCGACCCCACCACCAATCCCAGTGCCCGTCGCTCCAGCTCCGGCTGCCGGAAATAGCTCAGCGCCGACAGCAGCCGGACGCGCTCGTTGCGGTCCTGCTCCTTCTTCGCGGCCTCCAACAATGCATTGAACAGCGAGGCATCGCCGTGGGACGCCGCCCGGGGCAGCGCGCTGGCCAGCGCCTCCGGGTCCACGGACTTCCGGTCCGCGAGCCACGCACGCACCAACGGCGTGGCTTCCTTCAGCAGCGCCGGATCCTCACCCAGCCCGCCCGCCAGCCGCAGGAACAGCGAACGCGACTGCTTCACGTCGTCACCGTCGCCGGGCTTCGACACCCACCCCAACGCCCGTGCACGCGGCGCATAGAGCGACGCCACCCAGGCGCGAAAGCGCTTCCGCTCCTCCACCGAAAGCCGGTCCACCCGCACCTGCCAGAGCAGCGCGGCCGCGCTCTCCACCACCAGCCGCTCCGGCGAGCGCGCCGTGGCAGGCACAGCCTCCAGCGCCTCCCCGAGCGGCAGGTCTCCGCGACCCACCGCCGCGTCCACGTCCGCCCAGAGGGCCACCTGCTCTCCCGTCGTGAACGCCGACGCCGGGGTCGCCAGCAGCTTCGCGAGCTGCTCACGCGTGTAGCCGCCGCGGTAGTACCCCGTGCCGCCCGCGTTGAGCAGGACCCACGCCGGGCACTGCTTCGTCGGCAGCGCCACCTCCATCGAAGGCCCCTGCAACATCGAGCACACCCGGGATGACCGCGTCCCCGTCCCCGCGCGCAGACACACCGGCACCTGCCATTCCTGCTGCGTGCTCGCCCGGGAGCCGGCGGGCAGATACCGCTCCTGCGACAGCTTCACCGTCGGCGCGCCCCCCGCCGGGCACGTCACCTGGGCGGACACTCGTGGCGCCCCGCCCTTCTCGATGAAGCCCTTGAAGGAGCTCGCCACCTCCGGCCCCGCCGCCTGGGACACCTCCGCCAGGAAGTCCTCCGTCGTCACGGCGCCCCACGCGTGCTTGCGGACGTAGCCTCGCATCACGTCGCGGAAGCGCTCCGCCCCCAGCCACGCCTCGAACATGGCGATGACGGACGAGCCCTTGTCATACGTCGTCCCATTGTCGAACGAACCCACGATGTCGTCGTTGCTCGCCACCGGCTTGCGCACCGGCAGCGCGGCCTCCAGCGCATCCGAAGCCAACGCCGACTCCGTCGCGGACATGGCCCGCTCCTGCTGGAAGCTCCAGGACGGCTCAAGCCGGTCCACCGTCTGCCGATCCAGCCACGCCGTGAACGACTCGTTCAACCAGATGTCATCCCACCAGGCATTGGTGACGACGGCGCTGAACCAGTAGTGCCCCAATTCGTGGTTGGCGATGACCGCGTAGGAACGGCGCCGGTTCAGCGTCTCCTCCCCGGGAGGAATCAGCGTCAACGGCTGCCCGAGCGCCACGAGGCCCGGGTGCTCCATGGTGCCCCAGTACCGGGGCACCACCGCCACATCCAGCTTCTCGTAGGGATACGTCTGGTCGAAGAAGTCCTCCAGGCCCTTCACGATGCGCGGCGTGACGCTCGCGGCGTAGCGCGTCTCCCCGCCCCGCCCCTTCGGCACGATGAAGCGCAGGGGCACGCTCGCGCGCCCCACCGCGCCCGCCTCCACCACGTCGAACGGCCCCACGATGAACGCCACCAGGTAGCTGGGCATGGGCCGGCTCTCCGCGAACGTGACGCGCTCCAGCCCGTCCGCCACGGGCTCGCGCGAGACGACGGGATGGTTGGCCAGGGCCACGTGCCCCGGCTTCACCGTCAGGCGCAGCTTCCATGGCACCTTGAAGGCCGGCTCGTCGAAGCACGGGAAGGCGCGCCGCGCGTCGATGGGCTCGAAGAACGTGTAGAGATACGACTCACCGCCCTCCGCCTGTCCATAGACACCCTGGCTGCGCTCGCGGTCCACCTTGCCGGTGAAGTCCAGGGTGAGCGTCGCCGTGCCCACGGGCAGCTCCTCCGGCAACAGCAATCCCAGCCGTCCTTCACTTTCGGAGACGGGCTTCGCGTCGAAGGTGCGGCCGCCCACCGTCACCCTGGCGCGCGTCACTTCCAGGTCCTGGCCATGCAGCCACACCTGACGCACCGGCTCGCGCACCTCCACGTCGATGCTCACGCTGCCCGGATAGGTGGCCTCCGCGGGCAGCAGCTTCAGGTCCAATGCGTAGCGCAGGGGCCGCACCGTGTCCGGCAGCCGCAGCACGGGAGGCCGGGGCTCCGGCCATGCGAGGGTGGCAGGCGCGGCGGCCGGGGGCGCGGCCTCCGGCGCGTGGGCACAGCGGACGGTCACCGCGACAACAAGCGACAGGAGGAGTCGGTTCATGGCTCCGGAGCGTAGCGCCCTCCCAACCGACGTCCAGGGTAACCACCGACCCGAAGGGTTTGAACAGACACCCGCCTCCAATGCAATCACAGTCTGTGTTTCCTGATTCAATCTGGTAGATCGAAACACTCTCCCCCACCAGGAAGGTGCGATGCGTCGGCAGCCCCCTCTGTCTAGCGTTATGCTTTACATGGTAACCAGCTTTGCAATGGCTGTCATGGCTTGCAGCCCTGACACCGCCGAGCCCGTGCCCGAAACCGGAGACGTGCGGTTCATCAGCGCGGTGCCCCAGGCGCTCGCGGGCGATGAGGTCACCCGGGTGACCGTGACGCTGACGGCCACGGGCGTGCCCTCGTCCACGGCCGTGCTCACGAAGAGCGCGGACAGCTGGAGTGGCACGCTGTACCAGGTCCCCGCGGGCACCCAGCGAACCTTCACCGCGGAGGCCTTCGCGGCGGACGGCTCGCTGCGCTACCGCGGCGCGGCAACGGATGTCACCATCACGGCGGGCACCACGTCGGTCGTCGCCATCACGCTCCAGGCCCTGAATGTGCCCGGGCCCTTCGACAACTCCGCGCCCTGCATCGACTCGCTGGTGGCGTCCGCCAGCACCGTGCTGCCCGGGGGCACGCTGTCCCTCCAGGCCACCGCGCATGACCCGGACACCTCGGACACGTTCACCTATGCGTGGACGGCGACGGGCGGCACCTTCGGCTCGGCCGCGCTCGCCTCGACGACCTGGACGGCCCCCGCGACGCCGGGCGTCGTCACGCTGACGCTGACGGTCACCGACTCGCGCGGCGCCGCCGCGGTCATCCGCATCAACATCACGGTCATCTCGACGGACGGCGGACCGGACTCGGGCGTGGCCCAGGTGTCCGTGACCTTCAACGTCTCCCCCGCCGTGAACCGCGTCACCGCGTCGCAGTCCCCGCTGCCGGTGGGCCAGAGCACCACCGTGGTCGCGGACGTGACGGATCCGGACGGCGATGCGCTGACCTACCAGTGGACGGCGTCCTGCGCCGGAACGTGGACCGACGCCACCGCCAGCACGGCGTCCTTCACCCCGAGCGCGGTGCCGGCCGGCGAGTCCTGCGGCAACTGCTCGCTCACCGTCACCGTGAAGGATCCGAACGGCGGCCAGACGCAGGGCACCCTGCGCATCTGCGTCGGCACGGGTCCCGTCGCCAACGTGCCCCCGCGCATCGTCCTGTCGAACCAGAGCGCGCTCTCCGTGGCGGGCAATGGCACCGTGACGTTCCGCGTCCTCGCGGAGGACGGCAATGGCAGCGCGCTCACCTTCGCCTGGGCGTCGAGCCACGGCACGCTGGGCACGGCCACCTCCGGGTTCACCTCCAGCGAGATCGCCTGGAAGGCCCCGGCCTGCATCCCCGATGGCCCCAGCCCCACCATCAGCGCCACCGTCACGAACGCCCTGGGCTTCTCCGCGTCCACGAGCTTCAGCGTCGCCGTGGTGGGCGTGCCGACCTGCACCCCGCCTCCGGAGAGCACCGTCGCGCGGTGGGATGCCACGGCCGCCATGACGGTCCGTCGCTTCGGCGCGAGCGTCATCCCCCTGCCCTCCGGCAAGATCTTCGTCTTCGGGGGAGTGACCGTGTCGAACCCCGTCCTGGTGTCCGGCGAAATCTATGATCCCGCCACGGCGACCTGGGCCCCGGCCACCTCCATGGGGACGGCGCACTACTCGCCGGCGGTGACCCTGCTGCCCTCCGGAAAGCTCCTGGTCACGGGAGGCTTCGGGCTCTACCCAAGCACCACCCCGCTGCGCAACGTGGAGCTCTACGATCCCGCCACCAACACCTGGACGGCCGGGCCGACCATGGCGTTCGCGCGCGGGAGCCACACGTCGACGCTGCTGCCCAACGGCAAGGTGCTCATCATCGGCGGAAACACGTCGGGCGACACCGCGAGCAATCGCATCCCGGAGCTGTTCGACCCCGCGACGATGACGTTCGTGCCGGTGGCGGCCTCGACCTTCGTCCATACGGGCCACCTGGCGGTGTTGCTGCCGTCGGGCAAGATCCTCGTCTTGGGCGGCAACTCCCCGGCGGAGTTCTATGATCCGGCCACCAACACCTGGAGCAACGCCACGGGGCTCATCAACCGCAACTTCACGCACGCCTTCCTGCAGCCATCGGGCAAGCTCCTGCTGGCCGGGAGCACCACCCTGATCGCGCTGTATGACCCCGTGCTCAACGTCCAGACGACGGCGGGGAACTTCAGCTACGACCGCCCGACGTCCTCCATCGTCCAGTTGGCGTCGGGAAAGCTCCTGCTGGCGGGAGGCAACTCCCTGGTGGGCCTGACGACGGAGCTCTTCGATCCGGCCACCGGGACGACGTCCTTCTCCATCAGCATGGCGTCGAACCGCTATTCGATGGGCACCACCCTGCTGCCCAACGGCAAGGTGCTCTTCATTGGCGGGTATGACCGGGACGCGGGGGCGAGCGTCAACGCGGCCCTCCTCTACACCCCCTGAGCCCGGGCTGAAGTTCCGTTGACGGGCGGTCGGACCCACACGGGTCCGGCCGCTCCGGGCATTGCGGCCTGCCTTGAATCAGCGAGGATGCGCCCCATGTCCACCCTCAAAGGCAAGACCCTCTTCATCACCGGCGCCAGCCGCGGCATCGGCCTGGCCATCGCGCTGCGCGCGGCCCGGGACGGCGCCAACATCATCATCGCGGCGAAGACGACCGACCCGCACCCCAAGCTGCCCGGCACCATCTACACCGCGGCGAAGGAGATTGAAGCGGCGGGCGGCAAGGCGCTGCCCTGCGTGGTGGACATCCGCGACGAGGCGCAGATCCACGCGGCCGTGGCCAAGGCGGTGGAGACCTTTGGCGGCATCGACATCCTGGTGAACAACGCCAGCGCCATCAGCCTCACCGGCACACTGGAGACGCCGCTCAAGCGCTTCGACCTGATGCACGGCATCAACACGCGCGGCACCTTCGCGTGCTCGCAGGCGTGCCTGCCGTACCTCAAGAAGTCCTCCAATCCGCACATCCTCAACAACTCGCCGCCGCTCAACATGGAGGCGCGCTGGTTCGGCCCCCACGTCGCCTACACCATGGCGAAGTTCGGCATGAGCATGTGCGTGCTGGGCATGGCGGAGGAGTTCAAGGACGAGGGCATCGCCGTCAACGCCCTCTGGCCGCGCACCGTCATCGCCACCGCCGCCGTGCAGAACCTCCTGGGCGGCGATGAGACCATCAAGGGCAGCCGCTCGCCGGAGATCATGGCCGACGCGGCCCACGCCATCCTCACCAAGCCCAGCCGCTCCTTCACCGGCAACTTCTGCATCGACGAGGACGTGCTGCGCGGCGTGGGCGTCACGAACTTCGACAAGTACCAGTCCGTGCCCGGCGCGGAGCTGTTCCCCGACTACTTCATCTGACCGTCGCACCCACCCCGGGGCGCATGGGTGCGCCAGGAACAAGGCCCTCATGCCCCCGCGCAAGCTGCTGCGACACCTGGTCTGGCTCGAGTCCTTCACCGCCGCCGTGGAGGCGGGCAGCATCGACGCCGCCGCCGAACACCTGGGCGTCGCCCGCTCCGTGGTGAGCGAGCACATCCGAGCGCTGGAGGAGGCCCTGGCGGACGGCGCGGTCCTGCTGGAGCGCGGCCCCGGGCGCAGGCTGCAACTGTCCGCGCGCGGCGAGCGCCTCTACGCGGGCACCCAGACGCCGCTGCACCAGTTGGACATGAAGCGGCTCATGGACCTGGCGCGCGTGGAGCCCACCCTGCGCCTGGGGCTCAACCCCACCCTGTCCATGTCGCTGTTGGGCGGCATCGCGCAGGACGCGGCCGCCACCGACCTCAAGCTGGTGGTGGGCTTCGGCGGCTCGCACGAGCTGGTGCGGCAGGTGCAGACGCGGCAGCAGGACCTGGTGCTGGACTTCACCCCCCTGCCACCCCACGACGGCGTGGATTCAGAGTCCCTGCTGCGCATGTCCTTCGTGGTGCTCGCCGGCCCGGACTCCGCGCTGGTGCGCGAACAGGCCTCCCGGCGCGCGCTGGATGTGAAGGACCTGCAGGGTCAACGTTTCGTGGACTGGTTGAGAGACGACCCGTACGGCGGCGCCAACAGCGCGCGCTTCGCCGCCCAGGGGGTCAAGGTGGACGAAGTGGGCCGCGTGGAGAGCTTCCTCCACCTCTACGAATTGCTGCGCGCCTACCGCGCCTGCGCCATCGCCCCCGACGTACGGCCCACCCAGCCGTTCCCCGCCGACGTCCACGTCTGGCCCCTGCGCGAGGCGGAACCCCAGGTGGTCGAAGTCGTCGCCCTGTGGCCCTCCGGCGGCCTCAGTCCCGGGGCCCGGGCCGTATTGGAGGGCCTGCGACGTCGGCTCCAGAAACGGCGATAATCCGACGAAGACGTCGTTTTCTGCCGGATTTCCGTCCTCCGCTGACATGGGTATCTTCCAGGTGTCCTGTTTCTCTTGAAGGAGCCTCCGAGATGACCCCCACGGAACGGACGATCGCCCGCCTGCCCGCCCACCTGCGTCGCTACGTGGTGTCGCAGGACTACGCGGCCTACACGCCCCGCGACCAGGCGGTGTGGCGTCACATCCTGGGGCAGCTCCGGGGGCATCTGCGCGACAAGGCGCATCCCGTCTACCTGGAGGGTCTGGAGGCCACCGGCATTGGCGCGGAGGCCATCCCCAGCCTGGACGAGATGAACGAGAAGCTGTCGAAGCTGGGCTGGTCCTGCGTGGCGGTGCGCGGCTTCATCCCTCCGGCGGTCTTCACGGAGCTGCAGGCGCTGGGGGTGCTGGCCATCGCGGCGGACATCCGCACGCACGAGCACATCCAGTACACGCCCGCGCCGGACATCGTCCATGAGAGCGCGGGGCACGCGCCCATCATCGCGAACCGCCGCTACGCGGAGTACCTCAAGGCCGTGGGGCTGGTGGGGTTCAAGGCCATCGCGAGCGTGGAGGACCAAGCCGTCTTCGAGGCCATCCGCAACCTGTCCGTGGTGAAGGAGGACCCCACGGCGAGCGACGCGGAGATCGCGCACGCGCAGGCCCGCCTGGAGGCCGCCAACGAGAGCCACCGCTACATCAGCGAGAGCACCCGCGCGAGCCGCCTGTACTGGTGGACGGCGGAGTACGGGCTCGTGGGCGACCTGGAGCGCCCGCGCATCTACGGCGCGGGCCTGCTGTCGAGCATCGGCGAGGCGAAGCACTGCCTGACGTCCGCGGTGCGGAAGCTGCCGCTGGGCGTGGCGTGCGCGGACACGGACTACGACATCACCCGCATGCAGCCGCAGCTCTTCGTGGCGCGCGACTTCGAGCACCTGTTCGAGGTGCTGGCGGAGTTCGAGGCCACGCTCGCGTGGAAGCGCGGCGGGGACCTGGGCCTGGACGAGGCGCTGCGAGCGCGCACGGTGAACCACCTGGTGCTCTCGGACGGCCGCGAGGTGACGGGCAAGGTGGTGGAGCTGCTGCCGGCCGCGCAGGAGGTGGCCCCGGGTCTGTCCACCGCGATGGCTCGGCTGGAAGGCCCCATCGTCACGTCGCGCGATGGCCAGGCGCTGGACAAGCCGTTCAGCGGCGCGGCGCTGGTGGCCTTTGGAACGGGCACCCTGCCGGAGCGCGGGAACTTCCGACTGGCGCTGGACAGCGGGCTGGTGCTGGAGGGCTTCGCGGTGGATGGCGGCGAGGTGATTGCCCTGAGCGGGACGCTCGCGGGCAAGCCGCTGGAGCTGCCGTCGATGGCGCGCGTGTACCTGACCGAGCGGCTGCCGTCCGTGGCGGGTGGCCCCGCGGATCCGGGCGCGTGGGACCGCTGGTTCGGGGAGATGAACGCCTTCACCGCGGGCGACGGCGAGGCGCAGGCGCGCGAGCGCAAGGCGAAGGCGCTGCACCCGTCCCTGGCGGCCCTCTACACGGAGGTGCGCCGCCTCCGTGAGACGGGGCAGCTCGCGGCGGACCGGCTGGAGCAGATCGCCCGGGCCTCCTCCGACTTCCCGTCGGACTGGCTCTTGCGCGCGGAGGTCGCGGAGCTGCGCGGGGAAGAGCCTGCGCAGCGCAACGCGGCCCACGCGTAGTCCTACGGCTGCTGGCAGTCAGCCCGCGGAACCGGAGGCGGAGCGCCTTGTCAGGCCGCTGATGGCTGCTTGCTGTCTGGCCCCTCAAGGAATCGAAGGGCTGTTGAGGTGAATGGAACCGTGGAATCAAAAACAGGAACGTGGTCGCCGCCAGGAACAATCCATAGCGCGGCATCCGGTATGGACCGGTAGATGCTCACAGGAATTTCAACGGGAAAAAAGTGGTCGCGATCACCGTGCACAACGAGCGTACGAGCCGTAATGGCCGACAGGCTCTGCGCAGTGAAATTCATGTCGTCGTAGTCTTTACTCAACGCATTGAACTGCGCAATGAGTTGACGAATCTGCGCATCTCCGCGTTTTGCGCACTCCCGATACATCTCTCGCACTTGTTGGGGCATCGTCTCAAACGAAGCCCTGCGCATGATGGCCCTTGCCTGATCGGGGAAATGGGAAGTCGCGCTAATCAATACCATTGAGTCGATGCGCTTGGGTTGGCTCGTTGCCATGTGAAGCAGCGCCATCCCGCCAGAACTCATACCCATGGCCGAGAACCGACCAACCCCCAGCTTCTCAAGCAAGAGGAACACGTCACGGGCCGCTTCCCGATGTGTAAATTTGTTCTCGGGATTGGTGGAGTAACCATGGCCACGCATATCCACGACGATCAGTCGATGGCGCTCTGAGAGTTTGGCGGTAAAGGGATGCCAGTTCTGTGAACAACCGCCAAACCCATGCAAGAGCACCAGGGGCTTTCCGACTCCATACTCCTCGTAGTACATCTCAATGTCGTTGATTTGAACGGCATGCCCGCGAGTTGTCGTCTGATTGGGAGCGTACGTCGTTGTCATGGGTGTACCTTGTATCCGTCCGGCGCAGACACGGGTGCGTCTCGCCGAGCACCTCCGGGCACGCATCGGCTCAGTCGGTTGAGGTCGAGACGAACTCGATGCACGAGGTGGGCAGTCCGGAGTCGGGCCGAGGGGCGACCAGCCTTGTAGGAAGCTGTTCGGTCGTGCAGCAGCGTTCGAGATAGGCGACCACCCGCCTGCCTTCGTCGCTGTCCGCGGACACGTGCATCGGCTCGTTGGCCGGATTGATGATCGCGGGCAGGAAGCCGGCGGAGATGCGCCCGGACGGCGCGATGTGGATCACCGCCGCGCCGGTCAGCCTGGAATCCTCGTGAAACGGCAGCAACGGGTAGCCCTGCCGCGGGCGAATCATGAACTCGCCGAACTTGCGGGCCCATGCCGCCATCTCTCCCGGCCGTCCCACGCCCAGGTAACCGTCTTTCGCGAGGCGCTCAGCGAGGTTCGGCAGGTCGAACACATAGTGTCCCAGACCGTAGAAGATGGGTTTTCCGGAATGGAACTCGACGCCGCGGAGCATGTGATGATGGTGGCCCACGACGACGTCGGCCCCGTTGTCGATGGCGAGCCTGGCCGTCCGTCGTTCGTGGTCGGTCAGCGAGAACGGCACGGTGGAGTCACCCCAGTGGAAGCTGACGACGACGATGTCGGCCTTCGCGCGTGCTTCGGTGATGCTGTCGATGAACGCCTTCTGATCCTCGACCAGCGGCTCGGTGCTCACCAGAGGGGCCATGCCCGGATTCCATGCGTTCAGATCCAGGGGAGTGTATCGGGTGTGTGCACGGAAGGGAGCCAGGCCGGGGACACCCGGGCGCGCCTCATAGCCGTAGGGAAACACGGAGCTGAAAGCCAGAAAGGCCAGCCGTGTTCCATTGCGATCGAGATACCCGGGCGCGGTGGCCTCCGCGAGATTCGCGCCCGCACCCACCGTGGCGATGTCCAGATCGGCCAGTGTCCGGCGCATGGACAGCAGCGCGGCATGTCCTCCGTCGAGACTGTGGTTGTTGGCCAATGACATGATGTCGAAGCCCGCCTTGGCCAATGGGGCGGCGTTCGCCGCGGGCGCCGTGAGCGTCGAGCCGGCGCTGGGGGCACGCTGGATGTCGTCGCTGAAGACGCCCTCGCAGTTGCCGAAGACGACGTCACCGGAGCGCAGGACGTCGCGGGCGGAGTGGAAGGCCGTCGCCGGGTCATCGCGGTCCACGAAGACATCGCCCACGGCGAGGATTGACAGCCCAGGTCCACCGGGATGAGCGATGTTGTTCGAGGCCACGGTTCACTCCTACTTCCTGCGCGGATGCGTTCCTCGCGCCTTCTACCAGATGAGGGGGCCGCGGATGCTCATTCGAGGAGCACTCCGCGTCCTCCGAAATCTTGACGGAAGCGCGCGTGCGAACGAGCAAATACAAACAGCCCGGTCCGCTGGTCGTAAGGCATCCCTGCTGGAAAGACAACTCCTGACAGTCGTCCGGCTGGCGCGGCCTCGCCGTGCGGAGCCAGGTCAGTCGTCGCTGCGCATCCGCTCAGGGCGATCCGCTCCCAACCGCCGTCGTCGGAGCCTGAGCCCTCCACCCAGAAGCAGCGCGATGAGCGCACCCGACAAAGGGCCCCCCGCAGCCTGACATCCGCCATCCGACCCTGACGGGTCCCGCGGGTCATCGATGGGCTCCTGGGGCCGTCCGGCATCCGCGGAGCCTGCATCACCCGTCCCGGCGTCCACGGTCCCGGCGTCTTCCGTACCGGCGTCCGCCCCGGCATCGGGAGGAGGAGGCAGCACCGGTGCACAGCCCGCATCCTGGCCGGTGGCCGCGATGCACAGCTGGCCATAGCGCCCCAGGCCCTGCGTCCTTCCATCCACGACGGCGACCAGGACCCGCGTCGCATCCTCCGCGGCCACCTGGGCACGCAGGGGCTCCGGACCGCCCACCTGTTGGACTCGCAGCACGGCGTCGTCGGTGACGGCCGCCACGAGCAGATACAGCGCGGCGGGGTCCGTACCAGCTTCGGGCTCGAACGAGGCCGAGACGAAGGACGCACCGCCCGCGACCTCGAAGATGCGCGAGGAGGCACCGGCCACCCGCACGGAGGCGAGTGACGTGGGCAGCGCCGAGGCGGTCGTCACCAGCGGCGCATACCCCTCCCCTCGCGCGTAGCCGAAACCGGGCGTCGCGCGCGAACCGGTGCCCAGGTTCCAAGCGGAGAACTGCGCGAAGGCCGCATCGAAGGACGACGCGAAGTCGCGGCGCAGACAGGTGTCCAGCAGCAGCGGCCAGCGCACCTCCGGCTGCCGCACGGACTCCTCCAGCAGCGCGACCAGGAGTGCATCCCCGAAGCGCTCGCCCGCGAACTGGAAGAAGAGTCCCGCGCCGTAGCTGAAGCCCACGCCGGGACCGCTCGGATCCGTCAGCAGGCTGCGGTCCGGGAGCTCCAGGTAGGAGTGGCTGAAGCCCTCCAGGTCATCCAGCGCGGGCTCGAAGCGCTCGGTGGCCCAGACGGCGGTGCCCTCGGACGCGATGCCTCCCAGGTCGGGGCGGTACGCGGCCTGGACGGCGTGGAAGAACTCGTGGCTCGCCAGGATCTCCACGGCCTCCTGGTCGGACGGGTAGCCATAGCCCGTGAAGTCGTTCTCCTGGAGCATGTAGCCGGTGCAGCGCGTGGTGCCGTCCAGGCAGGCCTCCATCCGGAAGGCACCATCGGCGCGCAGGGCGAAGTCCACCAGGTACACGTCGAAGCGGCCGTCGCCGCCGTTGTCTCCCGGCGTCGTCGCGTCGTCGGGTGGCAGGTGGAAGCCCAGGCCCGCGTAGAACGTCGCCACGCGTTCGTAGGTGCGTCCGACGAGTTCCACGAAGTCGGGCACGCCACTGCCATCCGTGTCCGCCAGCGGCACCGCGTTCGGCCCCTGGCGGGTGAAGTGGATGCGGAAGCGATTGCCCTCGGAGACAGCGGACTCCACCGTATCCGTCGGCTCGAAGCGTGGCGCGGGCGCGGTGGCCGAGGTGGGCCGTCCGGACTCGGCGACCGCCCACGGCGCCACCGCCTCCTCGTGGAGGAGGCGGTGCGGAGTCCCCGCGCCGGTCAGCAGCAGGAGCAGCGCGGGAACCCCGGGGACCATCACGGCAGGTACGCCCACTTGAAGCGGTACTGGCCCGAGCCCGTCACCGCCGGTAACGTGCCGGTGGAGTTGCACTGCGCCTGCGCGGCGGGCTCGTAGTACGACGCCACCTGCAACTTCACGTGACGCCCGTCCGCCAGTTGCAACAGGAAGACCTTGTCCGTCATCACGAGGCAGTTGTTGTAGCGCCAGAACGAGGCCAGCGCCGTGGCCGGGGAGCTGATGCCCGAGCCGTCCACGATGAGCTCGCAGGTGTTGGCGGTGAAGTACGCCTCCGCGGCGAAGCTCGCGGTCGGCTCCACGGTGGTGACCGCGTCGAACGTGGTGCCCGCGACCGTCTGGGCCACCGTCACGCAGGACGGACCGGACACGCCACTGTTCACGCGGATGACGCTGCGGCGCACCGCGATGTCCCACGCCGTCGACGCGAGCGCGGACTGATCATCAATCTCCACCTTCACCAGCCCCGTCGGCGTGAAGCGCGCGTAGGTGTACGACTCCGGCGCGGACAATCCACCGGCCCGCCCATCCATGAGCGTGAAGAACTGCCCCGGCGTGGTGCCCTCCTCCACGAGGGTGCCCGTCGCGATGTTGGTGCGCAGGGACAGCTCGTCGATGCTCTGCTCCTTGCACGCCACCGCGCCGCCGCACACCTGCGAGCCGCCGTCCGTGGGGGTGCCCGCGTCCGTCTCCGTGCCCGCGTCCGTCGTCGTCCCGGCGTCCGTCGTCGTGCCCGCGTCCGTCGTCGTCCCGGCATCCGTCGTCGTGCCCGCGTCCGTCGTCGTCCCGGCATCCGTCCCGGTGCCCGCGTCCTCCTCGGGCACGGGGGTCAGGGTGCGCAGTTCGCACGCGTTATCGGCATTGCAGACATACGCCTGGCCCTCTGGGGGCGCTCCCTTGTCACGACAGTCGAACGCATCGACGCACTCGTCGCCGCTGCATCCCCCCGCCGCCAGCGTCAGCGCGAGGACCGCGAGGGCCCCCATGCCGAACCGCCCTGCACCGCGCTTCAGGACCACGCCTCCAGGAAAGCCCATCGTCGTCACCTTTCGATGCGGAACTCCGCCCTCGTCGAAGGTGCCCATCCATATCGATAACGATTCTCATTTTCAATATCGAAAACACACTTTCATGCGGAGGTGTCCTCCGGCTTCGGCGCATTGAGGGTGGACAGGCGGGGCGCGCTGCCCGGGCCCAGCAGACCCTGCATGGCGTCGAACAGGTTGAGGTTGGAGCCGGTGGGCAGGAAGACGACCTTCTCCAACCCCCCGACGACGGCGGCCTGCGCCTGCGCCGCGACGACCTTCACGAAGTTCTCCCCGCCGCCCAGCGACTCCACGCGCTGACGGAACTGCGAGGCCTCCACCTCCGCGAGCCGTGACTGACGCTCCACCTCCAGGTCGTTGAGGCGCTGCTGGCGCTCCAGGGCCATCTGGATGGTGAGGCGTTCGCGCTCCAGCTCCGCCTCGGAGCGGATGCGGGAGGCGCGGGCGTCGGACTCGGCGCGGGCCAGGGCCTCCTCGCTCTCCACGCGCGCCTTCTCCAACTGAGCCTCCGCCTCCACCTTCGCGCGGCTGAGCGTTTCGAGCTGGTGGTTGCGGTTCTGCAATTCGATGAGGGATTGGCGTTCCGCCTCCGACTTGCGGTGGCTGGAGATGTCCGCCAACTGCTTCTCCTCCTCGCTGCGGATGCGCTTCAGCTCCGCGGCGGCCTGCGCTTCCTGCCGCGAGGCGTCCAGCTGGATCTGGATGTTGGTGTCGATGGCCTCGCGCAGCTTCAGGGCCGTCTTCTCATCGACGGGGGCGATGTCCTTGATGTCGATGTCGATGATGCGCAGCTGGTTCTCGGAGAAGAGCCGGTCCTTGCGCGCGCGGCCCGCGTCGTCCATGCCGAAGATGGCGCGGCGGATGAGCACGCTGGCGTTCTTGTGAAAGGTCTCGAACTCGTTCTCCGCGGCCACCTGGCGGATGCGCGACGCGAGGTTCTCACACACGTAGCCGATGAAGTCGTTCACCCGGAAGATGGCCTTGTCCTTCTCCGGGTCGCCCACCACGTCGAACTGCCACTTGTAGGAGAGCTTGATGCGCAGCCGCGCGTGGTCGCGCGTGGCCACTTCGAACAGGTCCGTGGCGAAGTCCGGCCCCAGCCGCAGCATCAGCACCTTGAGCTGCCGGGGGCGCTTGGGCGTGCTGCCGGACAAGTCCAGCACGGTGACGTCCTCGTACGGGCGCAGCATCACCTTCGCCGGACCGAACTCCACCCGCGCCTGGTTGCTCTCGAAGTCGTTGATGAGCACCGCCGTGTTGTCCTCGATGCGCAGCACGATGGCGCGCGTGCGGTCCCCCTTCTCCGGCGCCGACGTGGGGCGCGGCGCGCGGGCCTCCTTCGGCTCCGTGGACGCGGGCGGCGGGGACAGGCCCAGCAGGGCCTCGGCTTCCGGGGACAGGCGCTTCTCGTGCAGTTCCTGGTGCGCCTCCGGCATGAACTGGCAGGGGCCCTGCACGAGCGTCACCTTGCCAGAGCGCAGGTCCCTCACGTACAGGCCCTCGCCCTGCCCCAGCGACAGCGCGGCGATCTCCTTGTGGATGAGCACCTTCTCGCTGGGCACGTAGGTGCGCGGGCCGCGGACGATCCACGTGTCACCGGCCTTGCGCAGGCGGGGCTCTCCGCCCTCCTCCTCCGTGAGATCGTCCAGCGCCTGGAGCTTCAAGCCCTGGAGTTCCGACAGGACGTGCTTGCGGCGCACGTCGCCCTCCAGCGCCTCGCCGGGCTCCAGGAAGAAGACATCCGGACCGGAGACGACCTTGCGGCGGCCTTCCTGGATGCGGCCGGTGGCGCGGTCCACCGGATTCAAGATGACGCAGTACTCGGTCTCCTTGAGGACGCGGGCCTTCTCCAGCGACTCGACGGAGACGGCCTCACCGGGCACGTAGCGGCCGGGGCCGCGCATCAGCCACTCGTCACCGGCCTCGCGGCGGCGGGGCGCGTCCTTGGCGCGGTCGTCCGTGAAGGCGGTGAGCGCGCGCAGGCGCAGCGCTTCCGACACGCCCAGCACGTACTCGGGGATGATGTCCCCTTCCAGCTCCTCGCCCGGATACAGCGGGAACACCTTGGGGCCCACGCGGACCTCGCGGTCCCCCACCGCCACCCGCGCCTGGCCGAAGTCGTCCAGCGCCACCTGGCCGTTCTCGCGCACCACGGGGTTGCGCACGACGCACCAGTTGCCGGCGCCCACCTCCACCATCCGCTCCTTGGCGACGAGCGTCAGGTGCGCTTCCAACGTGAGGACCCGGGGGCCCACCTCCATCAGCACCACGCCCCGGTTCGCGTCCTCGATGTAGGCGTACTCGCGGTTCTTCAGGGAGATGCGTTGGATGGCTTCGGTGCTGGGGAGGGCGGAAGGCACGGGACACCTGCTCACACGGTGGAAGGTTCATCCGTGTGTCATTGCCAGCCGCGTGCCGCCCCCTCCCCGCCCCGGAACGGTTCCACCGCGCATCGGACTGGAACAGCCGCCCGCTCCATTCCGGGGCGGGCGGCGGTCCAGACCGGTGCGGTGCTGCCTACTGTGCCTGCGCGCCCCACGCCTCCACGGTCCACTCGTCGGCGGTGAAGCCAGGGCTGAAGCCGAAGGCGTCGGAGACCAGGTCGTATGCGTAGTCCGCGAAGATGCGGTGGCTGTAGCTGGTGGGGTGGATCTCATCCCAGAACAGGTACTTGTCCGGGTTGACCGCCTTGCCCTTGGAGGTGCCGGTGACGTTCGTCAGGCCATACGCGGACGGGGCCGCGATGATGGCGTTGAACTTGGTGTAGGCATTCATCCCGATGAAGGTGACGGACGGGAACTCACCGCGCAGCCGCGTCAGGGACTGGGACCAGAGCGTGTTGAACTGGCTGCTGGGCGGAGACAGCACGCTGCTGCCCAGGCCGAACGGGATGGCCAGCGCCGCGGGCGTCTTGTGCAAGGGCGGCATGTTCACCCAGAGGACGCGCTTCGCGCCCGCCGCGACGAGCTTGCGGATCTGCCCTTCGATGTTGGAGACGGCCTTCGTCGCCGTTGCCTTGATGCCCGCGGTGTCGAACGGGTTGTCCATCGCCTTGTGATGGATGTCGTTGCCGCCGCCCCAGAGGACGTACAGCACGGTGGGGGACGCCGTGGGGCTGACCTTGAGGTAGGCGTTCACCTGGCCTGTCATGTCGGCGGTGACCGAGCCGCCCTGCGCGTAGTTCGTGCCACCTTCGTCGGAGGCCACGAGCGGCAGGTCCAACTGGTTCGCGAGCTGCTTCACCCAGGGGCCGGAGATCTGGCTGGACGGGTTCGTCGTGGGGCCGCTGGTGGCGGTGCTGTACTTGCCGTTGTCACTCAGGCTGTCGCCGAACGCGACGATGCCGCTCTGCGCATCCGCCTGGAAAGGGGCGAGGGCCACGAGCGCGGCCGACAGCATCAGGAAGGGGGTCTTCACGGCTGCACGCTCCAGTCCTGCACGGTCCACTCGTCGGCGGAGAGGCCGGCGCTGAAGCCGAACGCGTCCGACACGAGGTCGTAGCCGTAATCCGCGAAGATGCGGTGGCTGTAGCTGGTGGGGTGGATCTCATCCCAGAACAGGTACTTGTCCGGGTTGACCGCCTTGCCCTTCGCGGTGCCGGTGACGTTCGTCAGGCCGTACGCGGAAGGCGACGCGAGGATGGCGTTGAACTGGTTGTAGGCGCTCATCCCGATGAAGGTGACGGACGGGAAGTCCTTGCGCAGCTGCGTCAGGTGCGAGGTCCAGAGCGAATTGAACTGGGTGACGGGGGGCGCGAGCACCGTGTTGCCAAGACCGCCCGGCACGGACAGCGCCGCTGGCGTCTTGTTCAGGGGCGGCATGTTGACCCACAGGATGCGCTTCGCGCCGGCGGCGACGAGCTTGCGGATCTGCGCGTTGATGTTGTTGGCGGCCGTCGTGGCGGCGGCCTTGATGCCCGCCGAGTCGAACGGGTTCGCCTGGGCCTTGTAGTTGATGTCGTTGCCGCCGCCCCAGAGGACGTACAGCGCGGTGGCGGACGCCGTCGGGTGGGCCGCCAGGTAGGTGTTCACCTGGCCGGACATGCCGCTGGTGACGGCGCCGCCCCGTGCGTAGTTCGTGCCACCGTTGTCGGAGGCCGTCAGGGGCAGGCCCAACTGCGTCGCGAGCTGCTTCACCCAGGTGCCGGAGATCTGGCTGGAGGGGTTCGTCGTCGGACCGCTGGTGGCGGTGCCGTTGTTGCCATTGTCACTGAGGCTGTCGCCGAACGCGACGATGCTCGTCTGAGCGTTCGCGTGCAGCGGCAGGAGGAAGGCCAGGGCGGCCACCAACGACAGGAAGGGATGCTTCATCAAAAAACTCCAGGAGAGAGGATAAACCGCTTTTCGCAGTGTGTCATCCCTCCCGGATTTTTCCAAGAGTCCAATTCTTCCTTGTTTTAATCTGGATGTTTCAGCCGGCTCAGCCGCGAGCGGCCCGGGCGTCGCGGCCCTTGGCGCGGGCGGCCTTGGAGAGCAGGTCGGAGCCTTTCTCCTCGCCCTTCATCCACGCCTTCATGGCGGGGACCACCGTCTTGCTCCAGGCCTTGCCACCGCGCACGGTGAGGAAGTCGTTCACCAGCGCGTCCACCAGGGTGGAGAGCTGTTCGGTCAGCTCCAGGCGCTCGGTGAGCTGATCATCCTCCTCCTCGGTCATCAGGGCGGGCAGCTTGGCGGCGCGGATGTCCAGGAACTCCGCATCCAGGGTGAGCTCGAACTCGCGCTCGCCGTGGGAGATGCGCAGCCGGGCCTGGGACACGAGCAGGCCCCGGTCCAGCGAGTGCCGCACGTTCTCCGAATACGGCGCCAGCGTGCCGCGCGCGCTCAGCTCCGTGACGTCGCCCGCGACGCCGCGCAGCACCACCTTGCCCAGGTAGAGCGCGGTGATGCCCGAACCGTCATGGTCCACCAGCGGGTCGCCGGACTCCGAGCGCCACAGCAGCCACGTCAGGAACTCGCGGCCCAGGTAGGCCCGGCCGCGCAGGAGCTGTTCGCGCGCCTTGCCCTGTTCGAGCTCCGCCTCGTCCTTCACCTCTTCGGTGGAGGCTCCGTCGATGCCCACGTCACCCCGGGCGAATGCCGCCTCGATCCGCGCCTGCTCACCCTTCGCCATGGCTGTCCTCCACCGAAGCCGTCGCCGGCAGGTCCATTCCGATGAGCTCCGCCGTGGGGCCCAGGGCCTTGTCGTCGATGCCCGCGCGCTGCGCCATGGACGCGGGCGTGATGCCAATCACCTTCACCGCCAGGGCGCCTTCCAGCGCGACGGAGATCTCATCCACCGTCTTGCGGGACGCGGCCCAGATCTGCACCTGCTGCGTCTTCAGGTTCCACGTCACGTCCAGCACGCTGGTGCGGGGCACCGCGCGCTGGCGCAGCAGCTGCTTCAGCTCCAGCTTCTGCTTGTTCTTCTCCGCGCGCGCGGGCGGGCGGCTGTTCTCCTTGGTGAAGGCGGACGTCCACTTGTCCAGCTCCGCCTTCATCATCGACGCGGGCACCTTCAGCGTGTCGATGCGGAAGGAGAACAGGGCGTACTCGCCGTAGAAGAGGTTGCTGGTGGAGAAGTCGGACGCTTCCGCGTTCTCCAGCTCCACGAAACCGGCCGCGCGCTCATCTTCGGAGCGACGGTCGATGGGTTCGAACGCATGGGACTTGAGTCCCTTCGTCAACCAGCGCTTCACATCGGACGGAGCTTCCTTGGAAGGCTCGGTCCGGAAGCGCGAAAAGGTCACGGCACCACGGAGGACAGGCATGGGGCGCGGCAGGATGGGCGTCCAGTGCCGTGGCGTCAAGGCACTCGGCGTGGCTGGACGTGGGGCGCTGGGAATAGCCGGCCGTCCAGGGCGTTGCGCGCCCCGAAGTCCCCTGCCGGGCGTTCACCCGAGCACGCCTCCGCCCTCCCCCGCTGGCCGGAAACGATGACACTCCCAGGAGCGCGACATACGGTGGCCGCCGCCATGCGCCGCGCCCTCCGCGTCTCCACCGTCTGCGTCCTCCTGACCGCCTGCGCCCACGCGCCCTCCACACCGGAGGGCCCCCCGGGCCACACCCTGACCGGGGTGACGAAGGCCCTGCTGGAGACCCTGGAGGCCGACGGGGCGCTCGCGGGCGCGTATGTGGTGGACGCGCGCACCGGCGAGCCGCTCTTCACGCACCGGGAGAACGTGCGGCTGTTGCCCGCGTCCGTGATGAAGGTGGTGTCCACGTCCGCGGCGCTGTCCGCGCTGGGGGCGGACTTCCGCTTCGTGACGCCGGTGTCCCTGGAGGGCTCGCAGGTGGGGGGCCTGTTCCTGGGCGACGTGGTGGCGCAGGCCTCCGGCGACCCGTCCCTGGGCTCGTGGCGCTTCCCGGAGACAGCGCTCGCGTGTGACCGCATCGCGGAGGCCTTCCAGGCGCGCGGCATCCACCAGTGGCGCGGCAGCGTGCGCATCGCCGGCACCGACGGCGTGGACGGCCTGATGGGGCCCGGCTGGGCCTGGGACGACGCCGCGTATGCCTACAGCGCGGCGCCCACGCCCTTCGTCTTCCGCGAGAACGTGGTGGACCTGGCCCTCACCCGCGCGCCCGGCGCCACCTGCGCGGACGCGCCCTCCGTGCAGCTCACCCCCACCTTCGCCACGCTGAGCGCGGTGGTGCGCGTGGACGTCAACGCGGAGCGCACGAACCTGTCCTGCATGCGCGGGGGCACCGGCGTGCGCTGCACGTGGCGCTCGCCCCAGGGCGGCCCCTGCCCCCAGTCCGCGGGCGTGAAGCTGGCCGTGGACGCGCCGCAAGAGCTCTTCGCCGCGTGCGTGGACGACGCGCTGGCGCGCAAGGGCGTGACGCGGCTGCCCCTCACGCTGGAGGCCCCCACCTCGCCCATGCCCCCGGTGCCGGTGCCGCTGGTGGAGCTGACCAGCCCGCCCCTGTCGGAGCTGGTGCGCGTGACGAACAAGGAGAGCCTCAACCTGTACGCGGAGCGGCTGGGCATGCGCTTCGCGCGCGAGCGCACCGGCCAGGAGGGCTACACCGCGCTGCGCACGGCGCTGGCCGCGGAGCTGCTGCGCCGGGGCGTGCCTTCCAAGGACCTGCGCCCGGTGGATGGCAGCGGCTTGTCCCGCTACAACCTGGCCACGCCCCGGGGCATGGCGCGCGTCATCCTCACCAGCCTCCAGGAGCCCTATGGCCCGGCGCTGGTGGACAGCCTGCCGGTGCTGGGCGTGGACGGGACGCTGGCGGGCCGGCCCACCACGCAGGCCACCGCGGGCCGCGTGCGCGCGAAGACGGGCACGCTGACGGGCCAGAAGTGCTTCGTGGGCGTGGCCGAGCGCCCCAATGACGTGGAGCACCCGCGCGTCGTCTTCGCGCTGATGCTCGGCAACATGGACGAGGGCACGAAGCCCAACGCCAACGAGACCTTCGACGTCTTCTCCACCGCCCTGGTGGAGCTGCCCCTGCATTGAAGCTGCGGGGCGCACTCTTCCCAGGGCACAGCACCCATGCGAGGTGAACCGTGAAGCTGAAGACCGCAGTGACCACCGCCGCGCTGCTCCTGCCGCTCGTGTCCGCAGCGGCGGGCAAGGCGCCCGCGAAGCCCGCCGCCACGGAGAAGCAGCCCGTGGAGACCACGTACCACGGCACCACGGTGGCGGATCCCTACCAGTGGATGGAGTCCGCCACCGACCCCAAGGTGCAGCAGTGGACGGACACCCAGAACGCGTACACCCGCGCGACGCTGGACAAGCTGCCGGGGCGCGAGGGCTTGCGCCAGCGCATCACCGAACTGCTGTCGTGGAAGTCTCCCGCGTACGGGGCCCTGGAGGAGAAGGGCGGCGTCATCGTGGCGATGAAGTTCCAGCCGCCGAAGCAGCAGCCGACGCTCGTCATCCTGGGCTCGCTGGACGACACGTCGAAGGAGCGCGTGCTGTTGGATCCCACGCAGGTGGACCCGTCCGGCAAGACGACCATCGACTGGTTCCAGCTCACGAACGACGGCAAGAAGGTGGCGGTGTCGCTGTCCAAGAGCGGCACGGAGAGCGGTGACGTGTCGGTGTACGACGTGGCCACGTCGAAGGCGCTGGCCAACGAGGTCGTCCCCCGCGTCAACGGCGGCACGGCGGGCGGCAGCCTCGCGTGGAACGCGCAGGGCACGGGCTTCTTCTACACGCGCTATCCGCGCGGCGAGGAGCGTCCCGCCATCGACCGCGAGGTGTACCAGCAGGTGTACTTCCACGCGCTGGGCACGCCCACGGAGAAGGACACGTACGCGCTGGGCAAGGACTTCCCGCGCATCGCGATGACGGAGCTGGAGGCCAGCGACGACGGCCAGTACACGTTCGCGCGCGTGGCCAACGGGGACGGCGGCGAGTACGAGCTGTACCTGCACGGCCCCAAGGGCACGTGGACGCAGGTGGCGAAGTTCACGGACAAGGTGGTGTCGGCGCGCTTCGGCAGCGACGGCGCGGCGTACCTGCTCAGCCGCAAGGACGCCTCGCGCGGCAAGGTGCTGCGCCTGCCGCTCAACACGCCGACGTTGGACAAGGCGACGGTGCTCGTCCCGGAGGGCGAGGCCACGGTGCAGTCCATCCTGCCCACGAAGAGCCGCCTGTACCTGATGGAGCAGCTGGGCGGGCCGTCGCAGATGCGCATCGTGGACCTGACGGGCAAGGCGCTGGGGCTGGTGCCCACGCTGCCGGTGTCGTCGGTGGGCGGCGCGGTGCGGCAGGGCGCGGACGACGTGCTGTTCGCCAACACCAGCTTCACGACGCCGGCCGCGTGGTACCGGTACTCGGCGGCGGACGGCAAGGTGACGAAGACGGCGCTGGCGCGCACGGCGGCCATCGACATGAGCGACGTGGAGGTGGTGCGCACGGAGGCCACGTCGAAGGACGGCACCAAGGTGCCGCTGACCATCCTGAAGAAGAAGGGCACGAAGCTGAACGGGAAGAACCCGGCGTGGCTCACGGGCTACGGCGGCTTCAACATCTCCATCACGCCCGGCTACAGCGCGACGGCGGGCCTGTGGCTGGAGCAGGGCGGCGTGTTCGCGGTGGCGAACCTGCGCGGCGGCTCGGAGTTCGGTGAGGCCTGGCACCAAGCGGGTTCGCTGACGAAGAAGCAGAACGTGTTCGACGACTTCTACGCGTGCGCGAAGCTGCTGGTGGACCAGAAGTACACGCAGCCGAAGAAGCTGGCCATCCAGGGCGGCAGCAACGGCGGCCTGCTGATGGGCGCGGCCGTGACGCAGCACCCGGAGCAGTACGGCGCGGTGGTGGCGCGCGTGGGCATCTACGACATGCTGCGCACGGAGCTGACGCCCAACGGCCAGTTCAACGTGACGGAGTACGGCACGGTGAAGGACCCGGAGCAGTTCAAGGCGCTGTATGCCTATTCGCCGGTGCACCACGTGAAGGACGGGACGAAGTACCCGTCGGTGCTCTTCACCTCCGGGGCGAATGATCCGCGCGTGGATCCGTTCCACTCGCGCAAGATGGTGGCCCGGATGCAGGCGGCCACCAGCGCCCCGAAGCCCATCCTGCTGCGCGCCGACGCGGAGACGGGCCACGGCCTGGGCACGCCGCTGGCCGCGCGCATCGAGGAGGAGGTGGACGTCTACTCCTTCGTCTTCAATGAGCTGGGCATGACGTACAAGCCCAACGCGACGAAGAAGCCCACCGCTCCCGCGCCGCAGTAGTCGGTTTCATCCGCGCCCATCCCTTCCCGAGCGGAGGGATGGGCGTTTCCTTTCCCGTGTTTCGTGGCACCCTGGCGCCCCATGAGCCCGCTCATCCCCTTCTTCATCCTTTCGCCCATCGTCGCGGGCGGCCTGGCCTGGTTCACGCTCACCCGCATTGGGAAGCGGCGGAACGAACGCGCGAAGGGGTCGCTGGACGCGGTGGTGGCGAAGCTGCGAGGGCAGAAGGTATTGGGCGCGGTGGACCTGTTCGTCCAGGACGTGTCGTGGTCCGGGGAGACGGAGCTGTCGCCGCAGAACTGTCAGGTCCGCGTGGTGATGGGCGGCCAGGACGCCAGCGCCATTCCGGGCCGCTTCGAGGTGGAGAGCGCGCCGGGTGCGCCCCGTCCTCCGGCGGCGGTGCTGGCGGCGCTGCGGGAGCTGGATGCGCAGGCGATGGCGGCGCTGAAGTCGGGCGGCTGGGCATGGCAGCGCCCGCGCATCGGCTTCGAGCCGGCGGCTTAAGCCGCGACGAAGCGCGGCCGCACTCCACCGAGGCTCAAGCCTGGACGTGCGTGAGGATCGCCGCCGTGAGGACATTGAAGTAAGCGGGATTCAGGGCGTGCCCCATTCCGTCGATGAGCAAGGCCTTCCCTCCGGAGACGTCGGCTGCCGCGGCGGCATGTCCTGGCGGGAAGATGGGGTCCTCGGAGCCGCCAATGAACAGGGCAGGCACCGTGAGGCGGCGCAAGGCCTGGAGCTGATCCTTCTGGGAGCTGCGCAGGCAGGCCTGTCGGTGGGCATCTCCTGCCGCCGTGTCTTCACCCCGCGCGGCGGCGCTCGCTACCAGGTCCCGCCAATAGGCCGCATCGAAGGGTGCGCGCGAACCGTTGGCGAGCCGCCAGCTCTCGCTGACCAGCTCTGCCGGGGACAGGTCTGGCGACAGGCGTCCGAGCTCCGCGAGCCATTGGGCCGAAGGAGGCGGCAGTCCCGACGTGGGGGCTTCGCTTCCGCAGAACGTGTGGAGCATCACCCCATAGTCCGGCGTGGACAGCATGCTCGTCAGCGAGGCCACGCGTCGTGGCGTGCGGAGGGCCATCCGCTGCGCCAGGAAGCCTCCCATCGACAGCCCCACCAGATGCGCCCGCTCCACGTCCAATGCATCGAGGATCGCGAGGACGTCGCCGGACAGGTCGTCGAGGTCGTAGGGATGTGCCTCGAAGGCGCGGTGCGTGGACGCCCCCGTGTCGCGGTAGTCGAAGCGGATGACACCCAGGCCGGCGTGAAGCAGCGGCGCGCAGAACGCATCGGGCCAATAGCTGGCGCCGCACCCGTTGCCGGCGAGCAGGAGCACGGGTGGAGCCTGGAGGGGTCCGGCCACCTGGTAGGAGATGCGGACTCCATCGCGGTCGAGGAGGTGTTCGTGCATGGGAGGGCCGGACACTAACAGCACCCGACGAAGGTCAGGGCTGGACGGGAGTCGATGGGCTGGTGCGTGAATCAGACCCACCGCGCTTCTTCGCGCTGGATAGGATGCGCCCATGCTCCTTTCCAAGAACGACTTCCTTGCGCGCGCGGAGGCCACGCTCGCCCGGCTGGACGGTGCCCGCAGGGATGCGCTCTCCCATCAGGGCGCGCCCCTGGTCACCTCCCTGGGGAGGGCGTTCCCCAAGGACGCGCCCCTTGAACCCGCCGGACTCGCCAAGGCGCTGTGTCCCGGGCCTGTCTCGCATGTCGGCCTGGCGGCCGTGGTGATGCGCGAGTTCCTCGAACCCGTGGACGCCGTGCTGGACGCGTCGCTGTCCAGGTCCACGGTCGTGACGGGGAACGCGAAGGCTCCCGGTTCGCTGCTCGTCACCTGCCCCCTCCTCGTGCTGGGCGACCTGGAGGTCAATGGATTCCTGGACGACTGCGGGCCGGATTCGACCATCGTGGTCCTGGGCCGCTGTGTCGCGAAGGGGCTGCGAACGTCGGGGAACTTCCTGGTCCTGGGCGACCTTGTGGTCCGGGACGTCATCCAGGGCGTCTACAACGATGAGAGTCTCATCGTGGCGGGCAACCTGACGACGCGCTTCCTGGATGAGAATGATCACGAAGTCGCGTGCTACGGAGAACTCCACGCGGAGTATCGCTTCGAGAACGGGCGCTCCGACGAAGAGGCGGCGTCGCAGGCCTCCGCCTTCCTGGTGCCCGGGCTCTGGAACATCGATCTCGGCGAAATCGACCACGACGAACTCTTTGAACGCATCCGGCGGAACGAACCGGTCTTCACCGAAACGAAGAAGCACGCTTGAGCCGGCTTCCATCCTGGGTTGGAAGCCCACCCCAGGAAGTGAATCGCCTCGGGTGACGTTGCCTGCCACACGTCGGTTCGAGCACCCACGACGGGAGTGCTGGAGGGCATCCGCGCCAACTGCCAGCATGGGCCGCATGCCCTCCTTCGACTCGCTCGACACCCCCGCCGCCCTCGTCGACCTGGACCGCGTCGAGCGGAACCTCCAGCGCGTCGCGACCTATGCGCGCGAGCACGGGCTGCGCTGGAGGCCCCACACGAAGACCCACAAGACGGTGGAACTGGGCGCGCTCCAGGTGGCTGCGGGCGCTTCAGGTGTCACGGTGGCCACGGTCCTGGAAGCCGAGGTCATGGCCTCCGTGTCCGACGACGTGTTGCTCGCGTACCCACCCGTGGGAGCCCGCCGGCTCGCGCGGCTGATGGCCCTTCCCCAGCACGTGCGCATCTCCGTGGCGCTTGATTCCGTGGAGGTATTGGACGGGCTGGCACTCGCGGCGCGGAATGCGGGACGCACCGTGGGCGTGCTGGTGGAGTTGGACCTGGGCATGCGCCGGGTCGGCCTGCGCACGCCGGACGAAGCCGTGGCCCTGGCCCGCGCGGCGGCCTCCACGCCGGGCGTGGCGTTTCGGGGGGTGACGTTCTATGCGGGCCACATCCGCATCCCACAAGCGGAGCTGCCCGCCGCGATGCACGCCCAATCCCAGACACTGGCGTCGTTCGTGGACGCCCTGCGCGGTGCGGGACTTTCGCCCGAGGTCGTGAGCGGCGGCTCCACCCCCACCCTCTGGCAATCCCACGCCGTGCACGGCCTCACGGAGATCCGTCCGGGCCTCAATGCGCTGAACGACCGCAACAGCACCGTCATCGGCGCCAATGACTGGACGGAGTGCGCCTACTCGGTCCTGGCCACCGTGGTGAGCACCGCCGTGTCCGGGCAGGTGGTCATCGACGCGGGGGCCAAGGCGCTCGCGAAAGAAGAGGGACTGGCCCCGGGGTACGGCGTCCTGTTGGAACGGCCGGAGGTCGTGGTGAAGAACCTGTCGGAGGAACACGGACTGCTGGACGTGTCCGCCTCGACGTGGCGACCGCGCATCGGTGACCGCGTGCGCGTGGTGCCGAACCATGTCTGTGTTTCGGTCCCCATGCACCCGCGACTGCACGTCGTCCGAGGCGAAACAGCCGTGGCGACCTGGGAGGTCGCGGCGCGCGGCTGGTAGGCCTCCCGGCCCTCAGGCAGGAGACCCACCGCCGCTGAATCGCTACATGCTCAGGTGCGGGTCCCGCGCCGCGCCCCAGTCCTTGACGCCCACCTGCCGCATCGAAGCGGCGATGTCCTCTCCAAGCTTGGGCTTCGTCTTGCGGACGGCCTGGATGTCCTCGAAGTTGAGCTTCGGGTAGATGAGGCCCGCGAACACGTAATCCGTCACGTTGATGTCCGTGCCCCCCAGGATGGGCAGCCCGTCCCGGGTGATGGAACTGGGGAGCTGGTAGCACATGATGGAGGTCTGATCCGCCGGGGTGGCGAAGATGGACTGGTCATCGAGCGGACTGAGCACCTGCTCATCGACCGTGGCCTTATCCCAGCCCTGGGTCGCGAGGAAATACGCGTAGGCCTTGTCGGGATCGATTCGCGCCACCAGCTCGCGCCGCATGTGTTCATGCGGGAAGCCGAGCGTGTGCCCCGCCTCGTGCCGGATGACACGGCTGTATTCGGAATCCGGGGTGTTCATCGAGAACGCCTCCAGGTTCATCGTCGGCTCGTCGGTCGGG
The DNA here is from genome assembly GCF_003612125.1 of Corallococcus praedator. Taxonomy (GTDB): domain Bacteria; phylum Myxococcota; class Myxococcia; order Myxococcales; family Myxococcaceae; genus Corallococcus; species Corallococcus praedator. Next base: position 54,795 of record NZ_RAWI01000010.1, read on the forward strand.
ATGAGCTTCACGTCCGTCCCGAGGTACGACCAGTAGCCCCCCGGCTCCCGTGAGATCCTCACGTCGCCGGTCCCATTCGTTTCGACGAAGGAGATGCCGCCGCTCGTCGACCAGGCGTTCAGGTGGCTGACGATGCGGGCGCGAAGGTCGGCCGGCGCGGACTCCATGAAGCTGACGGTCAGCTCGCGGGTGGCCGGTCCCCAGTACTTCGACGTCAGGAGCGCGATCCGCATCGGGGTCAGCGGAAGGTCCGAACCCAACGCGGCCACGAGCCCTGGCAGCGGCGCATTGACCGGGTTGATCTTCCTGGCGACCTCCGCCGCCCTCACCAGCAGGCGACCGGGAAGGACCTTCAGCGTACAGCCGGTGTGGCTCGCGGCCGTGAACTGCGCGCGTCCCTGACCATCCCCCTGCCGCCGTTCCAGCAGCGCGTCTTCCTGCAACGCCTGCCGAGCCACATCGGCAATCCTCAGCAATGCATCACGATATCCGTCTGTTTCACGCATGGCTCCACCTCCACGTGTCGCTGATGGAAAATTGGAGATGGACCTCGCGGCAACAAGGCCACGAGGGGGGCCAGCTTTTCATCCGCCGAAGCGTTCACGCGTCCGGCTGTCAGAGGAGCCGCTGCAGTTCCTGGCTGAGCACCTCTTCCAGGTGCCGGATGTTGCGATAGACGAGACAGCGATAGCTGGACACGTCGAAGCGCAGCTCCCGCACGTCCCGCACCAGCATCAGCGTGGGCTTGCCCCGCCCCCAGGCGTAGCCCACCTCCAGATACACATTGGGGTTCGCCAGCGACAGGTCCGCGATGACGACCTTCGCGGTGTCGATGCGGTCCCGGATGCGCTGGATGATGGGGCCGTCGAAGGTGGCCTGGTCGACACGCTCGCAGAGCAGCCCGGCCGCCTTCACCGGGCCCAGGATGCCGTAGTGGTAGGTGTCCTCCAGCTCCGGCGCGAAGGGCATCGCCACGAAGGCATGGGGCTTCTCGTTTGAATTCGCGCCCGCGCTGGCCATGGGGGCCGCCGCGACGAACCGGGACGTGCGCCGGACGCGGAAACCCATGCCGCCGGGCAGTGGCTCCACCCCCGCGGTGGCGCCCAGGCCTGTCGCCAGGGCCTTGCGCATCCGCTCCATCCGTTTGGGATTGATCTCCACCACCGTGAGGCGCTCCAGGTCGCGCGGCCCCACGCCCCGCTGGAAGGCCTCCACGAACCCGCCCACCAGGGCCAGCACGGCTTCGTCCTCGTCGAGCCCGTAGTTGGGGCCGTGCACCGTGCACGCGACGTGGCGGAGGGCCGGGCGGGGTTCCAGGAGCTGGAGCGCGCGGACGGCGAACTGGCGGATCTCGTGGTAGCCGAACTGGCGCAGGCGCACCGTGCCCAGGAAGAGCACCCACGGCGCCCCCAGGCCGCCCCGGGTCTCGATGAAGCGGTGGTCGCCGGGAAGCACCGCGAGGGTGTCCGTGGCGATGCCCACCCCCTCCAGCCGCCGCGCCACCGCGCCGTCCGCCCCGTGGAAGCCCTGCGCGTACTTCAGCAGCACGGCATCCGCGGCCGTCTCTCCCACGTCCCCAAGGTCCACGACGACGTCCAGCGTGTCTCCCATGGGCACGGAACTGTAGTCAGTCAGGCCCTCCGGCTCCAGCCGCCGGCAGGAAGCGGTCGAACCAGCCCAGGGCCTCATCCCAGACACGGCCCCAACCGGCTTCGCTGAACATGTGTCCTTCGCCGTCGTGTTCAACGAAGCGGAGCCGCTCGGGGGCGCTGGCGTAGCGCGGCGTGAGCGCATGGTGGAAGGCTCGCGCATTCGACGCCGGCACCAGGGTGTCCGCCCCCGCCGTCTGGAGAAGCAGCGGCGTCGGGAAGTATCGCGCCAGGTGGGCGTGAGCGCGTGGCGGAGGGGCCACCACGCTCACCGCCGCATCCAGCACCGCACCAGCTTCGATGGCGCCAAAGAGCATCGCGCCCCCCATCGAGATGCCGCAGGCGCCCACCGCCCCCGGCCGAGACCAGCCCTGCTCCGCGAGGACCCCGAGCACGGTGGGCAGCTCCGCGGCGGCCTGTGCCACGAGCTCCGCGAAGCTGTCAGCCATGCGTTCGGGAGCGAAGCGGTGTTCGAAGTCCGGGTGGCGCCGTTCGCCATGCCCCACCGCGTCAAGGATCACCGCGACATACCCCCGCCGGGCCAGGAGGTACGCCTCGGGGCGCTGGACCTCCTTCGACGCCCCCAGCCCATGCAGGAGCACCACGGTGCCCCGGGGGCCCGGCGCGGGTGTCGGTCCCCCGCCGACAATCAGGGCGGGTGCATCCGCGAGCATGACGCGTTGCTCTGACTGCATCTTCGCTCCCCGCGAGGAATGTCGGCGACGGGCCGGAGTCTTCCATCAATGCCTTGCACGCTCCATCGCCTTGTCTGGCACAATGGGCCTCCGCAAGGCTTTGCACCGGGATGCCTGCCTGCCGGGGAGGCTTTTCGACCGTCCTCCGGACGGGTGTGAACCATTTCACTGTTCTCTCCGGACCCAGTGACTAGCGTCCCGGCACCATGTCCCTGTTCGCGCGCCTCCAGGCCCTGCTGTCCGCCCACCCCGCCGCCCCGGAAGCTCCGGCCGGGCAGGCGCCCGCGACCGCTGCTTCACCTTCCGCCCCACCGTCCGCGACGGAACCGGAAGCGGCGGCGCCCGCGCCCCCCGTCTGCACGCGCTACCTCCAGGCGGGCCAGGTGGTGGTGCGCGAAGGCGACCCCGGCAACTCGATGTTCGTCGTGCTGGAGGGCCGCGTCGCCGTGCTGCGCGGCAACGACGGCGCCGCGAACACGGAGGTGGGCCGCCTGGGCGCGGGCGAGTTCTTCGGGGAGCTGGCGCTGCTCACCGGCACGAAGCGCACCGCCACGGTGGTGACGGTGGAGGACGTGGTGCTGCTGGAGCTGACCCAGGCTGGCGTCCGGGAGCTGGGCAAGGACTACGGCGTGAAGGGGGACCAGATGCAGTTGGCCGCGAAGGAGCGCCTGCTCGCGGACACCCTGCGCAGCAACCCGCTCATCGCCGCCCTGCCCCAGGAGGTGCAGCACGAGCTGGGCGATGCCTTCGTGCCCTGCACCGTGCCCGCGGGCGAAACGCTGCTCACCCGGGGCCAGCCCGGCGACGCGCTCTACGTCCTCTTGCGAGGCAAGTGCGAGGTCTTCCACACGCACGGCGATGGACGCCAGTCGCCCTACCCCCTGCTGGAGGAAGGCGCCCTCTTCGGGGAGATCTCCCTGCTGCGCAGCCGGCTGGCCACCGCCACCGTGCGCACCGTGACGCCGTGCACGCTGCTGAAGCTGGAGCGCGAGGTGTTCCGCAAGGCGTTCCTGGGCCAGCCCGACCTGCGGGGCGCCCTGGTGCGCCTGGGCCTGGAGCGGCTCAAGAACACCATCGAGGTCATGGGCGAAGCGAAGTAGCTAGCCGTGGAGCGTCTCGCCCGCCTCCAACATGGCGACGAACTTCTCCAGCCGGCGCACGCGCGTCTCCGGCTTCTTCGCGTCGTGGAGCCGGTAGAGGATGGCGTAGCGGTTGGAGCCCTTGAGCGTGGCGAAGAACGCCTTCGCCTTCGGGTTCGCCTCCAGCGCGTTCAGCAGGTCCTCCGGGACGGTGATGGCCGTGGGCGACGCGTACGCCGCTTCCCACCGCCCGTCGGCCCGGGCCGCCTCCACCTCGCGCAGGCCGGCGGGCTGCATCCGCTTCGCGGCGATGAGCGCGTCGGCCTTGCCGCAGTTGATCTTCGACCACCTGCTCCGGGCCCTGCGGGGCGTGAAGCGCTGGATCCAGAAGGTGTCGTCGACCGGTTTCGCCTGCCCGTCGATCCAGCCGTAGCAGAGCGCCACCTCCACCGCCTGGGCGTACGTCACGGACGCGATGCCCGACTCCTTCTTCGCGAACTTCAACCAGACGCCCGGTGCGTCGGCGTGGTGCTTCAAAAGCCACTGCTCGAACGCCTTCTCCGACGCGAACGGCACGGTGGGGAGTTCCTGCTTCGCCTTCATCCAACCATTCCTCCAGGGCCGGGTTCAGGACATTCCCGCCGACAAAAGCCCCACAGGGACTCTACCGGTGGAAGGCAGCCGGTGCGGAAGCCGTTATGAACAGGGCCATGGCCGATTCCAGCCCCCGTCCC
>NZ_RAWI01001099.1 GCF_003612125.1 Corallococcus praedator
TCTTTGAGGGCGGGTATCTGACCCAGCTTGCGCTCGCGCGCAGCCTTACCAATGCGCACCAGCTCCTGGTTTACTACACGGCCCGCGCCAATGTTCATGTGGCCCACTTCCGAGTTGCCCATCTGGCCTTCGGGTAGGCCCACGGCCTCACCCGAAGCCTGCAACGTGCTGTGCGGAAAGCGATTGAGTAGTTCGTGGAAATAGGGCGTCCGGGCCTTGTCAACGGCCGAAACTTCTACATTTGGGGCGATGCCCCACCCATCCAGAATAACTAAGAGGACCTGCTTGTTCATGCCTGCAAAAGTACGCCTTCGCGCCCTAAAGCGCCTACTCTCCGTATGTAGGGGCCGGCCAGTCGGCCAAACCTTCAGAATGTCTTCAGGTTTTCTTCGAGTGGCATAGTTTTGGCTTAGCTCCAGCCAAGCGCCTGCGAC
>NZ_RAWI01001100.1 GCF_003612125.1 Corallococcus praedator
CCCCAACCCCTCCGGAAGCAGGCGGCCACGCGGGCCACCCGGGTCACTCAAGCGGCGGGACTCAGCACCACGCCCTGCTCCGCCAGCCACGCGTCCACCAGCCGCTGGCCCGCGTCCGTCAACGTGAAGCCCAGCCCGGCCCACTGCTGGCCGTTGAGCATCACCACCTGCCCCAGCGCCCGCCCGAACGCGGACTCCGGCGCCACCCGCTTGAGCAACGCCCCCGCGTAGTGGTGCAGGAACAGGTCGAAGTTCTTCGCGAAGTCCGGGTGCCCCGGAATCGAATCACTGCGCGTGTCCGCCGCCACGTCGTAGCCCCGGATGAAGCCGCCAAACCCCAGCACCTCCACCAGGAACGCGTGCATCCGCGCCTGCCCCCGCACCCGGCCCGGCAACCACCGCTCCGGCCCCGTCGCCGTCTGGAACGTCCACAG
>NZ_RAWI01001101.1 GCF_003612125.1 Corallococcus praedator
CAGCTCAGCCAGTATGCCGTCGTCATCGACATCGGGGAGGCGACCTCGAGGCTGCGGTCGGTTCTCGACGAGATCGACTACCGCAACCTCGACGAGTCGCCCGCTTTCGCGGGGCGACTGTCGACGACCGAGGCCATAGCCCAGCACGTCGCGGTACGGCTCTGCGAGGGCTTCGACACCCGCGGCTTCGCGGAACTGGAGGTCACCCTGCGGGAGCATCCGGACGCCTGGGCGTCCTTCACCTTGACGCTTCCCCCGAGGTGACGTTCGCGCTGGTCGCCCCCACCCACGACGGCGTGCCGACCGGGGGTCACGTCTACAACGAGCATCTGCTGCGCGAATGGGCTGCGACCGGCGTTCCGGTCGTGCTCGAACGCGTCGAGGGCGGCTGGCCGCATCCATCGGCGGATGAGCGGGCTCGCCTGCGGTTCACC
>NZ_RAWI01001102.1 GCF_003612125.1 Corallococcus praedator
GCGCTGTTCGTCAGCCTTGCCAAGGCGAAGGCAGGGGAGGCGTGCAAGCTCGCCACCGACGAGGGCGTTCAGATGCACGGCGGTATCGGCATGACCGATGCCTATGACATCGGCTTCTACATGAAGCGCGCGCGCGCCGCGCGCGAGACCTTCGGCGACTTCGCCTTCCACGGCGACCGCCTTGCGACCTTGATGGGATATTAGGGGATGAAGTCCGCTCTCGATACCGCGATCGACGCCGTCGTCGACGGCATCATCGCGCCCGGCGGCATGATGGCGGTTGGCATTGCGCCGGTCGGCGGCATCCGCCTGCCGGTCTTCGTCAACGCGCCCGCCAACCTGCGCGACTATCTGGCGCTGTTCTTCGGCGCGCAGGCCGACAAGGAATTCGTCGTCTACCGTGACGAGCGCCTCAGCTTCGCCGCGGTCTATGC
>NZ_RAWI01001103.1 GCF_003612125.1 Corallococcus praedator
CAGCCATGAGCGCCAATTCGATGACGCACCGGATGCAATCGGCACGCAGCCAAGGCGGTACGAGCCTAGTCGAGATACTGATCGCTATGGTGATTGCGCTGTTCATCATGACTGGCGTGGTCGTTGTATTCGTGAACATGCAGAAGAGCTTCACGAGCCAGGATCAGCTTGCGCAGTTGCAAGACAATGAGCGACTGGCGCTGACCATCTTGACCAATGTTGTACAGCAGGCGGGGTATTTCCCCAACCCGACAGTCAACACGGCCCTATCGGCATTCCCGGCGAATGGCTCGCTGGCTGCCGGCCAGGTGATTTCCGGTACTTCGGGTGCCACCGCAGGTACGGATACGGTAACAACTCGGTTTGCGACTGCCAGTGGGGACGGCACCATGAACTGTCTGGGCCAGACAAACACGACCGGCGCTCAGCAGGTC
>NZ_RAWI01001104.1 GCF_003612125.1 Corallococcus praedator
GCCTCGGGGACCTCCTTGGCCTTGCCCTTGCCGTAGCCCACGCGACCCTTCTGGTCGCCGACCACGACGAGCGCCGCGAAGCCGAAGCGCTTGCCGCCCTTCACCGTCTTCGACACCCGGTTGATCGCCACCAGGCGGTCGGCGAACTCGGGGTTCTCGTCGCGGTCGCGGCGCGGGCCGCGGTTGTCTCGGTCTGCCATGTTCAGGTTCCACCATCGGGATGTTCGAGCCGCACGACGCGACGGCCGAGATTCGTGAATGAGGTCAGGGCCTGCTCGACCGCCGAAGCCAGGGTGGCGACGTCGCCCGACAGCCGGTCGATCTTGCTCGACAATGCGTCGACCCGCGCCGACAGCCGGTCGACCCGCCCGGAGAGTTGGTCGTTCGCGTTGTCCTGCTCGTCCAGCCGCGCCACGATGGCGGCGAGCTGGCGC
>NZ_RAWI01001105.1 GCF_003612125.1 Corallococcus praedator
TTCTGCTTCTGGAGCCCCGCTTGAACAATCAGTGGTTTTCAAAAATCGCCGTGTGGCTGGTCATCGCCATGGTGCTCTTTACGGTGTTCAAACAGTTTGACACCCGTGCGGGCGCCAGCGCTGGTGCTGTCGGCTATTCCGAATTTCTGGAAGAAGTGCGCAGCAATCGCATCAAGAGCGCGACCATCCAGGAAGGGCAGGGCGGCACGGAGATCGTGGCCGTCACCAACGATGATCGCAAGATCCGCACGACGGCGACGTATCTGGATCGCGGCCTGGTGGGCGACCTGATCGCCAACAACGTCAAGTTCGATGTGAAGCCGCGTGAAGAGGGCTCCCTGCTCATGACCTTGCTGGTCAGCTGGGGTCCCATGCTGCTGCTGATCGGCGTCTGGGTGTACTTCATGCGCCAGATGCAAGGCGGCGGCAAGGGC
>NZ_RAWI01001106.1 GCF_003612125.1 Corallococcus praedator
ATAGTCAGCAGCGCCATCATCCGCTCAAACGGTGGCCACGCTGCCAGGGCTTCCAGTTGCTCGCCGACGATGCGTTTGGTTTCACCGTGGAACGACAGTCCCGAACGGGCCATCGCGAACAGCCGGGCCACGTCGGCAAACTCCGGTGCCCGCCAGAAAGATTCACCCAGAAAATCTTCGTTCAGTTGAACTACCACTTTGCGGTAGTCCGTTTTGACACCATAGTCAAAATTCAGGTGCGGGATATTCGGACCGATAAAGACCAGATCACTGCCTTCGTAGCGCGAAATATGGTCGCCGACGTGCCGGGTGCCGCTGGCTCCGTCGATATACACGATCTCGTACTCCGGATGATAATGCCAGAGGAAAACGTTTTCCAGATGGGGAGTCAGCAATATATGAAACGAGCTATCCGCGTCGGGTGTGATTTGTTC
>NZ_RAWI01001107.1 GCF_003612125.1 Corallococcus praedator
AAATGAGACTCATCAAATCTTGAATATGTTTCATCTTCATGTCGAATGAAAAATGTCATATCATGATAAACACTTAAAGGTAAATCTCCTTGCACAGCATCCCATGCTAAAAAAATGTCCCCTTTATCATCAATATAACTTTGATTATTAAACAACGTCATCATTTTATAAACAGTATGTACATCAAACATAAATACACCTGAATCAGTCAGATGATGATAAACATTGATGAATGTTTCAATCACTGCAGTTTCATCTTGCCAATAATTTAGAGAGTCACAAAAAATAGTGATGATATCAAATTGTTGTTGCAAATCAAAAGATGTCATATCTCCTTCAAGCCAATTTACATTTGCTGATTTTTGAGCTGCAACAGTCAACATATCAACACTTAAATCCATACCAGTAACATTACCTAAAGCTTCTAATTGAAC
>NZ_RAWI01001108.1 GCF_003612125.1 Corallococcus praedator
TTCATGCCAAAGTCCTCTGCGATTGAAACAATTCTATTTTGGCTGCAATAACAATAAATAGCAATTATTGCTATTAACGACGGTTTCAGACCAACTGTAACCGCAGCAAAAAGCTACTGCTAAACGTCCACAAGTCATTGAATTGAACAGAGGGGAAGCGTATTTCTGTAATTACTGATTTCTGTATTTACTGATTTCCGTATTCTTTTTCTAGCAAATCACGCAGCAGATCGACCATCGCCACCCCTTCCGCTGTCGCCTTGAGCTTAATGGCTCGATGCAATGATTCAGGAATGTCAAGTGTGAGCCGCTTCATCTTGATGGGTTCTGGCTCTGATCCTAGTTCCGCCTCAAAGCGATTCGACACCCACTGATCCACATTTTTCGGTGCGGAAGCTGAATTGAGTTTCGCGCCCAAATTTACTTTTTTAGC
>NZ_RAWI01000110.1 GCF_003612125.1 Corallococcus praedator
GACGGGGGCCGCCACGGGGGCGGCGACCGGCGCGGCCACGGCCTGCGCGATGGCGGCGGCGGAAGCGCCGGCCACGGGGGCCACGGTGGTGTTCTTGTCGGTGGGCGCGTCCGCCTGCGCGACGGCGGCGGCCAGGTTCACCGCGGCGACAGCGGCCGGGTTCTCCAGGCGGATGGTGGTGCCACCCACGCGGACCTCGTCACCGAAGGAGACCTGCCCCTTGTTGACGCGCTTGCCGTTGACGTAGGTGCCTTCGACGCTGCCCATGTCGATGATGGACATGGAGCCGTCGCCGGCCACTTCGATGACGGAGTGGATGCGGCTGACCTTGTCGTCCTCCAGGCACAGGTGCGCGGAGGAGAGACGACCAATCTTGATGATGTCGCGCTCGTAGTCCTTGGAGGCGACCAGCGTGTCGCCCTTGAAGACCTTGAGTGTCAGGGGTACGGCCATGAAGGGGGCTCCCGGTTCGCTTTGGCTCTCGTTGGACAACGGCACTGGCGGAAGGTTCCCGCCGGCAATTCGTGAGGAATTACAGCTCACCCACGGACTGCATGACCTTGTCCTCGAAGTCCTCGCGAATGCGGATGAGGTTCGAGTGCTTCACGGACTTGCGAGCCTCGACGTACTCACCATCCGGCTTCGTGAGATCGCCCTCGATGGTGTCGTCCTCGAAGTCGACCGTGGACGTCTTCTGCATCTTGGCGCCACCACCGCTCGCCTTGTCCCCGCCCTCGTCCTGGGCGAAGGCCGGAGCCACCGACAGCGTCACGCACAGCATCAGCCACTTCCGCATCCTGCCTCCACGAGGGGCCCCTTCCCGGGCCCGCTTGTTCCGCACGGCAACCCCCGCGAAATGCCGGGGGTTCACAAGGTTCGCATCATCCGGAGTCGCGCCGCCAGCGTGAAGCCACTGGCGGGCTTCTCCCACATCACAGCAGGTCGTCGGTGGGCTCGTCCGAGTCCGCCGGGGCTGCATTCTTCTGGGCAGGCGCGGCCGGAGTGCCGCCCGCCGGGGTCGCCGCGGCCGGCGGGTTGCCGGTTCCGGCGGCCGGGGTGGCCTTGGGCGCGGTGCCATCACCGGACACGGGGGTGGCGGCGTTGGGCGCGGGCTGGCCCTTCTGCTTGGCCTCTTCCGCCTTCATCGCGGCCTGCTGCTGGGCCTGGAGCGCCTCCATCTGCTTGGCCTGCTCCTCCGCGGACTTCGCCTCGCGCTTGGCCTGCACGATGCTCTCCGCCTCGCGCAGCAGCCCGAAGACGGGGGCCTCGCCGTTGAGCGCGACCTCGCCGCCCGCCAGGGCGACGTACTTGCGGTACAGCTCCACCGCGCGCTCAGGGGCGTCCTTCACCTTGTGAAGGATGATGCCGCGGTTGAGGTACGTGGCGCCCAGCTCCGGGTTGAGCTTCTCCGCCTCGTCGTACTCCTGCATGGCCTTGTCGTACTGGCCCTGGCCCTTGAGCGCGATGCCCAGGTCCACGTGCGCGGCGGCGTTCTTGCCATCCGCCTGCAGGATGCGGCGCAGGTGCTCCTCCGCGCCGGGGAAGTCCTCCGCGTCCAGCGCCAGCTGCGCCAGCGCCACATGCGACGGCACGTAGTCCGCCTTGGCCTCCAGCGCGCTCTTGAACTGCAAGCGCGCGCCCGCGACGTCGCCTTCCTTCTGGAGGATGAGGCCCACGGCGTGGTGCAGCTCCGGATCCGCGCCGTCCAGCTTCACCGCGCGCAGCGCCACGAGCTTCGCCATGGCCAGCTGCTTGCGCTCCAGGTAGCTGCGGATCATCACCTTCAGCGCGTTGGTGTTCGCCGGGTCGCGCATGAGCGCGGCGCGCGACAGCTCCATCGCCTTGTCGTGGTCGTTGTTCTGCCGGTAGATCTCCGCCAGACGGGCGCGCGAGCCGGCGTCGTCCGGGTAGCGGGTGAGCACGTCCTGGTAGAGCGCCACCGCGCCGGCCACGTCGCCGGAGTTCTGGCGCATGATGGCCAGGTTGTCCGACGCCTGCCGCAGGGACGGCTTCTTGGTGAGGGCCGCCTGGTAGCGGGCCTTCGCCTCGTCGGGCTTGCCCATGCGCTCGGCGATGACGCCCAGGTTGTACTCGGCCTCCGCCAGGTTCTGATCCGCCTCGGCCGCGGCCTTGAACTTGCGCTCCAGCGACGGGTAGTCGAACGCCTTGGCCTTCTTCTGCGCGTCGAAGGACTTCACCGCGTCATCGAACAGCAGCATGGCGCGGTTGGAGATGGACACCGGCCCGGTGGGCGCGGCGACGGGCTTGTCCACCACCGGCTTCACGGCCGGCTGGGACGACGTGCAGCCGACGGCGGTGAGGGCCAGCGAGGCCAACAGGAGGGCGGGACGGAACGGGTGCGTGCGGTTCATTAGAGGAAGTCCTCCGGCTCCTGATCATCAACGGTCTTCTTGGGCGCGCTGCCGTCCTTGGAGGCGGCGGGCTTGGCGATCTCCGACTCGGTCTGCTGGCGCAGCTGGTTGGTCAGCGTCGACAGGTCCTCGTTGAGCGCTTCGCTCTTGGCCAGCTTCTCCGGCTCGGGCTTCGCCGTCGGGGGCGGGATGTCCTGCACGGCGGCGAGCAGGTCGCCTGCGAGCACGAACTCCTTGTTCTTCAGCGCCAGCTTCTCCTCCAGCACCTCCGGGTACTTGTCCGGAGCGTAGGTGGTGCGGAGGATCTTCAGGCTCGCCGCGGCGCACTCGTTGAACACGCCCAGCTCACGGCTCTTGGCGACCGCGCCGGAGAAGGCCTCCGTGGCCTTGTCCTTGAGCGGCTGCGCCTGGTTGGAGAACTCGTCGCGCAGGGCCTGCTGCGACTCCTCATCCAGACCGCGCGGCATGGGCGCGTTCACCACGAGGTCCGCCATGTGGTCGTACGCCATGCCAATGCGCTGCAGCGCGCAGATGGCGGGCTCCGGGGCGCCCAGGGCCACCGTCTGCACGTACTTCTTCTGGACGACCTCCAGCGCGCGGCCCTTGTCGGCCAGCGAGCCCTTGAAGCGCTCCGGCGACGGCGGCACGCCCCAGTACAGCTTCAGCCGCTTGTACTCCACCCAGTCCGGCTCGATGGCCAGCAGGTTCGCCTGCGCGGCGGCGGCCAGGGCGGGCTTCTCCAGCGAGGCCTTCTGGTTGCGGCCCAGCTGGTCGAAGTACTCGTAGATGCGCTTGTTCATGCGCGACACGTCGCGCGGCTTCTTCATCTTCTCGTAGATGGCGACGATGCGGCCTTCCGCGTTGAGGAACTTGCTGGACGAACGCATGTTGTCGCGCTCGTACTCCTCCAACAGCTTGATGGCCTTCATGTATGCCCCCTGCTTCACGTGGAGGTCCACGATGGAGAGGAACACACCCTCGGCGTCCTTCGACTTGGGCCACAGCTCCAGGTAGTGCTCGCGGTTCTTCAGCGCGGCCTTCAGCTGGCCCAGGCCCTCGCGGTAGGTGGAGGCGTTGAACAGGGCGATCTGCGCCTTGGACTCGTCCCACTTCTGCACCACCGCGGGCTTCGCGGGGGCGTCGTCGTTGGAGGCCTGCTTCGCCTTGGCCTTGGCCTTGGCCTTCGCCTTGGCCTTCGCGGCGGGGGCGCCGCCCTTCTCGCTCAGGTTGCGCTCGTAGCCGCGCACGTAGAGCTCGTAGGTGGAGGCCGCGTCCTCGAAGTCACCGATGGCCTCCAGCGCCTCCGCGTTCGCGTAGATGGAGTCCGGCACGTACTTGGACCGCGGGTACTCCGCGAACAGGCGCTTGCGGACCTCGATGGCCTTGTCCAGGCTCTTCGCCTTGTAATAGTCGACGGACGCATTGTAGAGCGCCAGGTCCGCGATCTCCGTCTGCGGGAAGTCGTGGACGAAGTTCAGGTACGCCTCGGCCGCCTTGGAGAACTCCTTCTTCTCCTCCAGCTGGCTGACCAGCTTGAACGACGACTGTTCAATCAGCTTCGCCAGGTCGTCGCGGAACTTGCCGACCGCGAGCTTGTCGTTCGCGTAGAAGCGGCGCGCCCACTCGTTCACCTTCGCGAAGTCCTGCAGCAGGTTGTACGAGTCCAGGATGAGGTTCGCGGCGATCTCACCCGCGCGCTGGCCGTCCTCGAACTTGTACTCGGGGTAGCCGAGCGCGATCTCGCTGAAGCGCAGCACCGCTTCGTCGAAGTGGTTGTGGCGGTAGTAGATGTTCGCCGCCTTGAAGGCGATCTCCACGCGCTTGTCGCCCTTGGGGACGTACTTGAGGTAGCGCTCGCACGCGTCCAGCAGCGACTTCTTCAGCGTGGGGATGCTGATCTTCTTGGTGATGTCCGTACCGGCGGACTCGCTCTTCGCCTCGCCGCGCGCTTCCGCGGACTTGACGACCTCGTCGTACGCGAGCACGGCGTTGTAGGAGGCGTTGCTCAGCCACTTGCCCGGCTTGCCCGGCTTGGGCTTGCCCTTGTCGTCCTTGGCCTCCAGCACCTTGGCGTCCTGGAGGACGACGAGGGTGTAGTTGGCGGCGGCCTTGTCGAAGTTCTGCAGGTTGTCGTTGAGGAGCTCCGCCCAGAAGAAGCGCAGGTCGTACGCCTTGGGGTTCTCCGGGAAGAGCGTGAGGTAGTCGCTGTACACGGCGTCCGCGTACTTGAAGGTCTCCTCGTTGCGCGTCTTCTTGCCCTCGTTGTGCCAGGTGACGGCGAGGTTGGAGAGCGTGCGCTCGGACAGCTCCTTCGCCTCCGCGAGCGCCTTCTTGTCCTTGTCGTCCTTGATGACGCCGGAGGACTCCACGTCCTTCATGATCTTCACGAGCCGGCGCACCTGGGCCACGGTGCGCTCCTTGTTGCCCATGCGAAGGATGCAGTCGACGATCTTGCCCTGGAAGCCGGGCGACTCGGGCGACAGCGGCTTCTCCTTGATCAGGGCGTTGTACGTGATGGCCGCTTCGCGGTCCTTGCCGTCGCCGTAGTACAGGTTCGCGAGCTGCTTCATCATCGCGAAGCGGTCTTCCGGATTGGTGGCGACCTTGCCGAAGTCCGCGCGGGCCTGCGTGACGTCACCCTCGCGGGCGAAGGAGCGCACGTAGTCGGCGCGCGCTTCACGCACGAGCGACCCCTTGGCCTTGGCCTTGCCGTCCTTCTCCACCGCGGCGGCACCCGCCAGCTCGCCGTAGAGGACCACGGTCTTGTACTTGTCCTTCGCGGACTCGTACTCGCCCATGTTGAAGTAGCACCAGCCCTGCTTGTAGAGGGCGAAGGCGTAGACTTGGTTCTCCGGGAACTCGGCGGCCTTCTTGTAGGCGACGAGCGCCTTCTCCAGCTCCGGGCGCTTTCCCTTGGAGTTGTTGAAGTAGTACTCGCCGAAGGCGAAGTACGCGTCCGGGATGTACTTGGACGTGGGGTGCTTCTCGATGAGGCGCTTGAACGCGACGAGCGCCTTCTTGTCCTGGCCGTCCTCCATCAGGTACTGGCCGAGGAAGAAGAGCACTTCGTCCGTGCGCTCGAACTTCGGGAACTCCTGGACGATCTTCGTGTACTGCTCGACGGCGTACTTGCCGTTCTCCTTCACCTTCGCCATCAACTCCGCCTTCTCCGCCTTGGCCTTCTGCTGGCCCGCGGCGTCGTTGCGGTTCATGGCGACGATGAGCTCGTCGTCCTTCCGGTTGGCTTCGAAGAAGAAGAACTTCGACTCCTCCCAGTAGAGCTCACCCAGGCGGAACAACAAGCTGGGGGCCTCCTTCTGATCAGGAGACAGGGAGATGATCTTCCGCAGCGATTCGATCTGTTCGCGGCGCTTGGAGGCGACCTGCACCTCCACGCCCAGGCGGAACTGATCATATTGCAGCGTGGGAGCGGCCTGCTGGGCTTCCTTCGGGCGCGTGATGTCGCCAGCGAGGGACTTGTCCACGGTGGTCGTGGACTTCTTGCCCAGGTCAGCGTCGCGCAGTGCTTTCTTCTCCTGGGCCGAAGCCATGGAAGTCAGGAGAACGAGGCAAACGAGTAACGAGCGGCGCATGGTCTTCCTAGGAGCGAGGGACCGGCATCCCCGATGGCCTGCCTGCTTGGCAAGTGTCCGGGAATCTTCGGGAATTTCCATGAGGGGACTCGCACTATGCGCGGTTTCCGCAAGGCGGGTCAACTTGGACGGACGGACGGACGGTCCGTTGGAAAGCAGGCGAGAAAACTTCAATTTCGTTGTGCTCGGGGAGCGGCCAGCCGGGGGTTGAACAGTGGCCGGAAGGTTGCGATGAGGGCTTCAGGGAGTATGGGAAGCGGACGGTCGGAAGACTGGCCGCCCTGCCTGGAGCCGTTCGCGGATCATGAGCCTTCTGCCGGAGAGCGCCAGCTTTGAAGAACTGGTGCAGGACTACTACCTCGCGGTGCGTGGCGCGGGGCTGATGTTGTCCGCGTTGGATACCCAACTCGTCACGGCGTGGGCACAGGAGGGGGTCCCCTTCGAAGTCGTGGCGCGCGGCATCTCGCGATCAGCGGAGAAGGCCCTGTGGGACGCGCGGCCCGGGGAGCCGGTGCTGCGCTCGCTCCGGGCGTGCCGGCGTCAGGTGGAGACGGAGATCCGCAAGTACCGCGATCTGTCCGCGGGCCAGGGCGAGGAGGCCGTCCCGGAGGTGAAGAAGAAGCCGGCCCGCTCCTGGGAGGAGGTGCGCCACGCGCGGCTGTGCACGGCGCTCCGGGCCCTCACGGAGCGGGAGTCCGCCCTGGCGCCCCGGGTGCACCGGCTGCTGGACACGGTGCTCGCGTGCGTGCCCCGGGAGCCCGCGGCCATGGATCAGCAGGAGGCGTGGGCGCTGCTCGTGCTGCTGCGGGCCCTGCCCTTCTCGGAGCGGCGCACGGTGTGGCGCGATGCGCGCACGGGCGAGCAGCAGCTGATGACGGCGCGGGCGCGGCGGGTGTCGCGGAGGTTCCGGCTTCAGGCGGCCGTGCGCCGGCGGCTGGACATGAAGGAGACCTGAAGGGTTGGGTCATGGTCGCACGCCTGAACGCAGGTTCAGCGTACTGACGGGCAAGGCGGGCGGTGGTATGGCTGGACCCCAGATGGCGGCCAAGGCGAACGGCGAGGCGTGCGGGGAGTGCGGCGGGCGGACGTACCTCATCGAGCGGCGCGGGGATCTCGCGTCAGCGCGGGTGTGTACGTGCTCGGAGGCGTGCCCGGTGTGTGGCGGGCGCGGGCACATCCTGGTGGAGAAGGAAGGCACCTTCAGCAAGAAGGTGGGTGCGCGCACCTACGAAGTGCTCCAGCCGTGCATGTGCACGCTGCGGCGCAAGCGGGTGGCGCTCTTCAACGACGTGCAGATGCCGGGGGTCATGGCGCACGCGTCGTTCGACAACTACCGCCCCTTCAACGAGGCCCAGGACCGGGGCCGGGGCGTGGCGATGCACTTCGCCCACCAGTACGTGAAGGGCGACACCGCGAAGAACAAGGGCTACGTGCTCAGCGGGCCGGTGGGCACGGGCAAGACGCACCTGCTGGCGGCGACGCTCGGGCACCTGGTGCTGGAGATGGGCGTGCGGTCCCGGTACGTGGAGATCTCGCTCCTGTACGCGACCATCCGGCGCGGGTTCCAGGACGGCAAGAGCGGCGGAGAGATCATCGGGCCGCTGTCGGAGGTCGAGGTGCTGGCCATCGACGAGCTGGGCAAGGGGCGCGGCAGTCCCTTCGAGATGGAGACGCTCGATGAGCTGATCGCCCGGCGCTACAACGCGGGGCGCACCACGCTCTTCGCGACGAACTACTCACTGGAGCCGGAGCGCAAGGGCGCGCGCAGCACCGCGCCGACGGGCTACCGCACCACCGAGGACGCGCGCACGGCGATGAAGGACGCGGAGCTGCTGCGCGAGCGCGTGGGCGAGCGCATCTACAGCCGCCTGTGCGAGATGTGCAGCTTCGTGGAGCTGCCGCGCGACACCCCGGACCGGCGGCGCACGCGGCAGGAGATGGATGCGCCTCCTCCGATGGGTGGGATGCGCAACCCCGGACGCTGATCAGCCCCCGGAGGCGGCGGCGCAACTCCACTCCCAGGGCGAGCCGGTTTGACGCCGGCCCGCGAGGCTCAGCCCCTCACGGCGTGATGGCGCGCACCAGCGAGTTGCCGGCATCCGCCACGTACAGGGTGCCGTCCGGGCCCACCGCGAGCCCCGCCGGCAGCACCAGCTGGGCCTCCTTGCCTGGACCGTCCGCGAAGCCGTAGCGGCCACTGCCCGCGAGCGTGGTCAGCTTCTCCGGCTCCCCCGCCGCGTTGAACACGAGGCGGCGCACCCGGTAGTTGCCGGGGTCGGACACCGCGAGCGAACCGTCCGGCAGCAGCGCCAGTCCCAGGTACGGCAGCAGCTGCCCGCCCGACGGGTCCCCATCCCGGAAGCCGGGCGTCGAGCCGGCCACCACGGAGGTGACGCCGTTGCGCACGCGAATGACCCGCGCCATGCCGCTCTCCACCACGTACGTCGTTCCGTCCGCGGTCTGGACGGCCGCGGAGGGCCGGTAGATCCAATCGCCTTGCAACGTCGTCACCGGATTGCCCGGCAGCACCATGTCGATGCGGCGGATGACGCCATTGTTCAGGTCCGCGACGAGCAGCCCCGTCCCATCCGGCGTGAAGGACAGGCCCGCTGGCTGGTTGAAGGCCGACGCCAGGGCGAGGCCGTCCTGGTAGCCAGGGCTGGTGCCCGCGAACACCTCCGCCCTGCCCTCCACGGGGATGCGGCGGATGACCGCGTTCTCCGTGTCCGCGACGTAGATGTTCCCCTGCGCGTCCGCGGCGATGCCCATGGGGCCGATGAGCCCGGTGAGCACCGTGCGGATCTTCCCGTCCGGCGACACGCGCTTGACGCTGTTGCCCAGCGAATCCGCCACCGCCCAGCCACCGTCCGGCAGCACCGCGACCGCGAGCGGCGCGCCCAGCTCATCCGACGCCACCTTGCCGTCCGAATGGCAGCGCTTGCCCGGCTCGCCCGCCACCGTGTGCACCGCCTGCGCGAACGGGCCCATGGCCGGGGACGCCGCCGGCGGCTGGAACTTCACCAGGTCGTCCGGCACCTTCTTGCCCAGCGCCTTGTAGAGCACGTTGGCCACGATGCGGCCCGCGCGAGGATCCGCCACGCGGTCCCCCACCCCGGCCAGCTTCTGCACGAAGTCGATGCCGCCCGAGGAGAACACGTACGCGTCGCCCTGCTTGCGCACCACCATGTGCGCGAAGCCGAAGCCGCCCTGGAGCGACAGCGAGGGGGACTCGGCGAGCACTTCCACGCCGGCCGGCTGACGGCCGTTGTTCACCAGCTGATCCACTTCGTAGCCGTTGGCCATCCACAGCGTGTCGCCCGCCTTGAGCCCCGTGCCGGCGAAGACCCAGTGGTTTGGCTCCGTGATGACCGTCGGGAAGGGCCACTGGTGCCAGCGCGCCGCGAACTGCACGCCCAGCAGCGCGTTCTCCGGACGGGGCGCGGGCAGGTCGCGGAACTTCGCCGTCTTGCGCTGGTCCTTGTATGGATCCTCCGCGTGGCCCTTGTAGCAGGTGACGATCCGGCGCTCGCGGCCGTCCGCCGCGGGCTCGTAGCGCACCTGCCAGTAGGCGTTGTTCGCGCCCAGGTTCAAGAGCGACCGGCCGTCCGCCAGCGAGCGGTCCGCGGAGTCCCGCTGCTTTGACGACCAGTACTCATCGTGCCCGGACATCACGAACACCTTCGCGCCACGCAGGAAGTCGTAGCTGGAGTCCATGTCCTCGTCGGTGAAGTAGCCCACGTCCAGGTCCTGCGCCTCCAGCCACATCACGAGGCTCAGGTCGTCCAGCATCAGGTGTCCGGAGCCCTGGCCCCGGTAGTAGGGCCGGTCATACGAGGACTGGAAGGCGCGCGCGACGCCGTGCGACTTCATCACGCCCTTCTGGTCGTCGTAGAGGCTGGTGCCACCCCAGGTGTTGTACGCCGCCCAGGTCGAGGTCGGGATGAGCACCGCCACCTCGGAGCGCGGGTTCGCGTCACGCACGAAGAAGGGCACGTAGCGCGACGGTTGATCCTCGCGCACGAGCTTCACCACGTACACGCCGCGCACCCAGTCCTTCTGGATGGGGATGTCCAGCGTGGGGGACCATGCACACGCGATGATGCCCGTTGTCGGATCCGCCGGACAGTCCGCCTGGCGCGTGCCCTTCACGGGGCCGCCCCGCGCGACCTCGCGCGCGCCCACGCCACCGTAGTAGCCCATGCGGTAGACGAACCAGGTGAAGTTCTTCGCTTCGGACAGGGACACCGCCACGCGCAGGGACTCCCCCTGCGTGACGGTCGCCTGGAGGGGATAGCCCTCGATTTCGCGCTGGTTGGCGTTCTTGGTGATGCGCCAGTTGGAGGTGCCCTTCTTCTGGTTCTCCCGGTGCACCGCGTCCGCGTCGCGCGCGGGCAGCGAAGAGCCTCCATCCGGAAGCGTGCCAGCGTCCGGTTCGTCGTCCGGAAGGCCCGCGTCGTACTCCGGCACGACCACGCCACCATCCGAATCAGGCGTCACGCCTCCGTCGTTGGTGTTGAGAGGGGGCTCGTCGTGGCGGTCGCCAGGAGGCGGCGTGCCCGGTGCGGGACCCGTGTCCTTGCACCCGGTGGCGCCCGTCACCAGGAGCGCCAACACCACCCCCAGCCTCGTCCAACGATGCCCCTGCCCCATGCCCTCTACCCTCCACCCAGGGTGTTCACGAGCGGAGGGTAGGCATCGACTTCAGGGAGGGAAGCGCCCTACCCCGGATGGGAACAAAAGTTCGACACTCCACCCCCGTCGGCACCCCGGGGGGTCGTGCAAGTCACCGGATCAACGCAGGTCCACCACGCAAGGCACTGTCAGCTTCCCAGCAGTTCCCGATGCAGACGGGCCGTCAGCGGCTTCAGGTGGGCCTTGTCCACCAGCAGCGTCACCTGCAGCGGAGAGGTGCTCACGGCATGCACCCGAGCAGACAGGCCCTCGGCGGCCGACAAGGCCTTCCGGAGCGGCACCCAGTCCGCGTTGAGGCCCACGCCCACGCACGTCACGGTACCCCACCCGTCCCTCCACTCCACCGCGGGCCCGAAGCGCGTGGTCAGCTCGCGCTGGAGCGCTTCCGGGCCGTGCACGTCCGCGAGCGGAATGGCCAGGAACGTGCGCCCCGGGGCGCCCGGCAGCCCGTCATGCGCGAGCGTGCGGCCGCGCACGGCGCGAGCGTCCAGGAACTCCAGCAGCTCCTGCAGGGGCACGCTGGCGTTGGCGACGAGCACGGCCATCTCCGCGTCCGCCGTCACGCCCTTGACGCGGCTGTCGGTGGGCACGGCCAGCTCCTGCACGGCGGTGCCGGTGCCCAGGCCGTGCGCGGTGCGCGCGAGGATGGTGATGCCGCGCGCCTTGGCCCACTCCACCGCCTGGGCGTTGAGCACCTTGGCGCCGGCGCTCGCCAGCTCCTGCATCTCGTCGTAGCTCAGGGACTCCAGCTTGCGGGCGTCCGGCACCACGCGCGGATCCGCGCTGAAGACGCCGTCCACGTCCGAGTAGATTTCACACGCCTCCGCCTCCAGCGCCGCCGCCAGCGCGACCGCCGTGGTGTCCGAGCCGCCGCGCCCCAGCGTCGTCACTTCCTTCTTGTAGGACACGCCCTGGTAGCCCGCGACGATGACGACCTTGCCGTTCGCCAGCTCGTCCTGGATGCGGTAGGGGCGCACCTCCACGATGCGCGCCTGCGCGTGCGCGTCGTTGGTGATGATGCCGCTCTGGCTGCCGGTGAAGCTGATGGCCGGCACGCCGTGCTCCTGCAGCGCCATGGACAGGAGCGCCATGGAGATGCGCTCGCCACAGGTGAGGAGCATGTCCAGCTCCCGCCGGGGCGGGTCCGCGGACACGCCCTTGGCGAGCGCCAGCAGGTCGTCCGTGGTGTCGCCCATGGCGCTGACCACCACCACCACCTGGTACCCCGCGTCGCGCTTCTCCTTCACGCGACGGGCGACCTTGCCGAGCTTCTCCGCGTCAGCGACCGATGAGCCGCCGTACTTCTGCACCACGATTGGCATCCACGCCTCGCTTCCCGGGCAGTGTAAAGTCCGCCCCCGCGCATGCCAATCACCGAGAATCCCATCATCGAGGTGCGCAACCTCACCCGGCGCTACCGCGATCGCGTGGCCATCCAGGACCTGTCCTTCACCGTGGGTGAGGGAGAGATCCTCGGCTTCCTCGGGCCGAACGGAGCAGGCAAGTCCACCACGATGAAGATCCTCACCGGCTTCCTGCCCCCTTCCGAGGGCATCGCGAAGGTGGCCGGCTTCGACGTGTCCACGCACCCGATGGAGGTCAAACGGCGCATCGGCTACCTGCCGGAGACGCCTCCGCTGTATCCGGAGCTGACGGTGCACGGCTACCTGACGTTCGTCGCGGCGCTCAAGCAGTTGCCCGGCCGCGCGGTGCGTGCGGAGGTGGAGCGCGTGGCGGGCCTCACCGGCGTGAGCGACGTGCTGGGCCGCGTGCTCCAGAACCTGTCCAAGGGCTTCCAGCAGCGCGTGGGCATCGCGCAGGCGCTGCTCGGTTCGCCCCCGGTGCTCATCCTGGACGAGCCCACCGAAGGGCTGGACCCCGCGCAGCGCGCCGAGCTGCGCGCGTTGATCCGGAGCCTCGCGGGCAAGCACACCGTGCTCCTTTCCACGCACATCCTCCCGGAGGTCACCGTGACGTGCCAGACGGTGCTCATCCTCCACCAGGGCCGCGTGGTGGCCCACGACGCCATCGACACGCTCGCGAAGTCCCATGGCCAGGCGGAGCACGCCTCGCTGGAAGAAGTCTTCATCAAGCTGACCGCCGCCTGAAGCGCGCCACTCCCCTTCCCCCTTCGAGGACCTCCCGCGCATGCGCACCGCCCTGGCCATCGCCCGCAAGGAGCTGGCCGTCGCCTTCACCACCCCGTGGGCCTACGCCGTGTTCACCGCGATGGCGGCGCTCTCGTCGTTCTTCTTCGTCAGCCTGCTGGAGCAGTTCCAGCAGGTGCAGTCCCTGGCCCGCGAGCATGGTTGGAGCCGGCTGCCGCCGGACTCGATCGTCTACCGCAACCTCACCGACGGCGTGGTGGTGCAGCTGTGGGGCGTGGTGCTGATCATCACGCTCTTCGTCGCGCCCTTCCTGTCCATGCGGCTGTTCGCGGAGGAGAAGCGCCAGAAGACGTTCGCGCTCCTGCTGACGACGCCGGTGCGGCCGGTGGACATCGTGCTGGGCAAGTACCTGGGCGGCCTCGGGCTCATCTTCGTCACGCTGGGGCTGACGCTGGTGTTCCCGGTGCTGCTGTCGGTGGTCGGCTCGGGCGCGTCCGGGCCCGCGCTGGAGTGGCCCACGGTGCTGCTGGGCTACGGGGCGGTGCTCGTGTGGGGCGCCACCTGCATGGCGGTGGGCCTGTTCATCTCCGCGCTGACGGAGAGCCAGATGCTGGCGGCCTTCCTCACCTTCACCGTGCTGCTGCCGTGGATGCTGCTGCGCGGGGTGGCCCAGTCCACGGCGGAGCCGCTGCGCTCCTTCCTGAACTACCTGTCCTTCGACACCCAGTTGCAGGGCATGATCCAGGGCGTCCTGGAAGTGCAGGCACTGGTGTTCTTCGCGTCCGTCATCCTGTTCTCGCTGCTGCTCACCCACCGCGCGGTGGAAGCGCAGCGCTACGCGTGACCATGAGAGCGACCCACGTCACCCGGGTGCTGGGGGCCTTCGGCCTGCTGCTCCTGCTGTCCAGTCCCTTCACGCTGTTCCTCTCCTCCGGCAGCGTGGGGCTCGCGCTGGGCAAGGCGGTGCTGGGCACGGCGATGATCGCGGCCTATGTCGCCACGCACCGGCAGGAGCTTGGCCGCGCGGGCTCACGCCGCACGGGGCGGTTCCTCGCGTCCACCGTGCTCACCACGCTGGCCGTGCTGGGCGTGCTGGTGGCGCTCAACGTCCTCGCGTTCCGGAAGAACCAGCGCTGGGACCTGACGCGGGCGCGCATCTTCTCGCTCGCGCCGCAGACGCTCGAGACGCTCGCCGGTTTGAAGGAGCGGGTGCACGTGCTGGCGCTCATCCCGCCCACGCATCCGGCCTACGGCGACCTGGAGGAGCTGTTCCGGCGCTACCACGAGGCCGCGCCCCAGACGTTCGACGCCACCTTCGTGGACCCGCGCCGTGAGCCCTCCCTGGCCGCGAAGTACCAGCTCAAGGATGGCCAGACGCTGGTGGTCGTTTCGCGCGGCGAAGGCGAGAGCGCGCCCCACACCCTGCTGCCGATTCCCGCCGAGCAGGAGCTGACCAACGCCCTGCTCCAGTTGGGCGCCGCGGGCGCGCAGAAGGTGTACTTCCTCGAAGGGCATGGCGAGTGGCCCCTGGAGACGCCACAGGGCCCGCAGGGTCCCGGTGATGGGCTGTCGGAGTTCCGCCGTCAGCTCTTGCGTGAAGGCTACCGCCCCGAACCCCTCAACCTGCTGGGCAGGCAGGAAGTGCCTCGCGACGCGGGGCTGCTGATCATCGCGGGCGCCAAGGAGGACTACACGGCTCCGGAAGTGGCCGCCCTGCGCACCTATCTGGGTGAGGGCGGACGGCTGCTGTACTTCACCGACGTGGGCACGGCGGACGGGCTGGGCCTGTTCCTGGCGGACTACGGCGTGCAGGTGGACGACGGCGTGGCGGCGGACTCGCAGTTCAACGCGGGCAACCCGTTCGTCCTCGTGTCGAACTTCTTCGGCAAGCACGTCATCACCCGCCCGCTGCAGGAGCGTGCGCTCAACGTGCAGCTTCCCACCGCGCGCAGCCTCACCCTGTTCCGCGAGGGCTTCCTTCCCGGCGTCACGGTGGAGCCCGTGCTGCTCACCTCGCCGTATGCGTGGGTGGAGACGCGGCCCCAGGAAGATGCCACCCCATCCGATGGCGAGAAGATGGGACAGCTCACGCTCGTGGCCGCCGCGTCCCGGGACACTCGCGGCGCGGACAACAAGCGCTTCGATGAGGCACGGCTGGTGGTCCTGGGCGATTCGGAGCTGCTGTTGGATCCGAACTGGGGCCACGAGGCCAACCGCAACCTGGTGATGAACGCCCTGGGCTGGGCGTCGCATCAGGTGGAGAAGATCACCCTGCGCCCTCCGGACCGGGAGACCTCCACGCTGGAGTTGAGCGCCAGCCAGATGCAGACGCTGCGCTTCGTCGCCACCGACCTGCTCCCGCTGTCTCTTCTGGGCGTGGGGCTTGCCGTCTGGCTGTCTCGGAGGAACCGGTGAGGACTTCGTCGTTCGTGGTGCTCGGGCTCGCGGTGCTGGGGCAGTGGGCGTGTTCGCGTGAGTCGGAGAAGCCGCCGGCCCCGCCCAGGCTCTTCGCGACGGAGACCGCGGAGCCGACGCGCGGCGCCCCGGCCCCGGCGGCCCCCGTCTTCACCCACCTGACGGTGAAGGCCCGGGGCGCCACCACGGAGCTGGAGCGGACGCCCGAGGGCTGGCGGATCACCTCGCCCGTGGAGGCGAAGGCAGACCCCTACGCCGTCGACGCGATGGTGCAGCAGCTCACCACGGCGAAGTTCAAGGCCACGGTGAACGCGGCGCCGTCGGACGCGGACCTGAAGAAGTTCGGCCTGACGTCCCCGAACTTCACCGTGACGGCGCGGGCCTATGTCCCGGACGCGAGCGGCGGCGGCGCGGACGACCCGTCCCGCCAGCGCACCGTGACGCTGTCGGGCGGAGAGGAGAATCCCTTCGACGGCTCCGTGTACGTGCGCCGCGACGGGGACGCGACCGTCTACGCGGCCGAGGGTGCCGTGCGGTGGTCGCTCGACAAAGGCCCCTTTGAACTTCGCTCCAAGGAGTTCCTGGGGCCGCTGGACGCCGCGTCGCTCCAGTCCATCGAAGTCACCGCGAAGGACCACGCGTACCTGCTGACACGCGAGGCCGACGGCAAGACGTGGCGGATGGTGAAGCCGGAACCGACGCGCGCGAACGCCAGCCGCGTGGCGGACCTGCTCACCGCGTTCGCCGGACAGCAGGCCCTGTCGTTCCCCGAGGACACCCCCGCCGCCCGGAAGGCCCTGGGCCTGGACGCGCCCCTCGTGGATGCGCGCTTCGTCACCACCTCGGGCGACCCCATCCGCGTGCGGCTGTCGCAGGTGACGCGTGACGGGGCCCCTGTCGTCCATGCCCTGCGGGAGCAGGGCGCGCGCTCCACACTGGCGGAGGTGGATGCGCGGGCCCTGACGACGCTCGACGTGGGCGTGCCGGAGCTGAAGGACCGACGCGTGCTCGCGTTCGCGCGCGAAGCCGTGCGCCAGTTGGAGTTCCATCCCGGAGGCAAGGCCGCTCCCGTGGTGGTGGCGCGCGGCTCGTCCCTGGATGGTGGCTCCGACGCGTGGCGCATCGAAGGTCCCGACGGCGGACTCGCGCGTCACTTCCGCGTGGTGAAGCTGCTGGGCACGCTGGAGTCGTTGAGGGCCGCCGCGTTCGGTGAAGCGAACGTGAAGCGCTGGGAGCGCTATGGCATCAGCGAGGCGTCCCGGAGCGTGGTGCTGCGCGACGCGGACGGACGGGAGCTGGCGCGGTTGTGGCTGGGCCACGCCGTGCCGGAGCAGGACGAGCGGCTCTACGCGCGCGGCTCCGGCCCCGATCTGGTGGAGGTCTCCGCGAGCGCCGTGGCGGCTCTGCCCACGAGCGCCGCGGACCTGAAGGACGCGCCGCCCGGAGGTCCGGACGGCGGGGCTCCTTCGCCCTGAGGCGGAAGCGCTACACCTCCATCAGGGCGAAGCGCTGCTCGGGCGTGAACTTGGTGAGCAGGGGCATGGCCACGTTGAACACCGGGATGCCGCTCTTCGTCTTGCCTTCGCGCGCACCGTGGTGCGCGTGGCCGTGGAAGACGTAGGCCGCGCCGTAGTGGTCAATGGGCATCGACAGGCGGCTCGTCCCGAGGAAGGGGCGGATCTCGATGTTCTCCCCCTCCAGCGTCTCCGGGATGGGCGCGTAGTGCATGATCACGACCTTCTTCGGCGTGTCCAGGTGGCTGAGCGCCGCCTCCAGCTTGAGCGACTCCGTGACGGCCTCCTGCACGAAGGACTTCGTCTGGCCCTCGCCGAAGGCCTGCAACGTCGCGTTGCCGAAGCCTCCGCCGAAGCCCTTCACGCCCGCCACGCCCAGCACCTTCTCGAAGATGAAGTGGTCTCCGTCGAGGATGTGCACGCCCACCTTCGACAGCTCCGTGCAGATGTCCTTCACCTGCCCGTGTTCGTAGTCGTGGTTGCCCAGCACCGCCGCGCAGGGAACGCGCAGGGCCGACAGCTCCTCGGCCAGCACCTTCCCCTCTTCCAGCATGCCGCGATCCGTCAGGTCGCCGCACAGCAGCAGCAGGTCCGCGGAAGCGTTCACCTGCTTGACGAGCTGACGGAAGCGACCGTGCTGGTCGTCCCGACAGTGGAGGTCACCGACCGCTGCCAGCCGTATTTTCGAGCTCGGATCTCGCGCCACGCACGTCCCCCTCGGGTCGTTCTTGTTCGTCCCAGGCCCTGCCGTCCCCAAAGCCCCAGTGGTGGATGTCCACGTGGTAGTTCACCTTGGACACCAGGTTGCCGCGACACAGGCGCTCATCCCAGCTGCCGTCGCGCACCGTCTGGAGCGTGCGGCTCATCAGCTCCGTCATGACGTAGTTGGGGACGATGTCGCGCTCGCTGGGATAGGCGAAGCGGAACATCATCAGGTGGCTGAGCAGCACCTCCCAGTAGCGATCAAAGCGCCGGAGGATGCGGTCCCAGTCCATCTCCCGCCCCGCCTTGAGGATGAGGTGGTTGATGTCCGCGCCGTCGTAGCGTTCGCGCTCGGTGACAAAGGCCTTGGACCAGATCATCTCCTCGGCGGGCGCGATGAGACACTCGTAGCCGAAGATGTTGGCCTTCTTGGCGTTCGTGAACCACTCGTCGTCCACCGTCGCCACGCCGTTGCCGGAGGAGAAGATGAAGTCGACGAAGTAGTCGCCCTTGTACGCCTTGTAGATCCACACCTCGTCGTGATGTTCGGTGCGCCAGCCATCCTTCTCCAGGACCTCCAGCGCGCGGACGGCGTCCGCCTTGCGCGGGAACAGGTCCAGGTCCTTGGTGTCGCGGTAGATGCCCGTATAGGTGGCGTAGGCATAGGCCCCGCCCACCACGAATGGCACCCCAGCCTCATGGAGCAGGCCGACGGCTCTGGCGCGGGCGTTGATTTCGTCCGGCGCGCGCTCACGCTCAGCCAGCGAGGCGTCCGTACCCATGTCCCCGGGATGGTTCGGGTGTCGTTTTTCCATGGGCGAAATGTAGGGATGCCCCATTTCAACCGTCAGGCAGGCGGGCGTGGGCGGCAGGAGGGCAGGCAGGCAGACTCCAAACGACCGGTTTCATTGGAACTTTTTGATTCAAGCGAGCGCCTTTTCTGTTTTTCGCACGGCCTGTGTCCATGGGAGCGAGTTCCCCGCCGCACGGCCCGCACGACGGGCCCCGAAAGGACACCTCACCATGCTGCGCAAGAGCCTGCTGTGTGCCGCCTCCCTGCTGTTCGCCTCCGGTTGCGGCGACGACGCCGGGCCCTCCGAGGACACGTTCCGCGACGGCCTTCCCACCAAGGAGATGACGCAGGTGAAGGCGCCCAAGGAGAACGGCCAGGGCCTGACGTCGAGCGGCCCGTCCGCGATGGCCGGCCAGGGGCAGAAGTCCGAGTACTACCAGGCGACGGTGGACGCGACGGTGACGGTGAACGGCGGCACGCTGTGGGTGCTCAACCTCATCGAGCAGATCGCCAAGTATCCGCCGACGACGCTGGAGGAGAACAAGGCCGTGTGGGGTCCGCACACGGACGCGCTCAGCCCGACGACGTGGCGGTTGACGGTGACGAAGTCGGGGGACGCGTCGTTCTCCTGGGTGCTGGACGGCAAGGCGAAGGCGGACGCGGACAGCGCGTTCAAGGCCGTGCTGTCCGGCTCGCAGACGGTGACGGTGGATGCGAACGGCGAGCGCCAGCGGGGCTTCGGTTCCGGCGAGCTGCACATCGACTGGGACGTAGCGCACAGCCTGCCAAATGCCGATCCGAAGCACGTGGGCACGGCGGAGATCCGGTATTCGCGCCTGAACGCCACGGCGGAGACCACGGTGGAGGCGGACTTCCGCCAGGTGCGTGACGAGAAGAATCCGGAGAAGCGCACGGACGCGGACTACCGCTTCAAGGCGACGGCCACCGGCGGGGAGCTCGAGTACGCCTTCCGCCAGGATGTCGACTCCCCTGTGGACGGCACGCTGGAGAAGGTGGGCATCAAGAGCCGCTGGACGCTGATGGGCGCGGGCCGCGCGGACGTCAAGGTGTCAGGAGGCAGCCTGGGCTTCGAGGTTCTGTACAGCGAGTGCTGGGACCCCAACTTCCTGAGCACCTATCTGGAGCTCAACCTGGAACCGAACCCGAGGTACGGCGAGGAGCAGACGAGCTGCGGCGGCTTCACCACGGCGGTGTACTCGTCGCTGTGAGCCCGCTCGGGGTAGGCTCCAGCCGCACGTGACCGGACCTCCCCCGCTGGCCCTGAAGGTGGTGGCTCCCCGTCCTTCCGAGGACCGGCGGGCCGTCCTGCGCGACCTGTATGTGAAGTACGGCGGCAGCGTGAGGGAGCGCTGCCGCTACCTGCTGAAGGATGCCAGCCGGGCCGAGGACGCGATGCAGGACGTCTTCGCCCGTGCGCTGGTGCACGGAGAGTCGTTCCGCGCGGAGGCCTCCCCGCTCACGTGGTTGATGAAGATCGCCACGCACCACTGCCTCAACCAGCTGCGCTCGGAAGGGGCGGCGTGGCGGCGGTGGTTCGCCCGGGACGAAGCGGCCCGCTCAGAGGGCCACGGGGGTGCGGAGGCGATGGAGACGCGCGACCTGGTGCGCAAGCTGCTGGCCCGGGTGGACGCGGAGACGCAGGCGGCGGCCATCCACTACCACGTGGACGGGATGACGCTGGAAGAGGTGGCCGTGGTGCTGGGGCGTTCGGTGCCCACGGTGCGAAAGCGGCTGGAACAGTTCGCACAGCTGGGTGGAGAGGAGCTGAACGTCCGATGAGCGCGCACGAGTCGAACTGGACATTGCGCCGCCTGCACGTCGGCGAGCTGCTCGCCCCGGAGGCCCTGCGCGCGCGTGAGCATGCCGAGGCATGCGAGGCGTGTGGTGCCGTGCTCCGGTCCTTGACGAACGAGCAGACCGCGTTCGAGGCGGAGGTCCCCTTCGAGCGCTTCGAGGCGGGCGTGGAGCGCTCGCTGGCCCGGCAGGCCAGGACTTCGGCCAGGCCCGCGACGCGGCCCGCGTGGGCAGGGCCGCTGATGGTGGTGGCGGCGTCCCTGTTCGTGCTGGTGCTGGCGCGTCCGCTGCTGGAGTCCGGCACGGTGACGCGGCCCGTGACGGGCAACCGGCTCAAGGGTGGCGCGGGCGCGGAGCTTCGCATCGGTGGCGGCGTGGAACCGCAGCGGGTGGCCAGCGTGGACGCGCCGGAAGCCCTGCGGCCCGGTGAGCGCGTGCGGCTGGGCTACACGCCGGAGACGCACCGCTACGTGGCGGCGCTGTCGGTGGATGCGCAAGGCGAGGTGACGCCGCTGTATCCCGAGTCGGGGGACAGCCTCGCGGTGGAGCCGGGTGCGGGGCAGCACTGGTTGCCGGAGAGCGTGGAGTTCACCGGCGCGGGGGCGGAGCGCGTGGTGCTGGTGCTGACGGATGCGCCGGTGTCGATGGATGCCCTGAGCGACGCGGCGCGGAAGTCCTTCGCGGCGGCGGGGCGGGACGTCACGCGCATGGCGCCCCTGGATGTCGCGGGTGAGCAGACGCAGTGGATCCTGCTGAAGCCATGAGCGACCTGCCCGTGCAGCGTGGCGCTCCGGAACAGGCACTGCCTGCGGGGCTTCGCGCTCTGGCGCGGCTGCGCGCCGTCATCGTCCCGGCCCGTGCATGGGCTCCTGGGCTCGCGCTCGCGTTCGCGCTGCTGGCCACCGCCGCGCACGCGGACACGCTGCGCCGCTTCGCGCTCATCGCCGGCAACGACACCGGGGGCAGTGACACCCGGCCCTTGAGCTACGCGCGCGACGATGCTCGCAAGATGCACGACCTGCTCACCCGCCTGGGCGGCGTGGCCCCGTCCGACGCGAAGCTCCTCCTGGACGATGACGCGAAGGACTTCCTCACCGCCCTGTCGGAGCTGGAGCAACGGGCGCGCGCGGCCCAGACGCGCGGGGAGCGCACCGCGCTGTTCGTCTACTACTCCGGCCACGCGAAGGACGGAGCCCTGCGCCTGGGTGACTCGCGGCTCGCCTTCGACGCGCTCAAGCGCCGGCTGGCGGACGCGCCCGTGGACATCCGCATCGCCATCCTGGACTCGTGCCGCTCCGGCGCGCTCACGCGGACCAAGGGAGCACGCAAGGCGCCCGCCTTCGACGTGGAGGCCGGCGCCGCGCGCGATGCCCGGGGCGTCGTCATCCTCACCTCCAGCGCGGCGGATGAGGACTCGCAGGAGTCGGACGCACTGGGCGGCAGCTACTTCTCCCACCACCTGGCGAGCGGCCTGCTCGGTGACGCGGACCGCAGCGGCGACGGACGCGTGACGCTCTTCGAGGCGTATTCGCACGCCTACGCGCGCACCGTCGCGGACACCGCCGACAGCAGCGCGGGCCCGCAGCACCCCACGTTCAGCTACGACCTCGCGGGCAATGGGGACCTGGTCCTCACCGACCTGCGCGCGAGCGCCGAGGGCCTCGTGGTCCCCGGAGGCGCGCCCGCGGGCTCCTACTACTTCGTGGATCCAGGCGGACTGGTGGTCGCGGAGCTGGACAAGACCGCGGACATGGAGCGCCGCGTGGCCCTGGCCCCCGGCACCTACCGCGTGAAGCGCCGGCTCAGCGACAGGCTGCGCATCGGGGACGTGGAGATTGCTCGCGGACGGACCACCGTGCTGGAGGAGCCGCGCCTCAAGGACGCGCCCTTCTCCGACGACCCCGTGAAGGGCGCCGGCAGGGGCCAGGACGCGTGGTGGGCCTTCGGCCTCACGGGCGGCTACCAGTCCTTCTTCGACGCGGCCACGCGCCAGGCGCTCTTTCTCTCCGTGCCGCTGTTCGGCGCGGAGGCCGAGTTGCACGACTACTTCCGCCGCGACTGGGTGTGGGGCTTCGACGCGTCCGTGGGCGGCACGCGCGGGGTGCTGGCGCTGCCCACGCTCGCGGGGCCGTCGTACCGGTACTCGGTGGTGAACCTGGGAACGAGCCTCACCACCGAGTGGCCCCTGGGCCGCGTGTCCCCGTTCGTGGGCGGCCGGCTGGCGTACCTCATCCTGGGCCGCCAGTTCGAGGACGCGGCGTTCCCGGATCAGCGCTTCGCCATGGTGTCACCGGGGCTGGTGGCCGGCGCGCGCTTCCAGCTCATGCGCCGCCTCCAGCTCACCGCGCGGGGCCGGGCGCAGTACCTCCAATACACCGTCGATGCGCAGCGGTCCCTGGGCTACTGGGAACTGGCGGCGCTCCTCACGTACGAGCCATGAGAGCGCACGCGATGCGAAACCTGATCCCGGCCCTGCTCTGCCTCCTCGCGGTCGCGTGCGGCGGCGACTTCTCCAACGACGACTTGGAGTTCCAGAACGCCCTGCCCCAACGCGAGGACCTGGCCGCGATGCTGCCGGACTCCGCCAGACGCGCCGGCCAGGGAACCGGCACCCGCGAGGACAGGCTGGGCCTCCAGGTGCCAGGCGCGACGTCGGAGCTGGCGGTCCAGTCCTATCAGGTGGGCACGCAGTTCAACGCCAGCGTGGACGCCCTGCTGACCCTGCTGGAGCTGTTCCGCGGCGTGGCCCCCACCACGCGAGAGACCGACCGCCGCATCTGGGGCCCCTTCCCCGCGGACGACCATCCCGGGCACGAGCTGCGCCTCGTGATGGAGCGCCAGGGCGGCGACTTCGCCTACCGCCTCCAGTTCCGTCCCCGGGGCGCGGGCGAGGACGGGTGGTGGACCTACCTGCCCGGCACCTTCAAGGCGGACGGCGGGATCCGCAAGGGCACGGGCACGCTCGCGCTGGACCTGAAGGAGGCCCGCGCGAACGGCTTCGACACGCGCGAGGCGGACGGGTTGGACCGGCTGGACATCCGCTACCAGACGAAGGCGCTGCCCACGAGCGTGGAGCTGCTCTTCACGGGCGCGGGGGCCACGCTGCCCCTGACGCGCTATGCGTCGCGCCAGGTGCCGGAGGGGCTGGGGGAGATGACGTTCCGGCTGCCCGGCCAGGACCTGGTGCCCGGCGGGCTCCTGGAGACGCTGGACATCGTGTCGCGCTGGACACCCGAGGGACGGGGCAAGCTGGTGCTGACCATCCTGGAAGGCGACGCGAAGGGCCTGAAGTACACCGAGTGCTGGGACGCGCAGACGCGGATCACCTTCCTGCAGCGCAACTGGGATTTCATCAACCCCACCGAGGGAAGCGCGGCCTCCTGCCCGGACGTGTCCGCGCTGGGGCCGTAGCGAAAGCCGCCGGGGTTGGTGCCCGGACAGCAGCCGGGCGGACATTCCCTGGCCGTTGGAAGGTGACGCGCGGGGGGGATTCTCTATGCTGGCGGCTGTTCTCCCGCGCCCTCCATGACCAATCCCTCGCTTCTCACCGTCTTGAAGAGCCGGCGCATCTGGCTCCTGATGGCCGTCGGCTTCGCGTCCGGCCTCCCCTTGTGGCTGACCGGCGTCACGCTGTCCGCGTGGATGAAGAACGAGGGGGTGAACCTCAAGACCATCGGCATCTTCAGCCTCGTGGCGCTGCCCTACACGTTCAAGGTGCTGTGGGCGCCGCTGATGGACCGCTACACCCTGCCCTTCCTGGGCCGGCGGCGCGGGTGGATGCTGCTCACGCAGGTGCTGCTCATGGGCGCCATCTCCGCCATGGGGCTCGTCAACCCGAAGGACGCCCCCATCGCGATGGCGTGCATGGCGGTGGTGGTGACGTTCCTGTCCGCCAGCCAGGACATCGTCGCGGACGCGTGGCGCACGGACATCCTCCCCCTGGAGGAGCGCGGGCTGGGCAACTCCATGTACGTCACCGGCTACCGGATGGGCATGCTCGTCGCGGGCGGACTGGCGTTCATCCTCTCCGACATCCTCGGCTGGTCGAAGACGTACTACGTGATGGGCCTGCTCATGAGCGTGGGCGTGGTGGCCACGCTCTTGGCCCCGGAGCCCCAGAGCGTGCGGCCTCCGCGCAACCTTCTGGACGCGGTGGTGAAGCCCTTCGTGGACTACTTCCGCCGGAAGTACGCGCTGGGGGTGCTCGCGTTCCTGGTGCTCTACAAGCTGGGGGATGCCATCGCCGCCAGCATGGTGACGCCGTTCTACATCGAGCTCGGGTTCTCCAACACGGAGATTGGCGCGCTCAGCAAGACGCTGGGCATGCTGGCCACCATCGGCGGCGGCCTGCTGGGCGGCGTGCTGATGGTGAAGCTCAGCATGCGCCGCGCGCTGTTCATCTTCGGCGCCGCGCAGGGGCTCACCAACCTGGCCTTCCTGGCGCTGTCGCTCGTGGGCAAGAACGACCTGATGCTCGCGGCCGCCATCACCGTGGACAACGTGTGCACGGGCCTGGGCGTGACGGCGTTCGCCGCCTTCGTGATGTCGCTGTGCCACAAGAGCTTCAGCGCCACGCAGTACGCGCTGCTGTCCACGATGGGCACCATCGCCAACCGGCTCATCGGCTCCGTGTCCGGCTACCTGGCCACGTGGATGGGCTGGCCCACGTTCTTCGCCTTCACCGCGGCGGCGGCCATCCCCGCGCTGGTGCTGCTGGTGTTCCTGCCCGAGCACGCGGCCCAGCCCCTGGAGGATGTCCCCCCCGCCCCGGGGGGGACATCCTCCAGGGGCTGGGC
>NZ_RAWI01001109.1 GCF_003612125.1 Corallococcus praedator
TTCGACACCGGCATCGAGCATCAGCCGGTCGCCCCGGCCGCCCGCGGCACCTATCCGGTCGCCGGCCGATCCGTCGTGCTGCTGCGCGCGGATGAGCGAACGCGCTCCACAGTCCGGTAAGATCGTCCTGTCACATTCCGGTCTGCCCACGCCGAGGTTCCGGCGCGTCGGGCACGGCACCGGTCATCGCACGCCCTGGTAGGGACGCCTCGCTGAGGTGTCCGTCACCGCAACCCGGCGTGCGATTTGCTTTCAGAACGACATGGAAGAGTTCACGCGCCCGGCGCAGCCCGACTGGTACAAGGACGCCGTCATCTATCAGGTGCACGTCCGCACCTTCTTCGACGGCAACGACGATGGCATCGGCGACTTCGCCGGGCTGGTCCGCAAGCTGGACTACCTGCAGGCGCTCGGCATCGACACGATCTGGATC
>NZ_RAWI01001110.1 GCF_003612125.1 Corallococcus praedator
CTGTACAAGGTCGTGATCAACCAGCTGAAGACGGCGAAGCAGAAGTCGGCCTACACGCACTGGACGACCGTGCGCCGCCAGGCGCTCACGAACCCGGCCACGGCGCAGCAGCAACTGCGCGCCTGGCGCGACGAGGTCAAGGTGCCGATCTTCATCCAGGGGGCCATCCACGGGAACGAGTACGAGGGCGTGGACGCGAACATGCGCACGATCGAACGCCTTGCCACGACGCCGTACGGCACCGATCCCGAGGTGGACGCGATCCTCGACGGCGCCATCGTCATCTTCAACGTGATCCAGAACCCGGACGGCCGTGTCGCGGGCACGCGCGCGAACGGCAACGGCTTCGACCTCAACCGCGACTTCCTGACGCAGTCACAGTCGGAGACGAAGGCCTCGGTCCGGATCATGCAGGAGTGGCTCCCGCCGGAGA
>NZ_RAWI01001111.1 GCF_003612125.1 Corallococcus praedator
GTCGATGATCTGCGCGACGGCGGCGGCGAAGCGCTCCCACTGCGTGTCCGGCTCCGGGCCGGTGAGCAGCAGGTACCGGGTGTCACCGGTGTCGGTCAGCGAGACCACGTCCAGCTTCGGGCCCTCGTAGGCGGCCCAGCGGTCGGACTCGAAGCGCAGCGGCGGGCGCCGCGACCGGTAGTCGACGAGCTGGTCGACGTCGAACCGCACGACCTCCTCCGGCTCGTCGTCGCCGACCAGAGCCGCACACGCGAGCCGCGTCGCGTTCCCGGCGTCGACGAACCCGTCCAGCGCGACGATGAGCACGGGCTCCTCGGCCGCTGGGGCGTCGTCCACGATCTCGTACAGCTCTGCAGGGTTCAGCACACCGACCTCCAACGTGAGACTGCCCGCACAGCATCCCGTCACGCCATCCGGGCGCGCACCATGGGGA
>NZ_RAWI01001112.1 GCF_003612125.1 Corallococcus praedator
ACCGTCTTCTTGCGGGCGTCGCCCGAGCCCGGTCCCGCGCCGGCGGCGAAGACGACCGCGTCGGCGCCGCGGATCGCGCTCGCGATGTCGCTCTCGCTCTCCAGGTCGGCGATAACCGGCTCGATCCCGACCGCGCGTAGATCGTCGGCCTGGTCGGGGTTGCGGATCAGGCCGCGGACGGTGTGGCCGCGCTCGGCGAGAAGTCGTCCCAGGATCAGGGCGATCTTGCCGTGGCCGCCGGCGATGGCAATCGTGCTCATCTCACTCTCCTACCCATCATGCGGCCGGGTCAGGCATTGTCGAGGGCCTCGTTGACAAGCTTGTCGGCGTCGGAGTTCTGGGCGCGCTTGACGTGGCGGATCGACCAGGAGTCGAACCCCGCCAGCATCTTCTTCGCCTTGGCGTGGAGCTCTTTCATGTCCGCGTGTTTGAC
>NZ_RAWI01001113.1 GCF_003612125.1 Corallococcus praedator
GGGCATCTGCGCCTATTCAGGGCACAGCCACAAACATTTTTCGGCAGATGCTTCGGGCTATCTCAATCAGATCGTTGGGATTACGAACTACTCTGCTGTAACCGGAGCCTGTCTAATGTGCAAACGCCTTGATTTTGAGGCGATCGGCGGCTTTGACGAATCGTTGCGATCGCTCGAAGACATCGATTACTGCTGGAGGATTCAGCAGGCAGGCGGCAAGCTGCACTATGAACCCGATGCTTTGCTGCACTTCCGCTACCGCAACAACATTTCTGCCTTGGCGCGACGCAACTGGCTGTTTGGCATTTACGACGTTTTGCTCTATCAAAAACATCGTCCCTATGGGATGCCTAAGTTGCTGACGTGGAAAACCTTCGTTAAATGTGCGATCGTCCTGCCCTGCCAATTTCTCCGCACCGTCCGTGATAAAGCC
>NZ_RAWI01001114.1 GCF_003612125.1 Corallococcus praedator
CACAAGCAGAAGATGCAGTCTCAATTAGCGGTACATCTGGAGCAGATGGGATTAGCTCAGGCAATCACCGTCGAGTGCTTGTATGTTCCATCCTATTCACCTAAGTTGAACTTGGTTGAGTACGTAATTCACTTGCTGCGCTTGCGGTTCCTGCACCATCTTCCGATTGGAACAACCCTTGAGCAGATTGAGCAGCAGTTGGAACAATTTTTGGAATTCCATCAGTTTCTCTCATCGGAGCAGGTACAAAAAACGCTCAATTTTATCTTCTCATTGGTTGCATAATCTTTTGCCGGGAAGGGAGTAAATCCAGTCCTGCTGTTTCTGGCGCTGTTTATCGGTGAGCGAGTCGCTGGATTGTTGGGAGTCTTTCTGTCTATTCCGATCGCGGGCTTCATTACCCTTTGGCTGCAACCTGAGCCAGCAGTGAGC
>NZ_RAWI01001115.1 GCF_003612125.1 Corallococcus praedator
GGGTTGGACACGCTCGGCGGATCACTTGACGGGTGCGGCCCTGATGCGTCGGACCGTGTGGACCACACCGTCCCTATGACCAGCAGCGCGAATGCCAGCAGAACGACAAGGGTGGCCCAGGCGCGACGCTTCTTGATCACGGTCAAACGGTAGGCCGAAGCGCCGGTCCGGGGCAGCCCGTTCTCGGTAGAGCTTCCCGGGAGACTATAAGTCAAGTTATGGTCGATGCGACGCTCGGAGCGGCGAACGCATCCGGCATCATCGACCTCAACGTCGAGGAAGGGCAGTCGCATGAGAATCGGTATGGGCATCAACTACGCCGGAGATTTCAGCGAGACCATCAACAACCTGCTCGAGTTCGAGGCCGCCGGCCTCGACCGCGTGGCGGTCCCGGAGGCCTACAGCTACGACGCCGTGAGCCAGCTCGGGTAC
>NZ_RAWI01001116.1 GCF_003612125.1 Corallococcus praedator
TCTCGGAGGCGATGAGCTCGATCTCGTGGCGCTGGCGGCCCATCTCGGCCTGGATGGCGGCGGCGATCTCGGGGTCGCGCTGGGCGAGCGTGGTGTCGAAGAAGCCGGTCATCAGCATGGGTCGGTCCTTTCGGGCGTTCGCGCCGTCATAGCGCCTGGCCCCCGTCGCCAAAAGGCCGGAATCGTCGCGGCCAGAGGTCGCTTGCGTTCCGGCCGGACGCGGCGGACAACCGGGGCGGGGCTTGGGGGACCGCGATGACCGCGCTGCGCATCCGCTTCGTGGCGAGCGAGGCGCCGACGGCGCAGGCGGCGCGGGCGCGGCTGACGGACCTCTACGGCTGCGCCGAGGCGGAGGCGGCGGACGTGGTCGTGGCGCTCGGCGGCGACGGCTTCATGCTCCAGGCGCTGCACGCCGCCCAGGGGACCGGCAC
>NZ_RAWI01001117.1 GCF_003612125.1 Corallococcus praedator
GCCTACAAACGCGCCGTCACCACTCACTAATTCACCTTTAATGCAAATTCGCCGTCGTTCTCCCAATCCCGCTGTTGCGGTTGAGGCATTGCGCTATCAGGTCGCCGTGCCCGATGCCGAACCGCGCCATATTCTCGAAGAAATCGTCTGGCACAAAGAAGTCGAGGTCGAGCGGCAGCGCGATCGCGTCCCTTTGAGCGAACTGCAAAAGCAAGTTGCCGACGCTAAGCCCGCGATCGGTTTTATTGCCGCCCTGCAAACTGCCTCGACGCAGCCCGCCCTGATTGCCGAAGTCAAGAAAGCCTCACCGAGTCGAGGCGTGATTCAGCCGAATTTTGATCCGGTAGCGATCGCCCAAGCCTACGAGCAAGGCGGCGCGGCCTGCATTTCCGTTTTGACCGATCAGCGCTTTTTTCAAGGCAGTTTCGAGT
>NZ_RAWI01001118.1 GCF_003612125.1 Corallococcus praedator
CCCTGGGACGGGCCCGTCGTCGACGTCGCGCACGTCAGGGTTCCGGAACCATCGGGGCACGTCCAGGGCCTCTGGCTGAGCCACTACGCCCACCGCGTCTGGCCCCGGATGCATTACGGCGAACTCCACCTCTACGGACATTCGCACGGCAGCCTGCCCGGCACCGCGGCCAGCACCGACGTCGGCGTCGACTGCTTCGGCTTCAGGCCCGTCACCCTCGCCGAGATCCGTGTGCGCCTCGCGGAGAACGCCATGGCCGCGGAAGGTGCGCCGTAGAGGAGACCGATGCCTGGCCGTCGGGTAATCGGATCGAAATGCCTTCCGTCCAGGCTGTCGGCATGGCCAGTTTCCGCACCGTCCGCCTCACCACGATGATGCATCCCCTCGGGCCCGACCTGAAGACGGTGCCCGTTCCCATGGTGCTGCAGGTC
>NZ_RAWI01000111.1 GCF_003612125.1 Corallococcus praedator
GTCGTGGCCCCCGCACGTCCCTCCCTCCAGGCGTACCGGCTCCTGCCGGACGGGACGTCCTCCCCGTGGGGTCTGCTGCCGACGGGTGATGCCGCCCCCCAGCCGCTTCCCGACGGAGACTGGTACGCCGAGCCCCTGGAGCCCGTGGGGACACCGGACCAGGCCCAGGCGCTGGCCGCCGTGCTGCGCGAATACCGCGTCCCCGGTCTCTCCTTCGGGGAGAAAGGCCTCCCCGCCCCGGCCCTGCTCGCGCTCCTCGTCGAGGGCACCTCCGTCGTATCGCTCCATCTCTCCGAGACCGCGTTCGGCGATGAGCACCTCGCCGCCCTGAGGAACGCGGCACGGTTGAAGGCCCTGCACCTCGACGGGACACGGGTCACCGATGCGGGGCTCGCCTCTCTCCAGGGAATGCCACACCTGGCCATCCTGCGGCTGGATGCCACCGCGGTGTCCGACCGGGGGCTGGTTCTCCTCGCCTCGCTGACGACGCTGCGCCGGCTCTCGCTCAGCGGCACGTCGGTGAGCCCGCAGGGGCTCGGCCTGCTCGCGGCACAGACGGAGCTGGAGTGGCTGGATCTCTCGGACACCACGGTCGATGACACGGTCCTTGCGTCCCTGCCCGGGGACCGCTTGCGCACGCTCGTCCTGAGCGGCACCCACGTCACGAATGCCGGCCTTGGCGCCCTGAAAAGAATGCCGGCCCTGAGCTGGCTGGGCCTGGCGCGGACGGCCGTCTCGGACCCAGGCCTGGCGCACATCGGGGGGCTGCCCATGCTGGAAGCGCTCCACCTGGGAAGCACCGGGGTGACGGATGCGGGGCTCGTCCACCTGGCGCGGTTGCCGGTGCTACGGGTGCTGGTGCTCAGCAAGACGCGCATCCGCGGCCCAGGGGTTCGTCACCTTGCCGGGCTCACACGGCTGGAGGTCCTCCATCTCGACGACACCCAGATGGGGAACGCGGCGCTGCGCCACCTGCAAGGCCTCCACCACCTGCGCGACCTGGAGCTGTCGCGCACGGCCGTCACCGGGAGCGGCCTCCCCGCGCTGGCCGGCCATCAGGCGCTCGAGAACCTCGGGCTCTCGGGCCTCGCGCTGGCGGACGCGTCGCTCGCGTCGCTGGAGCCCCTGGGGCGGCTCTCCCGGCTCGACCTCAGTGCCACGCGCATCGGCCCCGATGCATTGAAGCAGCTCGGCTCGCGCATGGTCCTGCGGCACCTGGATCTGAGCCGGACCGAATTCAGCGACGGGTGGGTGGCCAACCTTTTGACCTTTTCCCGGCTCCAGTCGCTCCGCGCCATCCGCACGCTCCTCACGGACCTGGGGCTTGGCCAGCTCTCCGAGCTGCGGGAGCTGGAGTCACTCCAGGTCTCGGGGACCCCCATCAGCGGCTCGGGGCTGGTACCGCTCCAGAAGCTCCCCCACCTCGTCAAGCTCGACCTGGGAGGCACCTGGCTGAACGACAACGGGGTGCAGATGCTCGCGGGCTTCGAGAAGCTCTCCTGGTTGAGCCTCGCCGGCACCCGCGTCGGGGACGAGGCGCTCGTTCACCTCCCGGGCTCCCTGCTCACGCTGTACCTGCTGCGCACGAAGGTCACGGACGCCGGCATGCCCGCGCTCCACCGGCTTCCCCTCCTTCGTGAGCTCGACCTGCGCGAGACGGCTGTCTCGGAGGCTGTGCGGGCCACGCTGGTGCGCGAGCATGGCCTCCGGCTGATGTCCTCCCCCTGAGGTGGGTGCAGGCCGCTCAACGCGCGAACAGCGGCCGGAACACGGGGGAGGCGCGCAGCGCGGACACCATCTCGGCGATGCTGGCGGCCTCTCGCTCCGTCTCGTCCGCCCCATAGACCTCCTTCAGCCGGCCCATGACGCCCGCCTCGGAGCGCCCGTGCAGCAGCTCCCGGAAGATGATGAGCGCCGTCTCATCGAGAGGAATTCCGAGCGTATCGCCCGAACCCACCTCATCCGTGGGCTTCGACAGCTCCTCGACCCAGCGCATCACCTTCTCCCTCGGGTCCTCGTGCGGGTACCGCTGGCGCACCAGTCCCAGGAGCGACTCGGCACCATCGATATTGAGCAGCAGCGCGAGGAAGTACCGGTGCTCCTCCGTCTTGACCTGCGCGCGCCTGCTGACGAGCATCGACTGGCGTATCCGCTCCTGGAACACCGGGATGAGCTGCTCGGCGAGCGAGCCATGCCTGCGGATGGCCACCTCCCAGAACTCCTCGAGCGCCGTCTCCTCCTTGTAGATTTCCAGCAAGCGCTTGAAGAGGAGATAGCAGGTGTGGATGTCCGACCGCTCAATCAGCTCCGACAGCAGGCGCTTGCGGACCGCACGGGGGCTGTCTCGCAGGAACGTCAGTGATTGGAGGATCCTGTTGGTCTGGACGTCCTCGTAGGTCGAGTCGATGGCCAGAAAGGGCTTCTTGTAGGAGTACTGCACCCCCGCGTTGGGGGTATGCAGGGTCCTCACGACGCACGTCACGGAGGGACGATCCAGATGGAAGAGGGAATGGATGTAACGATTCCCCGGGAGGATCTGCTGGACGTCCCCCTCCTTCAGCTCGTTGAGGGACTCCAGCGAGAGATCGCCAAAGGCCATACGGCCGTTGACCCTGTGTCGCTCATTCCAGCGGTACTGCCCATGGATGCTTCCGCCCTTGACGACCTGAAAGGCCCCACTGAACCCGTGCTGGTGGATTTCGGTGGTGCCATCCAGCCAGTAATAGAGATCAATGACGATCCGGTGGTCGGAGAACACCGTGATGGGCGGCTGCCCGAAGTCGGACCGCGCGGTCAGTTGCCGAGGGAAGGCCCGGGTGCTGAACAACCATTCGATGGGCACCATGGGGTCGAAGCCCTTGTACGGAGCCATCTCCTGCAGGACACGCGCCGCAAGCTCGGGAAAGGCCTCCTCATCATGGTTGTACTTGACCCATCGATCCTGAATGAGCCTCCCCATCTCCTCGTAGACGCGCACAGGTGTCCTCCACTTGGAAGTACGAGCAATGACACCACTGTGCGATGAGAAAACAGACCCCGTCAAGGAAGCCTTTCAGGTTCCGCCTGGCCTTCAGGGCGGGCATGGCTGCCGCCAGCGTGGGTCAATCACAGCGCATCCCCACGACCCGGTGGGAACCCCGTAGCCGCGCACCCGGGCCGCAATCCTTCATGCGAACTGGAATTGCCTGAATTGCCAGCTATCATTTGATTTCCAGACAAGCGCGCTGTTAGAAAGGAATTGGCTCCGGCCAAAACCAGACACCACAGGACAAGACCATGACGAACAACGTGAAGCGCTTCCTGGCCGCCTCCCTGCTGTCCCTCATGCCCTCGGTCGCGCTCGCCGAGCACTACGACATCAGCGGCCTGCTCGCCCACCGCGGCGACTATGTCAGCCTCCGTCCGACGGAGACGATCCAGCTTCCGTCGGGGCGCCTGGAGGGAGCCGCGACGCTCGCGGGCACCACCGTCGACACCTTCTTCGTGGCCAACTGGACCGGCGTGAACACCTTCCCCGGCTACACCCTGACGGGCACGCCCAACATCCTGCCGCCCAACCCGCTGGCCCCCACCGCGCCGCCCAGCATCTCCGGCGTCTTCCAGATGGGCGTCGGGCAGCTGACGCCGGTGACCCAGACCTACTACTACACGACCAACGCGGCGGATCCGACCGGCGCCGCGAAGACGTGTCTGTGGCAGCTCAACGTCACCGTCAGCGGCACCGTCTGCTCGGGCACCCTCAACATGACCGCCTACGGCAATCAGGGCGTCCTCTGCAGCATCGACACGGCGCAGACCTTCGTCGACCCGGCCACGTGCCAGGCGCAGGTCGTCACCATCATCCAGTAGCCTGAAGCAGGCGCGCGCCGCTGGCGGCCCTCTCGCGGGGGTCGCTGGCGGCGTCGCTCCTGTCGCCCCGCGCTACTGGCCGAGCAGCGCCTTCAGGAGCCGCCGCACCTCCTGCGGGCCCTCCGTGCGGTACGCCGCGCGCGTGTGCTTGTTGCCCGCGTGAATGGTGAGGCCGCCCTTGGGGATGGCCGCGAACAGGTCCTCGTCGGTGACGTCATCCCCCATGGCCAGCACTCGCACGTCCGGCGCTTCGTGCTTCAGCACCTCCGGCACGACGCGGCCCTTGTTGACGCCCCGGGGCCGCACCTCCACCACCCGGTCACCGGGGAGGATGTGCATGGGCTCCTGGGAGAACTGCTCGAAGAGCAGCAGGCGCAGCTCGCGCGCCTGGAGCGCGCCGAACTCCGCGTCCACCTTGCGGTAGTGCCACGCGAGCGACGCCGTCTTCTCCTCCACGAACGAGCCCGTCACCCGCCCGGCGAACGCGTCCAGCACGGGCTTCACCCGGGACTTCCACTCGAAGGACACGCCCGGCAGGGCCTGCCACGACTGTCCCCGCCGCATGCGCGACCACAGGCCGTGCTCCGCGTGCAGGCCCAGGGGCAGCTCGCCGAACCACGCCTCCAGCGTCTCCTTGGGGCGTCCGCTCACCAGGTGCACGGACAGGTCCGGCCGGGCGCACAGGTCCTTGAGCAGCTTCATCAGCTCCGCGTCCGGCGCGGCCTGCCCCGGCGTCGGCGCGAAGCCCACGAGCGTGCCGTCGTAGTCCAGGAACAGCACCTTGCGCCCGGGGCCCTTGAGCTTCTCCAGCGCCTGCATCCCGTCGGGCAGCGGCGGGCGCTCCTCCACGGACTTCAACCCCTGGAGGCGGCCCAGGAAGCTGTCCACCCACCAGTGCACGTCGCGCGCCTTCACGCCCGCGCGCAGGCAGCGCATGCGCTGCTGGCGTTCGGCCCTGGGCATCTCCAGCGCCTCTTCGATGGCGTCCGCCATGCCCTCCACGTCGTAGGGGTTGATGAGCAGCGCGTCGCGCATCTCCGACGCCGCGCCCGCGAACTCGCTCAGCACCAGCACGCCGTCCTCGTCCGGGCGGGCCGCGCAGAACTCCTTGGCGACCAGGTTCATGCCGTCGCGCACGGGCGTCACCAGCATCACGTCCGCGCCCCGGTAGAGGCTGACGAGCTGCTTTTCGTTGAGCGACCGGTAGAGGTAGTGCACCGGCGTGCTGTGCACGGTGCCGTACTGGCCGTTGATGCGGCCCACCAGCTCATCCACCGTCTCCCGGTATTCGGCGTACGCCTGCACCTGCGTGCGGCTGGGGACGGCGACCTGGATGAAGCGCAGCCGTCCGCGCAGGGCCGGCGAGCGCTCCAGCACGCGCTGCACCGCGAGCAGGCGCCGGGGAATGCCCTTGGTGTAGTCCAGCCGGTCGATGCCCAAGAGCAGCCGCTCGTCGTGGGCGCGCTCGTGCAGGACCTTCACCTCGTCCAGCACCGCGGGATCCTGCGCCAGCGTTTCGAACGAGGTGGCATCGATGCCCATGGGGAACGCGCCCACGCGCACCTCGCGCCCCTGGAAGAGGATGCGGTCGATGTCCGTGTCCAGCCCCAGTTGCCGGAGCAGCATGCCGGAGAAGTGCCGCACGTAGCTCACCGCATGGAAGCCGATGAGGTCCGCGCCCAGCAGGCCCTTCAACAGCTCCGTGCGCCGGGGCAGCGTGCTGAAGATCTCCGACGACGGAAACGGGATGTGGTGGAAGTAGCCGATGCGCGCGTGCGGCAGGCGCTCGCGCAACATGCCCGGCACCAGCATCAACTGGTAGTCGTGCACCCAGATGGTGTCGCCCGGCTGGTAGTGCTTCGCGGCCAGGTCGGCGAAGCGCTCGTTCGCCTTGCGGTACGCATCCCAGTCCCGGTCCTGCCGGGGGATGCGGTCCAGCATGTAGTGGCACAGCGGCCAGAGGACGCGGTTGGAATAGCCCTCGTAGAAGCGGCTGACCTCGCTGGCGGACAGGTACAGCGGCACGCAGTTGAGCTCCGCCAACTGCGCCTCCACCTTCGTGCGCTGGGCGTCCGTCAGCCGGGAGACATCTCCGGGCCAGCCAATCCAGGGGCCTCCGGAGCGCTCGTGCGGACGGCTCAGGCCGGTGGCGAGCCCCCCGGGGCTGCGCCCCACGGAGACGCTGTCCTTCTCCACCTTGACGGTGACGGGGAGACGGTTCGAGACGAGCAGGAGTCGGGCCATGGCCCTTATGCTCTATTCACCCACGTCTGGAATGGCTACCGCCCGGGGTGCCTGGCTGACGGTTGCCGGACCCTGGCTGCCCCGCCCCCAGCCCAACCTGTTCAGCAGCGCGGGTTCCCGGCCGGCCTTCCACA
Source organism: Corallococcus praedator (assembly GCF_003612125.1). Taxonomy (GTDB): domain Bacteria; phylum Myxococcota; class Myxococcia; order Myxococcales; family Myxococcaceae; genus Corallococcus; species Corallococcus praedator. The sequence continues at coordinate 6,228 of NZ_RAWI01000111.1, forward strand.
CGAACGCGTCGAGCACATAGTGCGTGGCCTGGGGCAGCGCCAGCAGCGGCACCACCAGCGCCATCAGGTCCGACTCCAGCGCCAGGTTGTTGTCGCCGAAGAGCACCGGGCGATCGTGCCACACCAGCACGTCCCAGAGCCCCTCCTCCAGCAGCGCCAGCACGCCCAGGAACAGCAGGAAGCCGGGCAGCCCCGCGCGCAACAGGACGCCCATCCCGCCGAAGCCCCCTTCCGCGTGACGGCCGCGCGCATAGCGGTACAGCAGCGCGAAGTACGGCACGCCGTGCAGCACCACGTTCATCACCGTGAAGGCGAAGTCGTCCTGCGCCAGCACGATGCCGCCGAACCACACGGCCCACGTCGCCGCCACCAGCAACACCTTGCCCGCCTGCACCCCTTCGCCCCGCGCGACGCGCAGGCCCTGGTCCACGGCCCACGTGCCCAGCACCGCCGCGTGCGCGCCCAGCGCCACCGTGCCCGCCCACGTCGGCAGGCCCGCGAGGAAGTCGTTCTCCACGAACCACCAGAAGGCCCGCGGCAGGTTCGCGTGCCACCAGATGACGGGGCCCAGCGTCGCGGCGTAGACGGCCGCCGCATCCAGGCGCCGCTCGAAGGTGGAGGCGCGCCCCTTGCGGTCGTAGAGCGCCACCCAGCCGTACTGCTGGCGGATGAAGTGGAACAGCGCCACGTAGGCGAACACGCGCCAGAACGCGCCCGGGGACGCGGTGTACGCGAGCACGCCCACCGCGTACGCGGCGAGCGGCACGCCCACGTAGAGCCCCGGACGGCGCCCCACCTCCTCGCCGTCCAGATAGGTGCGAAACAGCGTGGACCAGACGTGCGCCACGTCCACGCCCACCACGAACAACAGCCACGCCCACGCCGGCGTGTCCCCCACCGCGCCCAGCCACGGCGCGGCCAGCACGAACGCGATGGACGCGAGCGCACTGCCGGCGAACACGGAGAGGTCCACGGACGGGCCGAACAGCCAGGCCTGCGTGGGCGCGAGGAGACGGGGCATCGGGCCGGGAGGATAGCAACCTCCGCCCCCTGACGAAGACACGCCCGACGCGCGTTCGTTTCACCGGCGGGCCCAGACCCGGCTGAATCACGGACGCGCGGGAGCCTTCCCGTCCGCGTCCCACCCGGACAGGGGCCTCACACCAGGCCCTGGCGCACCAGGGACTCCGCGCTGGCGATCAACGCCTCCGTCGCGGGGCGCGCCCGCCAGCCCAGCATCCGTTCGGCCTTCGCGGTGCTGAAGGTCCGCCGCAGGCCCAGGTTGGGCGTGAGCTGACGGAGCTCCGCGTCGAACAGCGCACCGATGCGCACCAGGAAGTCCGGCGCCGTCCGCGTCGACACCCTGGAGGCCCGCTCGCCCAGGTGTTCGCGCAGCACGCGGGCCATGTCCGTCAGCCACAGGAAGCCGCTGCTTCCCGCGAAGCGCTCGCCCCCGGCGCCGGGCGCGCTCATCGCCTTCAGGTGGAGGTCCGCCAGGTCCCGGACGTCCACGACGGTGAAGCCCAGCCGGGGCAGGCGCGACAGCTGCCCCCGCAGCATCCGCGCCACCACCTCCAGCGAGCCGGAGACGTCCCGGCCCAGCATCGGTCCCTGGATGAAGGAAGGCAGCACGGTGGCCAGCGTCATGGCGCCAGCGTGGCCCTGTCGCATGAAGGCCCAGGCGTCCTGCTCCGCCAGGGTCTTCGCCTGCGTGTAGTGGGTCGCGTCCCGGGAGCCCAGGTCGGTCCAGACGGTCTCATCCGTCGCGGGCGCATCCTCCGCGGGGTTCGCCGGCGGCAACGCGGCCTGGAGCGAGGACGTCATCACCACCCGCTCCACGCCCGCCTTCGCGCCCGCCTTCAATACCCGCAGCGTGCCCTCGCGCGCCGGGCGGATGAGGTCCTGCGCCTTGTACTCACCCACGCCCATGGGGGAGGCGACGTGAAGGATGTACCGCGCGCCGTCCGCCGCCCGCTCCCAGCCCTCGTCCGCCAGCAGGTTCGCGGCGAAGAAGGAGAGCCGGTCCCCCGCGTCCACCTGCGTGGCGACGTCAGCCCGGATCTCCGCCTCCCGCCCCAGGCTCCGCACCGTCGTCCGGACCCGGTAGCCCTGCTTCAACAGGGCGACGACCGTCCAACCCCCCAGGTACCCGGACCCTCCCGTCACCAGCACCACGTCGTTCTTCGGCGCCTCACCCATGACTTGACCCACCTCGTCCTACCCCTTGGAGAGCAGGTTTCAAAAGGAGAGTGGGTATATGTTGGGAACCGCTGCGCACTTCAAGAAGGCACCTGGATGAAACTCGGTAACCTCGACCTCCCCTCCGACGTCTGCCGCTCGGTCGGAAACGTCCTTGGCCGCGTCGGTGACAAGTGGTCGGTGCTGGTCATCGTCCTGCTGGCGGACGGCAGCCTGCGCTTCAGCGAGCTGCGCCGGACCATCGGCACGGTGTCCCAGAAGATGCTGACGGCCACGCTGCGCGGGCTGGAGCGCGACGGCTATCTCACGCGCACCGTGACACCCACCATCCCTCCCCGGGTGGACTACGCGCTCACGGAGATGGGCCGCGACGTGCTGACGCCGCTCAACGCCCTGGCCCACTGGGCGCTCGCGCGCCGCGAACAGGTGGAGGCAGCGCGCAGGGCCTACGACGCGAAGGCCGCCGCGGCTTCGGCTCAGGACGACGCATTGGCGGAGGAAGAGCCCGCCTAGATTTCCCCGCGCATGCCGAACACCGACAACTTCGCCTGGAAGTGCAGGCGAGCAGCCTCCGGGTTCGCTGCGGGTGTCTCAAGAACAGGGGTGACACATCGCCCCTCATGCGGGTTTCCACGCGGGTCCGCCCCCCACCCTGCGTTCTGTCTGATCAGAAAATGCGACCGTGAGCGTCCTGTGTGAACAGTTGCCGTGGAATCTTCCGCTGCACGGCATGGCCAGAGGGCAACGTGTCTAACGCGACTACCTTGTGCGTGAGACAAACTTGCAAGGATTTCCATGTTGGGCGTTATCATGGACAACGACACACAGGCAGTGCTGACCGTGGAGGGTGTCATGTCCGGAAAGACGATGATGGATGTCCTGGTGCACACCGCGGATCTGGAGTGGAAGCCGCTGGGTCCCGGAACCTCCTACCGCCTGCTGCGCGTGAGCGCGGAGACGGGCGTGTGGAGCGCCATCCTCAAGATGGAGAAGGGCGCGGTGTTCGCGCCGCACCGTCACCTGGGACCGGCCGAAATCTTCATCCTCTCCGGCTCGACGCAGGACCGCATGGGCATCACCCGTCCGGGCGACTACGAGTTCGAGCCGCTGGGCGCGGAGCACCCCGCCACCACCGCGCTGGAGGAGTCGCAGGTCCACTTCACCGCGCACGGCCCCATCGCCTTCTACAACGACAAGGGCGGCATCGGGATGCTGCTGGACTCCGAGTTCTTCCTGAACGAGCAGCAGCAGGAGCCGCAGTTCAGCGTCAAGAAGGCGGCCTGACGCACCCTGCCTGACACACGGTGTCTCTGTTTCAGTCCGGCCGGTGTCTGCCTTTGGACACCGGCCTGCCCCCGGGTCGCTCAGCTCGCTTCGAGCAGGCGCAGGAAGGCCCGGGCCGCGTCGGCGTCGCTGATGCGCCCGAGCCCCTCGCCCACCTGGAGCTCCGTGGACACGACGCCGGGCACGCGCGTCTGTCCGAAGCCCCCCGCCACCCAGACCTTGTCCTCGCGCGCGATGCGGTCGCGCTGGCGGCTGTACGCCCCGGGCGTGCCGCGCAGGAACACGTGGAACATGTTCGTCTGCACGGGCTGCGGCAACACGGTGACGCGCGGGTCCGCCGCCAGCAGCGTGGTGACGGCCTTCGCGCGCTGCACGTAGCCGGGGATGGCGGCCAGCGCCGGGTCCAGACGCATGGCGGCGGAGGCCACGTAGGGCGCCAGTTGGTACAGGTTGCCGCCGTGCCGGTGGCGCCACACGCGCGACTCGCGGATGAAGTCGCGGTTGCCCACCAGCATCGCGCCGCCAATGCCGCCCACCATCTTGTAGAAGGACACGTAGACGGAGTCGAAGCCCTTGCAGATGTCCGCGTAGGAGCGGCCGTAGAAGGGCTGGCTCTCCCACAGCCGCGCGCCGTCCATGTGCAGCTTCACCTTGCGCTCGCGGCAGGTGCGCTTGAGCGCGGCGAGCTGCTCCCACGTCGGAAGCTGTCCGCCCAGCCACCGCACCGGCAGCTCCAGGCTGACGGTGCCAATCGCCTCCTTCGCCTGGGCCACGTCCTCCGCCTGCAACGGCCGCGTCCAAGGCCCCAGGTACACGGCGCGCAGCTGGTGCAGCACCGCGTAGCTGTCGTCCTCGTGCATCACGTGGTGCGACGACGGGTGCACGCCCACGGTCCGCACGCCGCTTGAGTCCGCGTAGATGCGCAGCGCGATGAGCTGGCCCATGGTGCCGGTGGGCATGAAGCACGCGTCCTCGAAGCCGAGCAGGTCCGCGATGCGCTTCTCGAACGCCTGCACGAAGTCGCCGTTGCCGTACACGTCGCTGGACAGCTTCTGGCGCTGCATCCATTCGCCGATGCGCACGTACTCCGCGCCGTCATCCGCCGTGGAGCCCGCCGTCAGCGACGCGGTGCAGCCGCGCCGCAGTTGTTCGAACTCCGCCTGCGAGGGCTGCGCGGGGACCGCCACCCCACCAGCCGGAGCCCGGGCCGGGGTCGTGCTCCCCGCCGCGCGCACCGGGGCCACGCCGCCATCCGGGGCTGCGTCGCCCCGCGACGGAAACAGCGTGGAGCCCGCGAGCAGGCTGCTGAGTGCGAGGAACTCCGACCGGCTGAAGCGCTTGTCCTGCATGGGGTCCATCCCTCCCGAAACGGCGGTCACAACCAACTGGCGGTGCTCCGCCCCATTCCCGCCAGGGCCCGCTCCGCGGCGCGCACCCCGAACCAGTTGGCCTCCTCGAACAGGGCCATGCCTCCCAGGTCCGTGTGCGCGAAGTGCAGGTGCCGGCCCAGGCTCTCCCCGGCGGCCTCGCGCGCCTTGCCCCAGAGGAAGCCCGGCGCGGGGCGGATCATCGCGTGCCCCCAGCGCTGCACCTCCAGCCGCTGCGTGAGCGCGCCCACGCCCGGATGCGCTGGCAGCAGGTCCGCCATCACCAGCGCCTCCCAGTCCGCGTACGTGGCGGAGAGGGCCTTGTCGCGCTCCGCCTTCACGTCCGCGCCGGCCATGGGCAGGTACCACGTGAGCACCGTGGGCCCGCGCTCGTCCTGGCGCAGCGACTGGTGCGTGGCCACCACGTAGCCCAGGCTCTGGCTCTCATAGAGGACGTTGTCCCAGGCCAGCGGAAAGCCGCGCGACGCGGGCGGCCCCGACAGCGTCAGGTTCGCCACCACCCACGGGCTGTACACGAAGGCGTCCATCCACGCGGGCCGGGCTTCGCGCCACGGCGCCACCACGTGCGCGGCGACGAAGCGCGGACACGCCAGAACCACCTGCCGGGCCTGGAAGGCGCGGGGCGCTCCGGTGCGCGCATCCAGCGCATGCACGCGGCAGCCGCCCTCCCCCGGCTCCACGGTGTGCACCAGCACGTTCGGCTCCACCTGGCGCGGCCCCAGCGACGACGACAACTGCCGCACCAGCCGGCCATTGCCCTCCGGCCAGGACAGGAAGCCGTCGCTGCGCTCGCCCTGGCCGTTCTGCCGCGCGGCGAAGTACCAGATGCCCGCCCAGGCGGAGACGTGCTCGGAGGTGGTGCCGTAGTCGTCGCGGCACGCGTAGTCCACGAACCACTTGAGCCGGGGCGAATGGAAGCCCTCCGTCTCCAGCCACCGCGCCATGCTCAGCGCATCCAGCGCCGTCCACTCCGCGTCGTCGCTGGAGAGCGCCACGGGCACCGCGAAGGCCTTGCGTCCCTTCGCGTCGCGCGCGGCGGCGAAGGCGTTCATGCGCGCATCGAAGCGCTCCAGCTCCTCCAGGTCCTTCCCGCTCGCGCCCGCGCGCAGGTACAGCCCCTCGTACCAGTGGCCCCGGTAGAAGAGCCGCTCGTCGGGCTCCTGGATGAGCAGCTCCTCCGCGAACGACGGATGGCCCTCCGCGTCCACGCCGGTGACGGCGTCCATCTCTCGCAGCAGCCGCATCACCGGCCCCCGGTCCTCCAGGGGCGACGGCAGGTAGTGCGCGCCCCACGGGTACGCGGACACGGCGTTCCTTCCCGAGCGCGACGTGCCGCCAGCCTCCGCCTCCAGCTCCACGACGCGCACGTCCTTCACGCCCGCGCCGGCCAGACGCCACGCGGCGGACAGCCCCGCCGCGCCCGCGCCGACAATCAGCACGTCCACCGACTCGAAGGCCTCCGCGCGGGGCAGCGGACCGCCGCGCAGCTTGTGGCCGGTGTCCACCGCGCGGTCCACGATGGCGCCCGGCACCGGCGGGCGCGGCGCCTGCTGGCGCTGACACGCGCTCGCCACGGAGGCCCCCAGGAACGCGGCCACCAGCTCCCGCCGCGTCAGTTCCACCGACGCCATTCCTCTTCGTAGTAGTGCACCAGCACCTGGTTGTTCAGCCGGTTCACCTCCGCCGGCAGGGGCGCCATGTCCGGAGGAAAGCGCGACATGCCCTCCAGCGTGTCTTCATCCAGGAACGACAGCCCCTCCGGCAGCGGGCGGTGCCGGCCGGGCGGCTCCAGCGCCACCATCACGTAGCCCCACTCCCCGAAGGACGGCACCAGCGAGTGGTACGGCTGCGTCCAGAAGCCCGCGGCCTTCAGCGTCGTCTCCACGCACCAGAACGAGCGCCGCGCGAACAGGGGGCTGGTGCTCTGGATGACCGCCACCCCGCCCGGCGACAGGCGCTTCTTCAGGATTTTGTAGAAGCCCGTCGTGTACAGCTTCCCCAGCGCGAAGTTGTTGGGGTCCGGGAAGTCCACCACCACCACGTCGTAGGTGCCGGTGCCCTCGGTGAGGAACTGCATCGCGTCCGTGTTGATGACGCGCATCTTCGGGTGCGTGAGCGAGTGCCCGTTGAGCTCCGCCAGCTCCTTGTAGCCCGTGGCGAGCTGCGTGATGGCGGGGTCCAGGTCCACCAGCGTGATGGACTTCACCTCCGGGTAGCGCAGCACCTCGCGCGCCGCGAGCCCGTCCCCGCCGCCCAGAATCAGCACGTGGTCCAGCTTCCGGGCCCGCCCCATGGCCGGGTGCACCAGGGGCTCGTGGTAGCGGTACTCGTCGATGCTGGCGAACTGGAGGTTGCCGTTGAGGAACAGCGAGAAGCCCCGCTTGCCGCGCGTGACGATGATGCGCTGATACGGGGAGCTGGTCGCGTGCACCACGTCGTCCGCGTAGAGCTGGTCCTCGTAGAAGGTGGTGAGCCGGTCCCCCATCGCGAAGCACACGAGCAGCCCCATGCACAGGAGCACCGCCTTGATGCGCAGGCGCACGGGGTTGGCCAGCACCGGAGCGAGCAGCCACGTGCTCCACAGGCCCACGGCCGCGTTCAACAGGCCGAAGAGCAGCGACGTGCGCACCAGCCCCAGCTTGGGCACGAGCAGCAGCGGGAAGGCCACGCTGGCGGCCAGCGCGCCCAGGTAGTCGAACGTCAGCACCTGGCTGACCAGGTCCTTGAACTTGAGCTGGTCCTGCAGGATGCGCAGGAGCAGCGGAATCTCCAGCCCCACCAGCGTGCCAATGGCCAGCACGCTGCCGTAGAGGATGACGGGGAAGATGCTGGTGAGCGTGAAGGAGAGGAACAGCATCGGCGCGCACAGGCCGCCGACGAGCGCCACGGCCAGCTCGATTTCGACGAAGCGCTGGGCCACCCCGCGCTCCACGAAGCGCGACAGGTAGCTGCCGATGCCCATGGCGAACAGGTAGCCGCCGATGACGGTGGAGAACTGGGTGATGCTGTCCCCCAGCAGGTAGCTGGCGAGCGTCCCGACGATGAGCTCGTAGATGAGCCCACACGTCGCGATGACGAGGACGGTGAGAAACAGCAGCGTCTTGTTCAAAGCGTCACGTCGTTCAGCCGCCGATGGCCGCCGCGATGATGATGGCCAGGCCCAGGATGAAGGAGCCGATGACGATGCCCAGCGCCGTGTTCTGGTCGACCTCGATCTCCTTGTGCACGTCGTACGGGAGGATGAGGCGGATGACGTAGAAGCCGGCCACGAACACCACCAGACCGATGAGCGAATAGATGACGCTCGCCAGCACTCCCTGCAGGGTGACCACCACTCCGAGCAGCAGCATCACTTGCCTCCCATGAATCCACCGGTCCACAGCAGCACGCCGCCGGGGCCGCGCCGCACATCGCCTGTCACCTTCCCGCGCTCCTCATTGCTGAAAGGAGCCCAGCCCGTATAGGTCGCCCACGCATAGGCCAGCAGCACGACCCCACCCAGGAACCTCATCGTCCACCTCCACCGTGCTCCCCTTGAAGGGAGCCCTACTGCAGGTTGCTTTCCTTCCAGCGCTCGGTCTCGAAGCCGTGGGCGCTGATGAACGACAGCCCCGGCCCCAAGAGCAGCAGCACCAGCGCGATGCCGAACCAGCTCTCGTTCGGCGTGTCGTGCGTCAGCTGCACCCGGTAGCCCACGCCTTGCAGGTTCGACTTGAACTTCATCGCCGGGTCGAACGACGTGGTGGTGCGCAGCACGTACGTCCCCTTGGGCACCGTGGACAGGAACACGCTGCCGTGGTTGCCACCCTCGCTCCAGGAGCCGTCGCTGTCGCGCCCGTGGTAGTAGCTGATCTCCTCGTAGAAGCTCACCACTTCCTGCGTGTCCTGGTTCACCAGGTCGCCCTGAACGCCCACCCACGAGTTGTCGAGCGTGGTGGACATGGCCACCTCCGCCCGGATGTTGCCATCGCGGGTGAGCTCGAACGGTTCGCTGAAGTGCATGGCGCCAGGCGTGCCCGACACCGCATCCGGGGCCACCCGCACCTGGAGGTCCAGCACCTGCGCGTTCAGCGCCCGCGCGTGGAGCAAGGCCGACAGCGCGAACAGGCCCAGCAGCCAGACGCCCGTCCACTTCAGCGTCCTCCACAGCGCCTGGCGGCGCGTGTTGGGCTGGCTGGGCGCGATGCCCCGGGGGCGGGGCAGCGGCTCCTTCAACTTGAACGCGTCCCGCACCTGCTCCGGCGTCAGGTACTCGCCGTGGGTGTAGGAGACCTCGTTGTCGGTGGCGTCCTCGTTCACGGAGTACGGCGGCGCGACGTACTCGGTCGCCTGGGCCGTCTCGCCCCGGGTCACCTTCCAGTAGAACTCGCCCACCACCGCGTCGGTGACGGCCTGGACGGACTGGAAGGCCTTGTAGCGCCGGCCTTCGTAGTGCGCGGAGACATGCGGGACGACCTCCGCGTCACCGGCCGCCAGCGGCTTGAGGAACACCCAGTGGCCGTTGGACTCCATCAGCCACGTGAAGCCGCGCGCCGGGTGGTAGAGCAGGTACTCCAGCCACGGGTAGCGCGTGCCCTCCACCGTGCACGAGCGCTCCTGGTAGCCGATGCAGATCCACTCCGCCCCGTCGAGCGTGCCCTTCGCGCCCAGGGGGATGTCCGCGGGAAGCTCCGGCTTCTGGAGCAGCTTGAGGAACGACAGCTTGCCCTGGCTCGCGTCCATCAGCGCGCCGCAGTACGGGCACGCCACGCGCAGCGTCTGATCCGGCGCGCGCAGCTCCAGCGGACCGTTGCAGTTCGTGCAGCGCGCCTGCTGCAGCTGCGCCTTGCGCACGCGCGGTCGCAGGTCCCCGGCCGGGATGCCCAGCTGCGACAGCTCCAGCTTCTGGCCCAGGAACACCTCCGGGTCGCGGTCGCGCGAGCCGAAGTCCAGCGACACGAACAGGCCCCGGGGGCCCGTGGCGTCCACGTACCAGGAGTCCTGGGAGGGATCGACGTCGCTGGGGAGCTGGCCCTCCGCGGCGGTGACGTGCCCGTGGCCCCGCTCCTCCACCACCAGGGGACGGTTGCGCAGCCGCAGGCGCTCGCCCGGGTGGAGGGAGTCCAGTTGCAGGCCCTCCTCCACGCCGCCATCGAAGAGCAGGTGGAAGGCGCCCTCGGACTCACTGAGCCAGCCCGTGCGGCCGTCGGACATCTCCACGTACCACTCGTCCCAGGGGCCGGCGCCGTGGTCCTTCTGGAGGTGGCCCACGAGCTGGTACGAGGTGCCGTTGATGCGCCCCTCCAGGCCCAGGCGCAGCGGGGAGTCGGTCTCCACGACGCGGGCCACCTGGCCGTGCGCCTCCAGCTCCGCGCCAACGCGCGCCACCACGGTCTGACAGTGGCCGCACACCACCACCTGCGCCGACCCGGCGGTGAACTCCACGCTCGCCCCACACGACGGACACGCCCCCTGCGTCACGCCTCCACCCCTCTCGACAACTCACGCACGCGGCACGACGTGGCCCCCAGGTGGCGGGCCACCAGCGCGTCGAAGTCCGGACGCGCGCGGGTGCGGCAGCAATAGACGTTGAGCGCGGCGAAGCCGTGCTCCGGAAAGGTATGGACGGTCAGGTGGCTTTCGGCCAGCAGCGCCAGGCCGGTGATGCCCCCGGGCTCCGGGAAGACGTGCCACTGGGGCTGGCCCACGACCTTCAGGTCCAGGACGACGACAAGCTCCTCGAAGAGGGCCGCCAACGCGGGCGCGTCCTTGAGCCGCTCCGGCGCGCAGCCGCTCGCGTCAACCAGCCATTCCTGTCCGGTTGTCACAGGGGAAACCTCCGGGGATGGACGCACTCTTTAGCACGCCGTGGCCATGTCGAAAGCCGCTAGGATGCGCCCGCCATGCGCACCCCATTCCTGACCGTTGGTTTCCTCTGCCTCGCCCTGACCGCGTGCTCCAAGGACAAGGAGTCCGAAGGCGGCAAGGCATCCCCGACCCCCTCCAACTCCGCGGCGGCCACCCGCACGGTGAGCCTGCAGACGGACGCGGCCTCCGCGAAGGGCTTCCAGAAGAAGGCGCTGGAGGGCCAGGACCTCTGGGCCACCATGGAGACGAACCAGGGCACCATCGTCCTGAAGCTCTTCTCCAAGGACGCCCCCAAGACGGTGTCCAACTTCGTGGGGCTCGCGACCGGCGAGCAGCCGTGGATCAGCCCCAAGACGCGCGAGCGCGTGGAGGGCAAGCCGCTGTACGACGGCGCCATCTTCCACCGCGTCATCCCGGGCTTCATGATCCAGGGCGGCGACCCCACGGGCACCGGCCGGGGCGACCCGGGCTACCGCTTCGACGACGAGTTCAAGAGCATGCGCGGCTTCGACAAGCCGGGCATCCTGGCCATGGCCAACGCGGGCCCGGGCACCAACGGCAGCCAGTTCTTCATCACCACCAGCACGCCGTCGAACCTGAACGGCCGGCACACCATCTTCGGTGAGGTGGTGAAGGGCTACGAGGTGGTGGAGAAGATTGGCAACGTGCCGCGCAACCGCCAGGACCGGCCCGACGCGGACGTGGTCATCCAGCACATCACCATCAGCGACGCGCAGCCGTGAGCGTCCGTCCGCGCGCGGTGCGCACGAAGCTGGGCGAGCTGAACTGCGTCGTGGTGGACGCGCTCCCGGAGGGCGCGAAGCCGGACCTGGTCGTCGTGCTCAGCCACGGCTTCGGCGCCTCCGGCACGGACCTGGTGAGTCTGGCGCCGGAGCTGGTGACCGCCGCGCCCAGGCTGGCGGAGGCCGCGCGCTTCGTGTTCCCGGAGGCGCCGCTGTCGCTGGAGAACCTGGGCATGCCGCAGGGGAGAGCGTGGTTCGCGCTGCCGGAGTCGGTGTTGATGGGGCAGCAGCGGGACTGGGAGCAGTTCGCCCGCGAGGTGCCCCCGGGGATGCCCGCCGCGCGCCGTGCGCTGATGAGCACGGTGGCGGCGCTCCAGCAGCCCTTTGGCCGCATCGTGCTGGGCGGCTTCAGCCAGGGCGCGATGGTGTCCACGGACGTGGCGCTGCGGCTGGAGGAGTCCCCCGCCGGCCTGTGCCTGCTGTCCGGCGCGGTGGTCGCGCAAGAGGAGTGGAAGCCCAAGGCCCGCGCGCGGTCGGCCCTGCCGGTGTTCCAGGGGCATGGCCGGCAGGATGCGGTGCTGCCCTTCCAGGAAGGCGAGCGCCTGCGCGACCTGCTGACCCAGGCGGGGATGCCGGTGGAGTTCCTACCTTTCGACGGCGGGCACACGCTCACCACCGAGGAGCTGGAGCAGCTGGCCGCGTTCCTCGTGAAGCGGCTGGACGGACGCTGACCCGCTGGACGGAGGACGCGTGTATCAGGCGAAGGAGCTGACGGTGTCCACGCGGGGCCGGGGCCTCGTGGACATCACCGACGAGGTGCAGCGGGCGGTGAAGGGCACGGGCGTCCGCGACGGCCTGTGCACGCTGTTCCTTCACCACACGAGCGCGTCGCTCATCATCAGCGAGAACGCGGACCCCGTCGTCCAGCGTGACCTGGAGGCGTTCTTCTCCCGGCTGGTGAAGGACGGCGACCCGTTGTTCCAGCACGACGCGGAAGGGCCGGACGACATGCCCGCGCACGTGCGCTCGGTGCTGACGCAGGTGACCTTGAGCATCCCGGTGAAGGACGGCGAGGCAAACCTGGGCACGTGGCAGGCCGTCTACGTCTGGGAGCACCGCACGTCGCCGCACCGCCGCCGCGTCACCGTGTCCGTGCTGGGCGGTTGAGCCGCGGGCTCACAGGTCGCTGACGGTGGCGACCACGGGCGCGCCGCCTCGGCGCTTCTTCGGCTGGACGCGGGCCTGTCCCCGGATGCGCACCCAGGTGCCCGGGTCGTCGGGCATCGCGTGGGCCATGGACCAGCCGGTGGGCACGTCGGGGGTGGTCCACCCGTAGAGGACGCGCGCGTCCTTCGGGGCCAGGTTGATGCAGCCGTGGCTCACCGGCTCACCGAAACGGTCGTGCCAGTAGGCGGTGTGCAGCGCGAAGTCGCCTTCGAAGAACATGGTCCACGGCACGGTGGCGACGCGATAGCTGGCGTTGCCCATGCTGCCCGTCATGTCGGCTTCGGCGAACTTCACCCAGATGCGGAACAGGCCCTCGGGGGTGTCGGTGCCGGGGCTGCCGGAGGAGATGAGTGTGGCGTAGACGGGACGGTCGCCCTCGTAGGCGATGAGCACCTGGGACTCCAGGTCCACGTCCAGCCACCGCGCGCCGGGCTCCACGATGGACGGGGACGCCAGCGACCACGCGACGTGCAGATCATCGCGAGCCACCCAGTGGTCCTCCGCGATGCGCACCCACTGGCCATCCGGGGACAGTTCGCGCACGGACACGAGCGTGCGGGGAGGGAGCACCGTCTCACGGTCGGCGTGGGAGTCCGGGGCCACGCGCACCACCACGTCCGAGCGGGGAGCGCCGCGGGACTGGGCCCACGCGAAGGGCATGGGCAGCGACGCAAGCGCTTCCGCGTCCAGGCCGCTGAAGTCGGAGGGACGGTGTTCGCGCAGCACGCGCGCTTCGAAGTACTGGCCGTCCGACGTGCGCCAGAAGGTGCGCCGGCCCACCTTGACCTGTCCCTGGAGCTTCACGGTCACGGAGCCCTTGAGCAGCATGCCCTGCTTGCGCCTGCGGGCGAGCGCGAGGCTGGGATAGGCGCGCACGCGACGGCCCACGACGCGAGCGTAGATGCCGGGCGTGAGCGCGCCCTCTTCCACGCGCGGCAGCGTGCGCACGCGGGGCTCGCGGAAGTTCTGTTCCAGGTAGCGCTCGCACACCCAGCCTCGGGGCTGAAGGTGCACCCACGTCTCGCAGTCGGGCCCGCGCATCGCGCCCTCCTGCCAGGTCACGCGCATGTCCTGGGCGACGGTGCCCAGGGGCGGAGAGTCCTGCCGGGGCTCCGAGCGCACCGCGATGGAACGGCGCACGCGCAGCGAGCCCGCATCCGGCGCGTAGGGAATGGCGTAGGGCTCCATGCCCGCGTCGAGGACCGCGAGGGGTTCGTCCGGAACGGGGGCGTCGTCGGAGTCCGGATCCACGGCAGGCGGCGTTCCGTTCGTCCCTGAGCCTACGTCCGCGACGGGTGTGCTCCCCGGCAAGGGTTCCACGGCGACGGGGGGAACGGGCTCCTGGGCGAAGTCATCGGCATCGAGCAGTGGTTCGCCATCGGGTCCCAGTTCCAGCACGGGGACCTCGGACTCGGTGATGAGCTGCGTTTCCTCCTCGCCCGGCAAGGCCTCGGAGTTCGAACCACGGGACGGGGTCTGCGAGAGCGAAGGCTCCAGCGACAACGCGCCACTCGCGCCACCGTCCTCCGAAAGCTCCAAGGGTTCGATCAGCGCCGAGGCCGTGGCATGCGCCACGCCGCCATCCTCGGACGGCTCCGGCGTGGTGGCCTGCCACGCGGAGCGCAGCGCCTCAGCGGACTGCGCCGGTCGAGGTTCGGCATCGGGCGACGAGGCCACGGACGCCAGCTCCGTCACGGCACGCGCACTGCCTGCATCCGCTGGAGAGAGAGAAGCGGGCGGCTCCACCGGAGCGCACGCGAAGAGAATCAGGGGGAGTCCGAGGGGGAACCAGCGGCGCATACAGGCCGCTACGGTACGGGTCCCCGCCGACATCCTCAACGTCGGCCCAGGTGCGATCTCCTGCGCGCGAAACCGCGTGGGTGGGCAGGGCGTGCGCTCGCAGCGGCCATTGCCACGACCGGTGGAAAGCGCGCCCCGCCGTCCTCGGGCGACGCGTGGATCAGCTCCGTCCCTCGGCGGGAGGAATGCCCTCCGGCGCTTCGGGCGTCTCCAGCAACTTGTAGAGCGTCTTGCGGTCCACGGCCAACAGCCGCGCCGCCTCGCTCTTGTTGCCACCCACGTGCTGGAGCACGTGCGCCGCGTACCGCCGCGACAGCTCCGCGAGGCTCGGCAAGTCGCCCGCGAGGCCGGTGAGCCGCTTGGGCGCGTCACCGATGGGCTCCGGGAAGTCCGGCGGCCCCAGCACGCCCGTGACATTCAGCGCGAGCGCCCGCGCCATCACGTTCTCCAACTGCCGCACATTGCCCGGCCAGTCGTACACCGTGAGCCGCGCCATCGCGTCCGCCGTCACCACCGGCCGCACCCCTCCCCGCGCGTGCAGCGCCGCGAAGTGCTCCACCAGCGCCGGGATGTCCTCGCGCCGCTCGCGCAGCGGCGGCAGGTGCAGGTGCACCACGTCCAGCCGGTACAGGAGGTCCTCGCGGAACAACCCATCCGTCACCCGGACCTTCAAGTCCTTGTTCGTCGCCGCCAGCACCCGCACGTCCACCTTCACCGGGACGCTCTCGCCCACGCGGCGGATCTCCCCCTCCTGGAGCACGCGCAAGAGCTGCGACTGGACCTTCATCCCCACGTCGCCAATCTCATCCAGGAAGAGCGTGCCGCCGTTGGCCTCCTCGAACAGACCGCGCCGAGCGCCCGACGCGCCCGTGAAGCTGCCCTTCGCGTGGCCGAACAGCTCGCTCTCCATCAGCGATTCCGTGATGGCGCCACAGTCGATGGGGATGAACGGCCCGCTGGAGCGCGCCGAGCGCTTGTGCAGCGCCCGCGCCACCATCTCCTTGCCCGTGCCCGTCTCACCGGTAATCAACACCGGCACGTTGCTGGTCGCAGCTCTCGCCACCTGCTTGTAGACCTCCAGCAGCGCCTGGCTGCGGCCCACCAGCGACGTGCGCTCCACCTGCTTGCGCAGCGTGCGGTTCTCCTCCACCAGCCGCTTCTGCTCCAACGCCCGCTTCGCCACCCGCATGATGGCGTCCACGTCGAAGGGCTTGGACAGGTAGTCAAAGGCGCCCTGCTGGATGCTGTCCAGCGCGCCCTCGATGTTGCCGAACGCCGTCACCACGATGACCGGCGTGTCCGGCAGGTTCGAGCGCACCGTCTGGAGCACCTTGAGCCCGTCGCCGGGGTCCGGCATCGCCATGTCCGTGAGGACCAGGTCGAAGGCCTGCTCACCCATCCGCTCCGCCGCGCCCTTCGGGTCCGCCGCCTGCACCACCGGGCCCAGCACGCCCAGCAGGCGCTGCAACAGGTCCCGCGCATGCGGGTCATCATCCACGACGAGGATTCGGGCTGAGCTCATGAGGCCTTGCGGATGGAGGTGGAGTCCCGTTGCGCGCCGGACTCCACCACAAGCGGCGCCGCCGTGCGCGCTGCTCGTGCGAACCGGACGTGGATCCGCGTGCCCTTGCCTTCTTCTGAATGCACCGTGAGCGTGCCCCCGTGCGCCTCCACCACGCGCCGGGTGGTGGCCAGCCCCAGGCCATGCCCCGGAATGCCGCGCACCTCCGCGGCCCGGAAGAACGGCTGGAACAGCGACGCCTGCGTCGCCGCGCTCATCCCCAGCCCGTTGTCCGTCACCTCCACCACCGCGTCCGTCCCTTCCGTCGCCACCCGCACCTTCACGCGCGGATCCGGCCGCCCCGCCGTGTACTTCACCGCGTTGGACAAGAGGTTGCGCGCCACCACCTGGAGCAGCTGCGCGGGACAGTCCACCAGCACGCCCGGCTCCAGCTCGCGCTCCAACGCCACGCCCAGCGCCGACGCCGTCTGGCTCACTTCCAACAGCAGCGTGCTCACCGCCGTGTCCAGTTCGCCCTTCGTGCCATCGCCCCGGTTGCCCGCGCGGCAGAAGCGCAGCAGCGCTTCAATCAATTCGCCCATGCGCACCGCGCTGGATTCGCACTGGGAGATCATCTCCAGCGCGCCCGGGTCCTTCACCGCGCCCGAGCGCCGGATGAGCGTCAGGTAGCCCTTGAGCGGGGACAGCGGCCCCATCAGGTCATGCGCCACGCGGCTGGTGAAGGCATCCAGCTCCTGGTTGTGCCGCCCCAACTCCTCGAACTGCCCCTGGATGGTCGCGTCCTGGCGCTTGAGCAGCCGGATGATGTGCCAGCCCACCAGCGTCGACAGGAGGATGGCCAGCAGCGTGGTGCCCGCGCCCAGCGCCGTGTTGCGCACCCGGAGCGTCCCCAACCGGCCCACGAGCACGCGCGCATCGTCCGCGTTCTCCGTGGCGAGCTGCCCCGCGAGCGTGTCCACCTCCGCCGCCAGCGGACGGATGCTCTCCACCAGGTGGCGCCGGGCGCGCTCCGCCTCGCGCTGCCGGGAGAACACCGCCGCCGCGCGCACCTGATCCGCCAGGCCCTGGCACGCGCCGTTGAAGCGCAGCCAGACCTCCTTCTCCCCGGGCGGCAGGTGGCGCATGTACGCCTCGGAGGCCCGGCGGATGCTGCCCAGGATGTCCTCCATCACCGCGTCGGCTTCCTTGCGCTCGGCGTCGCCCGTGGAGCGCACGTGCGCCTCGATGGCGGACTCCAGCGACATCACGTCCACGCGGATGCGCCCGATGAGGCTCGCGCGCTCCAGCGCCTCCAGCACCAGCGCGTCCACCTGATGGCCGGTGCGCACCTCCGTCCAGAGCATGAAGCCCGTGACGGCCGACAACAGCATCACCACGAAGAAGAAACCCGCGCGGTAGCCACGGATGGGGGTCCGCGAGTTCATCGCCACGCCCACGCTCCTTGAAGACTCTGATGAAGAAGGCGCCCCGGACAACGACGGGGCTGCTCCGGAAACGTCACGGCACCGGCCGGGTGGCCTCGGTGGCCGTCTCGCCCGGCAGGGGCGGCTGGGTGCGGCGCCGCGCGCGCTCCAGCGCGGATTCGTACCACACGTCCGACAACTCCTCGTGCAGCGCCGCCAGCTCGCGCTGCCGCGCCAGCAACTGCGCGTTGTGCTCTTCCAGCGCGTGGCGCTCCGTCTCCAGCCGCGCCAGCTCATCCACCGCCGTCGAACGGCCCTGCTCGGCTTCAGCGCGCGCCTGCTCCGCCTCCGCCCGCTCCTGCGCCAGCTCCTCCAACGCGGACTCCAGCGCCGCCAGCTTCGTCGCCAGCACCTCGGTGCGCTCGCGCTCGGACTGGTACTCGCGCTGCCAGCGCTCCGTCTCCAGCACCTGGGCCTGCAGGCGCTCGGGCGGGATGGTCGCGGCGCATCCCAGGCCCAGCCACGCCGTGCTCCATGCGACCAGCAGGTACCGCATACGCCATCTCTCCCGACCCCTGGCCGCGCGACATGCGTGACGAGGACCGCCGGGCAACATGCTCATACAGGGTCCCGGCGCCTGACGCTCGGGAAGGCAGAGCGCGTCACAGCTTGCAGAAGAGCGTTGGTGCCGTCAAAGCACCGGCAGCCTGCCTGGGGAGCTTGCACCCATTGTTGCAATCGCAACTGAGGAGATTCTCCCCATGGCGGATCCGCTCCCACCCCGGGAAACCCGCGAAGTTGCTCAAAACAGGGACTGGCACGGCGGGTGCTCTTGGGTCAGCGCACAACAACCGATGCAATCCCGCGTCGGCGTGTCGTTCCCCGGAGCCATCCATGAAGACCGTCATCGTCGCCGCCCTGTTCGCCGCCTCCACCGCGTTCGCCAAC
>NZ_RAWI01001119.1 GCF_003612125.1 Corallococcus praedator
GCTAAGGGAGCCAGTAACAAAAAACCGACGGAATAGAACAGCGGTAATCCGACGATGAAGCCCGTTACTAAAAAGGCCCACCGAACGTTTTTGACGCCCACCAGCGTCATCATACTCGTTGCTATGCGCTGAGCCGCTCCACTTTGCGCCACTAACTTACCCAGCATGGCTCCCAACGCAATGATGCTCAGAACGGACCCCAATGTGCTGCCAATGCCCGTTTGAATCGCTCCCAAAAGCAGGGTGGGCGGCATCCCCAGCAGCAATCCTACACCGAGTGAGACCACTAAAAAAGCCAGAAACGTATGCAGCCGAACGTACGAAATTAGCAGGATGAGGACGATAAGGCCAAGAATGGTGATGAGTAAAGGCATAGCAGGAGGGGATCGCCAGTTCGTTGCGGATTGGCTGACGCTAAACTACGGGAGCAC
>NZ_RAWI01001120.1 GCF_003612125.1 Corallococcus praedator
GGGTGGGGCGTGGCTGGAGATGGGCGTGGCGTTCGTGGTGGGGGTCCTCGCGGGCGTCATCCACTTCGGCACGTTGCGTTCGCAGCGTCTGGATTTGCAGAAGAGCTTCGTGGCGACGTTCCTGGGCACGCTGGTGGCGTTCGGGTTCACGCTCGTCCTGCCGTCGTTCGACGCCGTGCGAGCCCTGTTCGGAGGCGCGACGTTGTTGGTGCCCGCGATGGTGGTGACGCTGGGCTCGCTGGAGCTGGCCACCGAGTCGGTGGAGGCGGGCCTGCCCCGGCTCACCTATGGCCTGCTGCGCTTCCTGATGATGGGGGTGGGCATCACGGCGGCGGCGACGCTCTGGAGCTTCGTCTGGCCATTGCCACCCCACTTCGGGGCGCAGGCGCTGCCGGCGCTCGTCACGCTGGTGCTGGTAGGCATTGGCGCTG
>NZ_RAWI01001121.1 GCF_003612125.1 Corallococcus praedator
TGCGCGACCTGCCCGCTCGCATGCACGCCGGCATCCGTGCGCCCCGCGCCATACAGCGCAATCGGTGTGCCGCAGAGTTGCGCGATCGCGGTCTCGAGCACGCCCTGTATGGTGAGTCCGTCGGCCTGCCGTTGCCAGCCCAAAAATGGCGTGCCGTCGTATTCGATCGTGAGCTTGTAGCGCGGCATGGCGTTATCCCAGGCCGTCGAAGGCGCTCGGGTAGCGAACCCCGCCGGACGTTGGCCCCCAGGGCTTCAGCCGAACTACTTGAAAATAAGGCCCGGCATAAGCTGAGGTAAAGCCTGCCGCGGCATCGGCACTGAACCCGAAGCGGCCGTAATAATCCGGTTCGCCCAGCACGAAGACCAGCCCCTCGCCGCGATCCGCCAGCATCGCAAGCCCGCGACGAACCAGCAAGGAACCGATACCC
>NZ_RAWI01001122.1 GCF_003612125.1 Corallococcus praedator
CCGTCACCCACCGCCTGCGATGGTTGCGCACTGTCATGCATTCTCCCCGTTCAACCACTGTACGCTGGAAAGCCCGGAGAAGGTCCCCACCCGCCAGCTTCTGCCGCGCACGGGGTGGCTGGGTTAGGGTGGCGCGCCATGGTCGCGCCGAAGAACCGCCCTCCGCAGGATGCCCTGCCTCCCCGCCTGGAAACGCTGCTCGAGTCCCTGATGGATCGGGACTTCGCGGCACGGCTGCGCAAGGTCTACCAGGCGGCCGCGATCGCCATCGACCGGTTGGGCCACCTGAACGTCGTGAAGTACGAGCCCACCACCGCTGAACCCGACGACGGCGCGGACCTGTCCCTCTGGGAGACGATGGCCCCCGCCATCGGCGACACGCTGGTGGACGTCAACCGCCTGGTCGTCGCCATCCGCGACGCGTTCCCTC
>NZ_RAWI01001123.1 GCF_003612125.1 Corallococcus praedator
CTCGAAAACGGCGTCGAGTACGGGTTCAAGCACGGCGGGTTCGCAACCAAGTCCAGTGTCCCCGAGGGCATGGATGGGTGGACGTGGAGTGAATTCCGCAGCGACAACACGGGGGAACGAATTCACTTCGGTCGGTCCAGCACGTTCGAGGATGTCAAGGTGGAAGACCTTGAGGGTCGGTTCCACCGCGTCCGCAGCAAGGGATATGCGTACCAGATCATCCTCGCGAAGTTCGATCCGGTAACCGGTGACCGTGTTTTCGGAGATGACGACGACCGACCTGTTAATCGGAAGGCGGTACTTCTAACGATCCCGCTGAAGTCGGAGGTCACTCTTTACGGCGAGTCAAACATCGAACCAATTCCGGTTGGCCTGCACGGCTTCAATGGTCGCTTCTCCCAGGGCTTGAAGGACCAAATCCAGGGAATTG
>NZ_RAWI01001124.1 GCF_003612125.1 Corallococcus praedator
CACACCCAGTGCAGGCCAGCAACGCCCGTTTTAGTTCATCACCACCCCGTTCAGGGTGACGCGACGTGCCGAGACCTGAATCATGACCTGTGTCATGGCACTGCCGGCGGAATGCGACGCGTTGAAACCGGTCACTTTGGCACCGTCCAACTCGTAGCGTGTCTCGCCACCGGCTGAAGCGTTCACCCCGGCTGGGATCGTCACCACCATGTTCCGAGAAGCGTCCTGACCGGGTTCACCTGGGCGTGCCCAATGCAGCATGGCCGTGTCGAGCGGACGCAGGCCGCTGAGCGTGAGCGTCACGTCTCCGCGCATGTCGCCACGCCCGTCCAGTGTGCGGGAAACGGAAATGGATATATCTTCGACCTGATACTCGCTGGGCTTGTTTCCGCCGGGCATGTCGAGCCGCATGATCGCGGGCCGCGTTACG
>NZ_RAWI01001125.1 GCF_003612125.1 Corallococcus praedator
GCGCTAAATAAATTCGCGTTTTGCAAATTCGCTTTGTGCAGGCGCGACTGGTGAAAATTGGCGTTGGATAAAATCGCTCGTGGCAGGCTGAGCAAGCTGAGGTCGTGACAGGTGAAATCGCGCTTGCCTTTGGCATAGGCGATCAGCAGTGCTTCGGCGCTAAGTTTGAGGGCGGCTTTACCTGCTGAGCTGCCGGAGTTGCCTCTGGTCATGGTCGTCATTGCTCGCACTGGCACGGCCCGCCGTGCGATCGCTCCCGTCTGGATGCTCGTGGCCTCAGAAGAATTCATGCCCTTGTTGGCGTTGCGGGCGCGAATCGCTGCCGCCATCCGTGCCGAAGGTGAAGACGGCGAGGTGGCTTCGCCCAAGTCGATCGAATGCCCGCCCGAATCGGGCGCTCGGCTATTTGATCGATTGGGCTTGACGACCA
>NZ_RAWI01001126.1 GCF_003612125.1 Corallococcus praedator
GTGCTGGTGCGGCCGAACCAGGCCGTCGAGGCGGGCACGCCGCTGTTCACGCTCGACGAGACCACCTTGCGCAGCCGCGCCGAAGTGCTGGGCAAGGAGGTCGCCGTGGCCGACGCCGAGTTGCTCGCGGCCAGCCAGCGCGCCTTCGACAACCCGCAGAGCAAGAGCGAGCTGACGGTGCTCAACGGCAAGGCGCAGCAGCGCCGGTCGGAATGGGCGGCGGTGACCGCGCAACTGGCGCGCACTAACGTGCTGTCCCCGCGCGCGGGCGTCGCGGTGTTCAGCGACCCGAACGACTGGATCGGCAAGCCGGTGGTGACCGGCGAGCGCATCCTGCAGGTGGCCGACCCGGCGCAACCGGCGATGCTGGTGCAGTTGCCGGTGGCCGACGCCATCGCGCTGGAGGTGGGCGCACCGGTCACGCTGTAC
>NZ_RAWI01001127.1 GCF_003612125.1 Corallococcus praedator
CTGCTGCTGGATGTCGCTCTGGCGCGCACCCACGGCCATGCGCACGCCGATCTCCTTGGTGCGCTCGGTCACGCTCACCAGCATGATGTTCATCACCCCGATGCCACCCACGATGAGCGAGATCACGGCGATGGAGCTGATCAGCAGCGTCATGGTCTGCGTGGTCGCCTCGATGGTCTGGCGGATGCTGTCGGTGTTCAGCACATAGAAGTCCTTGCGGCCGTGGCGCTGCTCCAGCAGCTGGTTGATGCCCTGTTCGGCAGCGCTGCTGGGCGCGTCGTCGCGCACCCGCACGGTGATGCTGCGCAGGTAGTTCTGGTTGACGATGCGGCTCATCGCGGTGGTGTAGGGCACGAACACGTTCAGCGCCTCGGAGTTGCCGAAGGCCGACTCGCTCTTGGCCGCCACGCCGATGATGCGCACTGGCAC
>NZ_RAWI01001128.1 GCF_003612125.1 Corallococcus praedator
GGATTGACGCGCCGGGGCTGATCGACGGCGTGGCCGGGCTAAGCATGGTGTACCGGCGGCTGTATTTGCTCACGGGACGTCCCGATTTTTGGCACGAAGGCCAACACTGGCTCCAGCAGCTTCTAACGGACGTGCGGATGGACAACCCGTCGACGGACTGGTCACTGCTAACGGGGATGCTGGGTATCAGCGGAACCATTCGTCAGTGGCTGGGCAACGAGTCTGGCTTTGACCTACTGTTTCTGTGACGCGGAAACGATCTATAAATGTGCATTGACAGGCTTTAATAATCAATTAGTTTCAACTGTTTACAACTATGAAAAATCTGTTCGTAGCGGCCCTGCTTGTGGCGGCTCCGCTTGGCCTGACTACGCAGGCCCAAAACGTACCGGTGCAGTTTGCTGCCTTGCGAACGCCCACACTGACGGC
>NZ_RAWI01000112.1 GCF_003612125.1 Corallococcus praedator
TCCCGGGGGCCGGCGGGCAGACGCATTTCTAGGGGGCGGAGCACACGGCCATCTCTCAGGTGGGATGGAGATCCCTCCCCCTGGATACCCATGGCAAGGTGCCGCGTCGGGACTGTTCGGAACATCCCTTGCACAAAGCGCCCCCCATGCCCCGTCTGAAACTCCTGATGTTGTTGAGCTGCGTTGGCCTGGCCCCCGCATGCATCGAAATTCCGCCCATTGAAGACCCGGTGGGCGACTCCCAGCCGGATCCCAACGCGGACTTCACCCTCTCCGTGATGTCCACGCAGGAACAGGTCCTTCCCGGTGGAACACTGGATTGTGAGGTCCACTTGGCATGGGCGGGGGTGAAGGGAGGAGATGTCACGTTGAGCCTCCTCAACCCTCCCGCCGGCATCCAACTCCAGCCAGCCACCCTGTCGTCGGGGGAAACGCGTGCGCAGTTGAGCATCGGCGTCGGGACGTCCACTGCGGCAGGGACCTATTCGCTGACGATCCAGGGCCGGAGCGGTGCGGTCACGAAGCAGGCCACCCTGGGGGTGACCATCAAGGAGGCTGGCGATCTGGTCGTGAACTGGGTCGTGCCGACGCCCGGCACGGCGTACACCCGTGGAACGCTGCTGCTCCAGTTCACGGTGGAGGGAGGCTCCGCGGAGGCCGTGGAGATCCTGAAGGACGCCAGTGTGCTGGCGGAGCCCACGGGAACACCCTACGCATTCACATGGGACACGACCCAGGAGGCGGAAGGCACCTACCAGGTGTCAGTCCGCGCGACCCGTGGCGGCGTCTCCTTCGTCAGCGCTGCTCGGACGGTCATCGTCGACCGGACGGCTCCGACGGTGAGTTCCTTCCTGCCAGCCAGGAACGCCACGAACGTTGGAGTGAACGAGTCGATCCAGGTCACGTTCAGCGAGCCCATGGATCCGCGCTCCATGAGGGAGAACGCGGTGTACGTGACGACGAGCGGCGGCGCCTATATTCAAAAGTCCGCCAGCGTCTCCGCGGATGGAAGGACACTGACCCTCAAGCCCCTGGAGCCCGTGGTGGCCCCGGAAACCGTCGACGTCACCCTGGATCCTGGAACGGGCCTCGTCTTCGAGGACCTCGCGGGCAACATCTTGCTCGACACACCAACGTGGTCGTTCTCGGTGCCAGCGTGGCTGCCCCTGGGAGGAGCCATCAGCGCAAACGAAGGCAAGACCTCTGCAGAGGATGTTGTGTTGAAGATGGACCGCAACAACCAACCTGTGGTCGCCTGGTCTGAGTCGGACGGAAACACCAAAAGCGTCTACGTTGCACGCTGGACTGGAAACGCCTGGAACACCTTGGGGGCCCCCTTGAGTGGGTTGCTCCCCATAGGCACGGATGCGACGCACCCGACATTGGTCATCGACTCATCCAACCGGCCGGTTGTTGCCTGGCAGGAGGCCGCTGGAGATGGAATGACACGAGATATCTTCTCGCGGAGATGGATGGGGGCGTCCTGGGAATCCCTACCCACCATTTCTATTCCAAAGAGCGGAGGTTCCGACTATCTGGGCTGGCCCGCGCTCGCACTGAATGAAGCCGGTACACTGCGGCTCTATGCAAACCATCAAAATGAAGGCCTCGCAGAAATCAGGGCCTACGAACTGGTAGCGGGAGGTCCGTCCTGGAGCGCCTCGGCATTGCCCATCCCCAGCAACTACATCCGAGCTGAAACTCCCTCCGCATCCATCTCCAACAGCGACGCATACGTTGCCTATAGCGTTCTCGATCTCTCTGGACCTGGCGATGGAATCCGAGGCATCGGCGTTGCCAGGAATGGTTCCCTTCCTTTGGGCAATCAGCTGATTGGCCAGCTTGCTTTCTCACCGTCGATCGCCGTCGACAGCAATGGGCGCCCCTGGGTCACCTGGATTGAGGTGCCCACAGGCAAACCGTCGTCAGAAGGGTTGGTCTATTGGACACGATGGGAGGGCAACGCCTGGACCTCTCCGGCCGCTGTGAGCGGAGCAGCGACTGGCGATCTTCTCCCCGTCTTGAGCATGAGCATCGGGTCCCCCCATGTCCTCGCCTGGAGCGGAATCATCAACTCTGAGAGAAGCATTCATGTCAGGCGTTGGACTTCCAATCAGTGGCAGAGCATTGGCCAGCCGCTCAATGCCCTGACTGAAACGGCGACTCCTGCTTTCGCTCCGTCAATCGCCATGGATTCAGACGGACAGCCTGTGGTTGCCTGGACCGAAGAAAGTGCACTGTCCGCAAGTGTCTACGTTTACCGCCTCAACCATTAGCGGAAGCAAGCGCCCTACCGGGCAGGCCTGGCAGTCGAGGACGTGGCTGCACGGGAAGCCCTGAGCGTACGAATCACCCCTGGCGCTTCGGCACGACCAGTCCTCGACTCAGTCGGTTGAGGACCCGTCGCTTCTGCCGGCGCTTGTAGCTCTCATGGGCATTGTCCCCGACCTCATTGCGGCGGGCCGTTTCCTCATCCGCGATCTGGAACTCCACCAAGGCGAAGGTGACCCGCCCCTTTCGAAGGCGGGTGTCGCTCTCCGGCGGAGGGAGATATGGATCCATCCGCAGGGGGAGATCCACGACGAAGTTGAGGACCTGGTAGGAGCTTCCCGAGAAGGCATTCCCGGTCCGGTCCTCGCGGTCTTCAAAGTCCCGGTCCAGGTGGAGTTGGGGGATGAACTGCTCGAAGTGGGGGTTCTCCGCGAGGAGCCCCTTGAACGGCAGCAGGGTGTTCTCCGTCTGGCCCGGAACGACGAAGTTGAAGGGGAACAGGCGCTGCGTGAGGAAGTAGAGCACCGGGAGCAGGTCGGCGCGGGTGCGGGTGATGACGCGGAACCGCGTGCGGTCGTACACCTGGGCCGCCACGGTCTCCTTCTTCGCGATCAGCTTCGTCACCAGGGAGTCACGCGTCTTGATGGAGTGCGCGAACTCCACGACGGGCAGCCCCAGTTCCTGCATCTCGCGCGCAACCCCCAGCACCTTCTCCGTGACCATCTCCGCCAGCTCGGCTTCGGAGGCAGCCAACCGGAAGAGCAGATCGCGGCCCTCGATGTGCTGGATGACGTGCATCACCTTCAGGACGATGCAGGCGATGCGCCGGTAGCGCGCGAGGCCCTTCGCTCCGGAGGCGAAGAGGAAAAGGTCGTGGATCTCCTCTGGCTGGGCCACCGCGTCCGCGACCCTGTAGTCAAAGGTCTTGCGCAGGTACTCCACGGCGTCCGCGAGCACCGTTCGTGCCCAGGCGTCGTCGAAGGAGCGCGACACGTCCAGCTGACAGAGACGAAGGAACCGGTCCACCTCATCCCTCGTCTGGAAGTGCATGCGCCGCCAGTCAATGACGGAGCCACCTCGCAGGATGAGCCGGATGCGCTCAAGTTCGCGCAACCCCATCTGCGGCACCGGGCAGACAGGAATGGCGGAGAGGACGGGAACGAGGGAAGGGGCCTTCACGATGCTGTTCCTAGCTGGCTGGAGCCCCAAGGGAAAGCCCCGCAATGCGAAGGGCCCCAGCCTGGGAGCAGGCAAGGGCCCTCGTTTCCACGTGCTCCTGGACTACTTGACCGCGACTTCCTTGCCGTTCTCGAAGCGGGCCTGATGGACGATCTTGCCGTCCTCGCTCAGCTCCTGCACCACGCCGTTCTTCAGCCCGTTCTGGTACTCCTCGATGAAGTGGGGCTTGCCGCTGGCGAAGTAGAGGAACCGCTTCCCGTGGTAGTTGTTCTCACGGAACTCCGTCTTGCCGTACTCGTTGCCAGCCTCGTCAAAGAACGACCAGGTGCCGGTCTTGAAGCCGTTCGCATACTGGCCCACCGCCGCCTTCTTCCCATTGGCGTGGAACGAGCGGTAGGGGCCGTGAGCGACGAAGTTGCCCCCCGCGAGGTCCTGCTTCCGGCAGAACAGTCCGTCCGCCTTCGAGCCGGTCTGCTTGGTCCCTTCGGGGCAGGTCACCTGGGTCGTGGTCTCTCCAGCGAAAGCGACAGGAGAAGCGAGAGCCAACCCCAGGGTGAACATCCGCATCAGCTTCTGTGACTGCATGAAGTCTCCTTGTGAAGTCGCCGGAATGCCCGTGCGCGCACCCAACAAGACGAGGAAGAGCTAAATGAAATTCATGGGCCCCCGCAGCTCTCACCGAAGCCCGACCCGGGAGGCTGTGATGGGCCCAAACGAAGAGCCCCGCCCCGAGATTCCGGGCGGGGCTCCAAACAACCACTTCTGCTCAGGGGCCCCAGGACTCAGGTGCCCCTCATCCGGCCCTGACTAGTAGGTGGACTGGAAGCAGAAGAAGTTGCCACCCGTGAAGTAGTACCCAAGGGAGGCCGTGTTGGACGAGGCCGCGACGCAGAGGTTGGCCACGATGTCCGCGCGATCCCGGTTGGTGCCCGTGACCACGTAGTTACCCTGGGAGGAGCTGATGGAAGGCGCCTGAGCGGTGCCGTTCACCAGGACGTAGAACAGGCCGTTCAGCTCGGCGGACGTGGCCGGGAAGGGCGTGCTGGAGTACGCGGAGATGGTGATCTTCACGCGCTTGGGGGCAGACGCCGGGCAGAAGCTGTCCGTCGCGGCGCTCGTGGTCGCGACCTTGAAGATGATCGGACCCGTGGTGCCCAGCGCCGACTTGTTGCCGAAGTTGGTGTAGTTCTCGCAGGTCGGAGCCGTGGGCGCCTGGCAGGTGCCGCTGTAGCAGGCCGAGCCGTACGCGCAGGTCGCGCGACCCTCGCCGGAGCACGTCGTGGTGCCGCCAACGCACTGACCGGTGGCCGTGTCGCAGGTCTCGCCCGTGCCGCAGTCGCTGTTCTTGGTGCAGCCGGTGTTGGTGCCGGGCTCTTCGCAGCGCTTGGACACCGCGCCGCAGACCAGGGACGTGGAGTCATCCTCGTTGCACAGCTGGTTGGTCTTGCACTGGCAGACCTTCGCCGTGTTGGTCGCACCGGCGAGCGCAGCGCACTCCTTCTCGGTGTCCGGGCAGTCCGCAGCGCTCTCGCAGGTGTCCATGCACACGCTAGCGGCCGTGTTGCAGAAGCCGGAGGCACAGTCGGTGTCGGACGAACACGACTCAGGCGTCGTCGCGTCATCACCACAGGCGGTCAGCGCAAAGCTCATCGTGCTCACCGCGGCGAGCATCACCATCATCTTGCGAAGCTGCATTCGGAACTTCCTCCTGGATTGGTGCGTCACCCGGTGCCTCCGGCCACGACTCCAGGCACCGGGTATTGAAGTCGAGCGGGCTTTAGTCCCCTCGCTCCAGACGTGTCAACGAGTGTCGACCGACCTTCCAACGACACCGCCCAGGGGAAATTCACTGTTCACGAAAGCGCACAATCCCGCCGCACCTCACAACGACATCGCCGTCATATCTGGCGGCGATGTCGCTGTTGCGTTTCAGAACGTGAACGGGAAGTCGATGGGGTCGCCCTGCTTCTGGTGCTTCGGGAAGGACCACCCCTTGATGAGACCCGTGATGCAGGTCGCCATGTAGCTCTTGCTGAACTCGTCGGTGCGGCACGACACGCTGCTCGTCTTGCCACTCGTCTGGACCGTCCAGCGCATCACCAGCTTGCCGCTGAGGGACGGATCCTTCGCCTTCTGCTCGTTCACGCACTTCACGATGGAGGGCTTGTTGTTCAGCACCACCTGCATGATGTCCGACTGCTGGAGGCGCTCCAGCGTGCCGCCGCCCGGCTCGGGCGGGATGTAGGCCGTGGCCGTCGTCTTGCCCGCGGGCTTCGTGCTGGCCGGCGCCTTCTTCGTGCCGAACAGCTCGTCGAAGTCGTCGTCCCCGCCACCTGAATTCGAGGACGAGGCCGCCGCCGTGGGCTTCGACACCGTGATGGCCTCTTCGTCATCCTCACGCGAGCCACCACGGCTGGTGCTGTGGCCGGAGCCCGAACGACGCTGCTGGGTGCGCGGTTCCACCTTCGCCACCGCCGTCCCCATGTTGGGCGCGGTCGTCGGAGGAGGCGTCACCGCCGCGGGAGGCGGCGTCACCGCCGCCGGAGCCGCCGCCACGGCGGGCGCGGTCGCAGGAGGCGTCCCCGCCGCCACGGGCGCGCCCGCGGCAGGGGTTCCCGCCGCGGCCGCCGGAGCGCTGTCCGCCGGGCGCGTCGGCGCCACCGCGACCTGGGTCGGCGGGTCCACGGGGCGTTCGGACGAATTGCCGCGCGCGACGTAGACGACCGCGGCACCCGCGATGACGAGCACCCCCGCCGTCACCGCGACCAGCATCCCCGTGCGGCCCTTGCCGCTCGTGGGCGGCGCCGCGGGCGGCGGATAGGCCGCGGGATAGCCCGGGGGCGGATAGCCCTGGGGCTGCTGCCCGTAGGGCATCTGCGCCTGCTGCTGCGGATAGGCCTGGGGCTGCGGCGCGTACTGCTGCACGGGCTGCTGCGGCGCGTAGCCCTGCTGCGGCTGCTGCGGATAGGCCTGGGGCGCGGCCATTCCCGGCGCGGCGCCCATCATGGCCACGGGCATCGCCGGAGACGACTTCGGCTCCGGGGGCGGCATGGGCACGTCCAGCAGGCGCGCCTGGGACACCGGCTCGCGCTCCAGCGAGGGCGCCGGACGCGGAGGCGGCTTGGTGAGGGCGTCGTTCTCCTCCTTCACCAGCGAGGCCAGCACGCTCGCGGCCGAGGGCTTCCAGCCCACCGGCTCATCCGGCGCGGTGGACCCTCCACCCAGGCCCGGCCGGTTGCTGCCCGCGCTGAAGGCGGACTCCACCGGACCCGCGGCGATCGTCGGCGACGACGTGGACACCGGCGCGGGAGCGACGATGACGGGCTTCGCCGGACGCGGCGCCAGCACCGACGCCAGCTCCGCCGTCTCCGACAGGGGAATCCAGTCGCTGAAGCCCGAACGCCAGCAGAGGTTGTCGGGGCCCACCTCGCCCCGGTCCCAGGCGTCCTTCACCTTCTCCACCGACCAGGGGCCCACCTGCTTCTCGTCGATGGCGACGTACCACTCGTGCGACGTCGCGGCCTTCGCGTCGTCCAGCGAGGGCTCGGCGGCCTCGGCTTCGGCGAGCTTGCGCACCGTCTCGGCCTTCGCGGCCTTCACGGCTTCGGCTTCCGCGTCGCGGGCCTGCGCCTTCTGCGAACCGGTGCTCAGCACCTGGTCGAAGACGGCGCCAATCTCATCCTCTTCCACGTCGGTGAAGAGGCCACCTTCCGGCGGCGTGCCCAGCGTGGCGGGCAGCCCGGTGCCGGACTGCTCCACGATGCGCGGCGCATTGGAGTCCGCGGCGCCGCTCTTGGCTTCCGTGGACGCGGGGGTGTCCGCCCCTCCCTCCTTCCCCGCCGATGCTCCGGCGGGCCTCACCAGGATGGTGTGACCACACTTCTTGCAACGAAGCTTGACCCCCTTCGGGCCAATCTTGTCGTCGCTGATCATGTACTGCGCGCGGCAGCTGTCGCAGACGAAACGCATCGTTCCCGTAAGCCTCAGAAATGACGGGCGAAATCCCGTCGGAATCGTAGAAGTGGCCACCGGGTGAGATCAAGGACACCCGCCTTGAACGCCCGCCTGCTTTCAACGCGTGAACCCTCGCGCCGGTCTGGGGCCACTATTTTCGTGCTTGCACTTCCACGTGTGTGCCAACAGCCACACGCAGCTCCTGCAGGTCCTCGGACGTCGCAAACACCAACAACTCCCGCAGCTTGGTGCGGGACGGGACGCGGAAGGACGACCCCGTCTCCCCCTGTACCATGCGGCGCACGGGCTCCAGTTCGCCCGCGGCGAAGAGGCCCGCGCGCGAAGCCGTGAGCTCCGCGCCTTCCAGCCAGGTGCGCACATCCTGCGGCGTCGCCGTGGGCAGGTAGGCCCGCGCGACCTTCGCCAGGGCGGCCCGGTCCGGCTCGCTCAGGCTCTTGTGGAGCAGCTGCCGCTCCACGTCCACCAGCCGCGGATCCACCGTGAAGCGCACGTTGCCCACCACCAGGCTGAGCGCGGCCTGCACCACCGCCTCCAGCCGCTCGGGCGCGACGCGCTGGCTGAACGCCAGCTCCGGGCGGGCCAGGGCCAGCGTCCGCCCCAGGAGGTAGTACACCTCCTTCTGACCCTGCTCTGCGAAGTACTTGCCGCCCACACGCACGCACGCGGGATGCGTCTGAAGCAGATCCACGTTCACGAGCGGCTCGGGGGCCGGTTCGTTGGAGCGCTTCGCCAGCCGCTCACGCGTGGCCACGAGGAACGGCGAGTACAGCTCCACCGCCTCCAT
This sequence comes from Corallococcus praedator, assembly GCF_003612125.1. Taxonomy (GTDB): domain Bacteria; phylum Myxococcota; class Myxococcia; order Myxococcales; family Myxococcaceae; genus Corallococcus; species Corallococcus praedator. The sequence continues at coordinate 8,210 of NZ_RAWI01000112.1, forward strand.
GTTGAAGAGCCGCGCGACGTAGCGGTAGTGGTTGACGTGGTACTCCTGCGCCGTCGCCACGTCGATGCGGTGGCGCTTCGGGACGAGCTGGTACTGCGGGAAGGGCACCGCGTACAGGTGTCCCGCCTTCTCGAAGAGCAGCCCCAGCAGCTCCGACAGCGGCCCGCGCACCTTCGGATGGAAGAGCGCCGTCTGCCACAGCCGGTCCGTCAGCGGACGCTGGGCCAGTTCCTTCTTCTTCGCGTAGGGCCCCAGCTTGGTGAGGATCTCCTGCTCGTCCTCCCCTGCCTCGCCCAGGAGCCCCGACACGGCCTGCGCCGCGAGCCACGCGGCGTCGTAGTCCTTGCGCACCGCGGACAGCCGCACCAGGTGGCCCACCACCTTGCGCGGGTTCTCCGTGTTCGGCAGCGCGCGGCGCAGCGCCACGATGGCCTCTTCCTCGCGGCCCGGCATCTGACCGGCGACCTCCGCGAACGTCTCCTGCATGGCCGCGTCGTCCGGCAGGCCCTTCGCCGCGACGCCGTAGGCGGCCACCGCGCCTTCCGGGTGCTTGAGCACCTGGAGGTACAGGTCGCCCAGCGCGCGCCACAGCGTCATGCGCGCCGGGTGCGTGTCCGGCGTCTTGGGCAGACGCGAGAGCATGCGCGTGTAGTTCTCCTCCAGCACCTTCCACTGACGCGCGCCACCGAGCAGCGCCTCCAGCGCGCTGAAGGCCTCCACGAAGCGGTGATCCAGGTCGAGCGCGGCGTTGAAGGCCTGCGTCGCGCCCTCCACGTCCTTCAGCTCGTCGCGGCGGATCTCCCCGAGCGCGAACCACACGCGCTTGGCCTTGTGCGGCTCGGACGCGAGTTCGGGCAGCGACAGCATGCGGCCCAGCACGTCCGCGGCCTTCTGGCCCTGACGCGTCTCGCGCAGCAGGCGGTAGAGCGCGTCCATCACCTCCGGCGCTTCCGGCTGCGTCTTGAGGGCGCCGCTGAACGCGTCGATGGCCATGTACGGGTCGTGCAGCTCGTCGCGCGCGATGCGGCCCAGCTCCAGGTAGACCTTGACCTTCGCCTCGCCCTCCAGGCTGTTGACGAGGTCCTGGCGCAGCTCCGCGGACTTCTCGAAGCGGCCCGCCTTGTCCATCAGCGTGACCAGCGCACGCAGCGTCGGCTCGTGCTGCGGGTCGATGGCGATCGCCTTCTCGAAGTGGTTCTGCGCGCGGTCCGCCTGGCCCAGCGCGGCGTGCACGTCACCCAGCTGCCAGTAGACCTCCACCACCTCCAGGTCCGTCAGCTCCTCGCGGTGGTGGATGAGGATGGTCTGGAAGACCTTGAGCGCGTCCTCGTACCGCTTCGCCTGCACCAACAGATTTCCGTAGCCCTCCAGCGCGGGCAGGTACGTGGCATCCAGGCCGTAGGCCTTCTCGTACGAGCTGAGCGCCTTGTCGCGCCGGCCCAGCTTCTCCGTCACGTAGCCCAACCGGTAAAGCTGACGGCAGAGGTCCTGCGCGACGGCGGCGTCCTTCTCCGCCATGGCCTTCTCCGCCATCTTGCGCGTGACGATGTCGAGCATCCGCTCCGCCGACGCCCAGTCCTCGCGCGCGATGTAGACGTCCGCCAGCGGGCGCGCCGCCTCCAGGCTGTCCGGGATGTTCTTGAGGGCCTCTTCCCAGTAGTGGGTGGCCGTCTCGCGGTCCTCGCGCGTCTCCGCGTGGTAGCGCGCGACGTCCAGCAGGGCGCGGCCCTTGGCGGCCGGATCATCCGTCTGCTGCGCCTCCTGCAGCAGCGTCTGCTCGTAGCCGCCCCAGTCCTTCTCCTGCTCCTGGATGCCCTTGAGGGCGCGGATGGTGGGCAGGTGGCCCGGGTCGATGGCGAGCGCCTGCTGGTACGCGTTCCGGGCGCTGGACATGTCCGACAGCATGTCCTCGTTGATCTTCCCCAGGCGGTGCCACAGCTCCACCGCCACCGGGTTGTTGCCCACGACCTGCGCTTCCTTCTGCAGCATCTCCAGCGCGAAGGGCCAGTTGCCGCTGCGCTCGTAGAGGTTGCCCAGGGCGTGCAGGGCCTGACGGGACTCGGGGTCCGTTGCGAGCGCCGCGTGGTAGCTGTTCACCGCGCGGTCCACCACCTTGAGCTGCTGGTACTGGACGTTGCCGATCTCCACGTACAGCTCCGCCTGCTCCTGCGGACTGGTGGCGAGCGCGAGCTGGCGCTCGTACGCGGAGATGAGGTCCTCCCACCGGGCCTGCGCGCGGCGCAGCCGGATGAGGGACTTGATGGCCGGCACGTTCTGCGGGTCGATGGAGAGCACACCCTCCACGCACGCGTCGGCGTTCGCCGGGTTCTGGTACGTGTCCTCCCAGATGGTCGCGCTGCGGAAGAGGACGCGGACCTTCTCGCGGTAGTCCTGGCTCAGCTCCAGCATCCGCTCGTAGATGGCGAGCAGGTCCGCCGGCTGATCCAACCGGATGTGCAGCCGCTCCAGCGATTCCAGCGCCTCGCGGTTGACGGGGTCGAACTCCAACGCCATCCGGAACGCGGAGACCGCGGACTCGTCGTCCTTCAGGTCGCGCTCGTAGACGGTCGCCACCTCCACCTGGATGCGCGCACGCTCCTCCGCGGACGACGCGAGGTCGCGCGCCCGCAGCAGTGTGGTGGCCACGTCGCGGTGGGCCCCTCCACGCCGGTAGAGCTTCGTGAGGACGCCGAGCGTCTCCTGATCCGGCTCCAGCTCCAGCGCGCGCAGCAGGGCACTGGCCGCTTCGATGGGGTCTTCCAGCGTCTCATCCCAGACGCGGGCGATCTCCTTGAGGATGCCCTTGCGCGCCTCGATGGAGCCCGCCGCTTCCAGCTTCTGCTCCAGCGCGACGACGTACTCGCGGTCGCGGCCGCGCCGCTGGAACACCGCCGCCAGACCGTCCAGCGCGGTGGCGTTGGTCGGGTCGAACTCGAGGATCTTCCGGAACGCCGCTTCGGCGGCCTGCGGATCATCCAGGCGCGTGTCGTGGATGCGCGCCAGCGTGGCGTACAGCCGCTCCGCGAGCGGGCCGCGGGGCAGCTCGTCCGCGACCTCCTCGTAGACGGCCGCCAGTTCCTCGTGACTGCCCGTCTCGTCCGCGAGGCGCTCGACCTCCTCGCGCAGGCCGTCCTCCGTCGCGTCCAGTTGCAGCGCGCGGCACAGCGCCAGGAAGGCCACGTCCTTCTGGCCCAGGCGCTCTTCCTGCACGCGGGCGATCTCCCGCAGGGCCGCCAGCTTCTCCTCGTCGGTGACGAGGTGGGGCATGTAGCGGTCCATCACCGTCGCGTACGCACGCCAGTCGTTGTGCGTCCGGTACAGCGTGCACACGCGCTCGTAGGCGGTGCGGTTGGCCGGATCCAGCTCCAGCACCTTCTCCAGCGCGCCCGCGGAGAGCTCGGGCTTGCCGCCCTGCCCTTCCCACAGCTCCGCGACGGTGAAGTACGCGGCGATGGCGGGGTCGCGCTCCTCGGTCTGCAGGTGCACCTGGACCTTGAGCTCCAGGGCGCGCACCGCGTCGTTCCACGCGCGCAGCGACACGGACAGCGCGTACACGCGCTCCAGGTCGGAGACCACGTGCGGCTCGACCTCCAGCGCTCGGCGGGCCGCGTCCAGCGACTCCTCGCGCCGGCCCATGCCCGCGAGCACTTCCGCGAGGCGCAGGCGCAGCGCCTTCACGCCCTCGCTGTTCTCCTGCAGCGGGACCAGGCGGCGCAGCACGCCCACCAGCTCCTCGCGCTGGCCCGTCTCGTCGTAGAGCTCGCGCAGCGTGTCCAGCACGCCCCGGTGACGCGCGTCGCGGTCCAGCGCGGCCTTGAAGTACGGCACCGCCGCGTCCGGCTGCTTGAGCAGGCGGTACACCACGCGGCCCAGCCGCTCGTTGAGCCGCACCACCTCGCGCGGATCCAACGTGATGGCCAGACGGCCCTCGAGCAGCTCGCGCAGGTCCTGCGGACGGTCGGCGCGCTCGTACAGCGACTCCAGCGCGGAGAAGACCTGCTCGTTGCGCGGGTTCTTCGCCAGCAGCTCGCGGTACAGCTCGATGGAGCGGGACAGGTCCGACAGCCCCTCGGCCGACACCTGCGCCATCTTGCCGAGCACGCGGTCGCGCTCGCTGCCGACGACCTTGTCCGCCTGGAGCTTCAGGATGCCGTAGAGCTTCTCGGACGCACCCGCGCCCTCGTAGATGCCTTCCAGCAGCCGAGCCGAGGCGAGGTGTCCCGGCTCCAGCGCGAGGATGGCCTCGTAGGCGCTCGCCGCGCGGTCCGGGCTGTCCAGCCGCTCCTGGTAGAGCTGCCCCAGGCGGAAGAGGAAGCCCAGCTTGTCCGCCGGGGTGGCCGCCCCGGTCGCCAGCGCTTCCAGCACGCCGGCCAGTTCCGGCCACGCCTCCAGGTGCAGGTAGAGCCGGTCCAACGCGACCAGCGAGCGCTCCTGCACCGAGGCGTGCAACGTGCGCGCACGCTCGAAGTAGGACACCGCGCGGTCCGGGTCGCGCAGGCGCGTTTCCAGGACCTGCCCCAGCTTGAGGCACACCTGGGCCGCGTCGGCGGCCTCGGCGATGCGCGGCAGGGCCTCTTCGTAGAGCACCACCAGCTCGTCGTAGCTGCCCGCGACGTCGGTGGCGTTCTCCAGCCGGCGGCGCACCTCGCCGTCGTTCGGATCCTCCTTGAAGCCACGGTAGAGCGCGAGGAAGGCCAGCTCGCTCTCCCCCTGCGTCTCGCGCAGCGTGGCCAGCTCGCCGAGCAGCCGCTTGCGCTCGACCGCGTCCGGGGACACGCCGACGCGCGTTTCAATCAGCTGCGCAAGCCGCGTGACGTCACCGCTCGCGCGGAAGGCGCGCAGCAGCGTCTCCACCGCCAGCAGGTTCTGGGGCTCGCGCGCCACCAGCGCTTCCATGCGGCCCACCGCGCCCGGGTGGTTGGGCTGCACCGACAGCACCTCGCCGTACAGCGACAGCGCGCCCACCTTGTCGAGCAGCTTGGACTCGCGCACCGTCGCGAGGCGGAACTTCAGCTCCAGTCCCTCCTCCGGCGGCATCAGCGCGATGCGCCGCGCGAGGACGTCCGCGAGCTCCGGCCAGCGCTCCTGCTTCTCGCAGAGCGCTTCCATCCGCGCGAGCGCGGCGGCGTCATCCGGCTTGAGCTCCAGCAGGCGCCGGAACGTGGCCAGCGCGCCCAGCGTGTCCTTGAGCTGCTCCTCCTGCAACGCGCCAATCTGGAAGAGCACCGTGGCGCGACGCGCCGGCTCCTCCGACAGCGCGAGCTGACGGCGCAGCACTTCCAGCAGCTCCGACGGACGGCCCTGCGACGCCACCAGCCGCGCGGTGCCATCCAGCGCTTCGTTGTCCGTGGGCTTCAGCTCCAGGACGCGCTTCCATGACGCCAGCGCCTCGGCTGGCTCGCCCAGGTCCACCTGGAGCCTCGCGAGCGCGCGGTACAGCTCCGCACGGGCGGCGTCGCCCGCCTTGGGCGCGACCTCCATCAGCACCGCGCACAGCTCCTCCGGCGCCTCCGCCTTGTCCACCAGCGAGACGCACAGCTCCAGCGAACGCGGGTCCTCCGGCAGCTCGCGCAGCGCGCGCGTGGCGGACAGGAACGCCATCTCCGCGTTCTCCAGCGCGGTGGCGTAGATCTCCGAGATGCGGCGCAGCAGCGCGGCGCGCTCCTGCGGCACGGCCTCCGCGGAGGCACGCGACTCCAGCATCTCCACCTGCTTCAGGTGGTTGCCCACCGACGCGAAGACGGGCTCCAGGGCGCTGGCCGCCGCGCCTCGCAGCGGACTCTCCGAGCGCGCCAGCTCCTCCAGCGCGCCCACCGCTCCCGGGTGGCCCGCGCGCCGCGCGAGGACCGCCTGGTACAGCTCCAGGGCGCCTCGCGGATCATCCAGGCGGGAGACCTTCAGACGGCCCAGGCGCACCCGCAGGTCGGACGCCTCTTCCTGCGCGTCGCGTGCATCCGCCATCTGGATTTCACGCTCGACGTGCTGCGCGAGCTCCGCCCAGCGCTCCATGTCCGCGAGCACGCGGCCCAGCAGCTTCAGCGCGTTGGCGTTCTCCGGCCGGCGCTCCAGCACCTCGCGGTACGTCTGCGCCGCGAGCGACTTGTCCGCCAGCGTCTCCTCGGCCAGATGCGCCAGCTCGAAGAGCAGGTTCACCTGCGAGGCGGGGTTGCCCTCCGCGGCCACCTGCCGGCGCATGACGAGCGCCAGCTCCCGGTGCGCGGCCGTGCGCCGGTGCACGCGGGCGATGGCCTCCAGCACCGTCTTGTTCATCGGGTCGCGCCGGCTCACCTGCTCCCACGCGCGCACCGCCAGGTCGTAGCGCTTCAGGCGGTTGTCGTAGATGGCCGCCAGCCGCCGCCACAGGTCGCCCGCGAGGGGCTCCGCGGGGTCGCGCTCCAGCTGATCCTCGTAGGCCGCCGCCACCTCCTCGAAGGAACCCGAGTCCGCCGCGAGCCGCTCCAGCTCGTCGCGCACGGTGGCTTCCGCCGGCTGCTCGTTGAAGGCGCGCAGGCGCGCGACGAAGGCGAGCGACGTCTGGCCCAGGCCCTCGCGCAGGATGGCGATCTCCTGCAGACGCTCCAGCCGCTTCTCCGGCGGCACTCCGGGCAGGAGCACCTCCAGCACGTCCACCAGCTTCCGCGTGTCGTTGAGTCCGCGGTAGACGGGCTCCAACAGTCGCGCGGCCTCCAGCCGGGGGCCGTCGTGCGCGAGCAGGCGCTCCAGGCCCGCCACCACCTGACCGTCGCCCGGCGACAGCTCCAGCAGCCGCCGGTACACGGGCAGCGCCTCGGAGGGACCGACCTCCTTCTCCAGCAACTGCGCGCGGCGCAGCAGGTACGCACGCCGTCCCGGCTCGTCCGGCGTGATTTCGGCGAGCTGATCCAACACGTCCGCCTGCTCCACGAAGCGGCGCGTCTTGGCGTACAGCTTGTCAAGCGCGAGCAGCCCTTCCGGCACCTTGCTCAACGCCAGCGCGGAGCGGAGGATCTCGATGGCCTTCGCGTCCTCACCCGAGCTCGCGTAGGCCTCGCCGGCCTTGAGCAGCAGGCCCAGGCGCGTCTCCGGATCCGTGGCGAGCTGCGCCTGACGGGCGTAGACCTCCGACAGGCTCTTCGCGTTCTGCCCCTTCTCGTACAGCCGGGACAGCGCCTCCAGCGCCTGCCGGTCCTGCGGCGCATCCGCCAGCAGGTTCTTCCAGAGGCGCGTGGCCTCCTCGGGCTGATCCAGGCCCTCGCGCAGCTCCGCCGCGCGGCGCAGCAGGTCCAGGGCCGCCGGGTCGCCGGAGGTCAGGTCCACCGCGGCGCTCTCGTAGATCTCCGCCAGCACCTCGTGGCTGCCCGTCTCGCGCGCCAGCCGCTCCAGGTCCGGCCGCACGCCGTCGCGGTCCAGCCCGTTGGCGAACGCCTTCACCGACGCCATGAACGCGAGCGACGGCTGCTGCATGTCGCGCTCGTAGATGCGGCGGATCTCCCCCGCGAGGATGATCTTCTCCACCGTGAGCGCGGACTCCATCCGCGTCTCGCGCAGCGCCACCCGGCGGGCATGGTCGCCCACCTGCGCCAGCACCTTGTCCAGCACCTCCAGCGCCGCCCCGCTCGTGGGCACCGCCGCCTTCACCCAGGCCTCCAGCGCGGCGCGCGCGCCCGGATGGCCGGGGTCCTCGGTCAGGATGCGCTTGTAGAGGCCCAGCGCCGCGTTGGCGTCGTCCAGCTCCGTGCGCAGCAGCTCCGCCAGCCGGAAGGACACCTCGCGGCCCTGCGGGCTCTGCCCCTCCTGGTTGCGCCGCAGCGCCAGCGTCCACGCCAGGTCCTTGGAGCGGTTGAGGTCCGTGTAGAGCCGGTCCAACGCGGTGGCGGCCTCGCGCTGCGCGGGGTCGCGCTCCGCGATGGCGCGCCATGCGGCGGCGGCGCTCTCCTTGTCGGTGAGCTTCGTCTCATGCAGCAGCGCGGCCTCGCGCAGGCACACGAGCTGATCCGCGGGCTCCTGCGTGGCCACCGCCAGCTTCTCCAGCACCTCCGCCAGCGCCGCCCACTCCTCGCCCGCGCGGTGCAACCGCTGCAGGGCCCGCAGGCTGTCCAGGTTGCCCGGCTCCAGCACCAGCAGCGCACGCAGGGCCTTCACCGCCCCGGGCCGATCGTCGAGTTTCTTCTCCTGCACCTCCGCCAGCTCGCGCAGCAGCGCCGCGCGCGCAGGGCCGACATCCCCCTCTTCCGTCAGCTCGCTGATGATCTCCGCGAAGCTGTCGAGCGAGTCCGCGTCCTCCGCGGCCTGACGCGCGGCGGCCCGCAGGCCCGCGTCCGCCGGGGCCATGCGCAGCGCCCGGGCAAGGGAGGCGAAGGCCAGCTCCGGCTGCCGCAGATGCGCCAGGTGCACCTGGGCCGCAGAGCGCAGCGCCTGCACCCGGCCGGCGTCGTCGCGCGCCACTTCCGCGAGCACGTCCAGCGTCGCCACCAGCTTGCGGTGTTCCTTCGTGCGCTCGTACGCGGGAATCAGCGCGCGCGCCGCCGCCTCGCGCGACGGGCCCGAGGCCAGCATCGCTTCGAGCGCCGCGAGCGCGTCCGGATCCGACGGACGCTGCCGCAGCAGGTCCGCGTAGCTCTGCACCGCCTCCGCGCTGCCGTCCTGGGAGCCCTGCAGCAACTGCGCGCGACGCAGCTTCAGCCGCGACACGTGGTCCGCGTCGCCGGCCGTCTCCGCGAGGCCAATCATCCGCGCCAGGGTGTCCCCCAGCTCGCGGTCCATACCCGCCTTCTCATAGAGCTCGGCGAGGCGCGGCAGGTGCCGCCCCTCCTCCGCCCCGTGGGTGATGGCGGACTGGAGCGCCTCCGCGGCCTGCAACGGACGGCCCAGCTCCACGTTGAGGTCCACCAGGCGCAGCAACAACTCCAAGCGCTCCGGCCCTCGCGTGGCGTGGATGCGCTTGCGCAGCAGCGTCTCCGCGTCCGCCGAGCGGCCCGCGCGGCCGTACAGCCTGACGAGGCGCTGGAGCACCTGCGGGGCCTCGGGCGCACGCGACAGCGCGGCCTCCAGCGCGGTGATGGCCTCCGCCGCCATCCCGCCCTCCTCCGCCAGCACCGACGCCTCGGAGAGCAACTGCACGGCCAGGGCCGGGTCCTCGGCCTCCGTCGCGAGCGTGCGCAGCACGCGTCCCAGCTCCGCGTGGGCGGACAGGTCGCGCGCAAGGCGCGCCGTCTCCGCGCGCCCCGCTTCGTCCTTGGGCTCCTCGCGCACCATGCGCAGCCGCGTGTCGAAGGCGGCCCGGCTGTCCGCGAGCTGCTTCTCGTGGATGCTCGCCAGCACCGTCAGCAGGCGCTTGCGCGTCGCCGCGTCCGTCGTGGAGTCCAGTTGCTGCTGGAGCGCCGCCACCTGCCGCTGATGGTCGCCCGTGCGGCCGTAGTGGTTCGCCAGCGCCTCGGTCAGCGCGACCGTGCGCACGCCGCCCGCGGCCAGTCGCTCCAGGCCGCCCACCACCACGCCCGTGGACACATTCTCCGCGAGCAGCGACAGGAACAGGTCCGCCGCGTCCTCCTGGCGGTTGAGCCGCTCCGCGTACAGCTTCGCCTGCCGCGCGGTCCACTCGTTGCGCTCGAGCTGCGACTCGGCCAGCGTCGCGAGCTTCGCGGCCAGGGACGCGGCCTCCTCGAACTTCGACAGCGCGACACACAGCGCCTGGAGACGCTGCACCGCCTGGGCATCCTCGGGCGCCAGCTGCACCCACTGACGCACCAGCGCTTCCAGCTCCTCCGGGGGCGCGCCGGACGCCTCGCGCCGCGCGATGTCCGTCTCCAGCCGCGTCTTCGGATCATCCGCCAGCGCCGCGACCGCCTGCAGCGACTTCACGGCCTCGCTCGCCGCCGAGTCTCCCGGCACGCGCGAGAGCACCTCGCGCCACGCGGCCTCCGCGCGCACGGGATCCGCCAGCGGGCCCTGGAGCAGTTGCGCCAGGTGCCGCCACAGCGCCACCGCCACCGCCGGGGGCGTCGCCGCCTGCGCGGCCCGCAGGAGCGCGTGCGCCAGCGCGGGCTGCGCGTTGGCCTTCTCCGCGTGCTCCACCACCGTGTTGAGCAGCAGCGGACGTCCAGGCTCCAGCTCCAGCGCTCGCGCCAGCACTTCGAAGGCGCCGCGCTCGTTCTCCTGCTCCTCGAACATCAGCGCCAGCGCTTCGCAGAACGCCACGCGCTCGGCGCGCGGACGCGGCGCGAGCATGGCCAGCTCCAGCAGCGGCAGCACTTCGTCCAGCTTCTCGTCTTCCGCCAGCAGGCGCGACAGCTGGAAGGCCGCCAGGGCGTTGGTGGGCTCCAGCTTCAGGGCCGCTTCCAGGTGCTCCCGCGCCGCGTCGGAGTCCTTCAACTGCTGCATGCACAGGTCCGCCAGCCGCAGCCGGAGGCTCGCCTGCTGCGCGCGGTCCTTCACCGTGCCCAGGTAGCGCTCCAGTGTGGCCACCGCTTCCAGGTAGCGCTCCTGGCCCAGCATCAGCTCCGCGGCCAGGCTGGCCGCGTCCGCGCGCGACGGATCCGCCGCCACGGCCTTCTCGAAGGCGACCAGCGCTCCGGCCGCGTCGTTCATCCGCCCCAGCTTGAGCGTGCCCACGCGCAGCCACAGGTCCACCTGCGCCGTGCGGTCGCGCGCCTCGCCCGCCATCGCCTCCAGTTGCACGATGGCCGGACCATGGTCGCCCGCGCGCGCCGCCATCCGCTCGATGAGCGTGAGCGCTTCGGGCATCCCCGGCCACAGCAGGAAGCAGCGATCCAACGCTTCCTTCACCTTGCCGGTGGCGGTCGGCTCGTACCAGGCGAACAGCTTCGCCACGAGCAGCGACAGCCGCGCCGCGCTCTTGCGGTCGCGCTCCTCCAGCGACATGCCTCGCAGCATGCGCACCTTGTCGCGCCACACCTGCTCGAAGCGCTGCATCGCGCGGGTGGCCTTCTCCGCGCGCGCGTTCTGCGGATCCAGCTCCCGCGCCACGTCCAGCACCTGCTGCGCCAGCGCATGCTCGGTGGGATCATCCACCAGCCGCTCCGCGAGCCCGGCGTACTCCTCCGCCATGCCCGCGTCACCCAGCGCCGCGCGCTCCCGCTGCAGCGCCTCGAAGGCCGGCTGGAAGCGCTCCTCGCTGAGCAGCAACTGCCGCACGCGCCGGAACGTCGCCCGGTCCGGCTTCACCCGCGCCGCGCGCTGCAGGCACAGCACCGCGCGGTCGCGCCGGAAGAGCTTCTGCTCGTACAGGTCCGCGGCCTTCAGGTAGTGGCCCGCGCTCTCGTCGCCCTGGGTGGCGGCGCCCAGCCGCTCCAGCACTTCCACCAGCGATGCCGAGTCCTGGCGGATCTCATGCAGTCGCTTGAGCCCGCGCAGCGCGGGCATCGGATCCTTCGCCACCAGCAACGCGCGCTTGAGCAGATCCTCCGCGCGCGGGGCATTGCGCTGCCGCTCGTGCGCGAGCTCCGCCGCGCGGCACAGCAGGCGTGCCGCCTCTTCCGTGGGGACATCCCTCGAGCGTCCCTCGTACAGGCGGATCAGCTCCTCGACCCGGCCTGATTTCTCCAGGGCCGCTTCGGTCTCGACGAAGGAGCGGTCATCGGTCACACGCAGCGTGGGACGCGCAGGGGTGGAAGGCAGTTCCATGATGCTCGGGGGCCAGGGGGGTGAATGAAACAGGGGCGCCAGCGGCCGGAGTGTACCGGCCGCGGGCGCCCCCGGGCAATCGCGCAAAACCCGTCAACCGATGGGATTTATTGGCTTTCTTGCTCGCCAGCCGAGGAAGCATTTTCCGTCGTCGCCGCCGCGCCATCCGCGTCGTCGCCGGCTTCCGACTTGTCCGCCGCGGGGGGCGTGGCCGGGGCGTCGGGAAGGGCCTTGGCCCGCTCCAGACCCGCGCTGTCGTTGAGCTGCGTGTACAGCGCCACGGCCTTGTCCTTCTGCTGCAGCTCTTCCGCGATCTGCGCGGCGCGGGGCAGGTCGCCCAGCTTCTCGTAGAGGGGCAGCGCCTTGTCCTTGCGGCCCGCCTGCGTCCACGTCTCCGCGGCGGCGGCCGTGTCGCCCAGGAGCTCCAGCCACCGGGCACGGCCGGCGGGCTTCTGCTCCTGTTCGGCGCGCGCCAGCTCACGCTGCGCCAGCTCCTTGGCCTCGTCCTCGAGGGTGAGCCGCTGCATGAAATGGAACGCCTTGGGCGGAGGCAGGGGGCTCAGCACCTCCACCGCCTCGCGCCGCTGGCCCACGGCCACCAGCAGGGTCGCCGCGCCCAGCCGGTCGCCACGCTCCACCAGGGCCTTCACCTCCAGGCCCCGGATGCGGTTGGCGCTCGGCAGGTCCCGGGCGCGCTCGTACGCCTTGCGCGCCAGGGTCAGCTTGTTGGCGCGCTCGTACGCGAGCGCCGCCTGGTCGAACTGGCGCGCGCGCTCGTACAGGCCGGCGACCTTCTCGAAGTCGGCCTTGGCGACGTAGTGCTCCATGAGGAGCTCGTACGCGCCCGCCTTCTCCAGCGTGGGGCCAATCTGATCCGGAGGCAGCGTGCCCACGAGGCGGCGGGCCGCGTCGTTGTCCTGTCCGGCCAGCGCCGTGCGCAGCGCGCTCTTCAGGTCCCCGCCCGCCTCGAACAGGCGGGTGGCGTCCGCGAAGCCGTTGTTGCGCTCGTGCAGTCGCGCCGCGTCGCGCGTGCGGCCCAGGCCTTCCAGCTGGGTCGCCTGCTCCTTCCAGTCGCCCGTCAGCTCCGGCATCGGCGCGCGCTCGGGGCGCTCACCGCGGGCCGGACGCTCGCCACGCTCCGGACGCTCGGCCCGGGGCGGACGCTCACGACGCTCGCCGGCACCGGCAGCGCCACGCTCCGGACGGTCGCCACGAGGAGGACGCTCGGAACGCTCCCGGCGCTCGCCAGGACCGCCCCGCTCCGGACGCTCGGACCGCTCGCGCGGCGCCTCGCTCCGGGCAGGCGCCTCGGGCTCCGGCGTCGGCTCGCGACCACTCAGCGCGAAGGCCGCCTGCGAACGCTCGCGGTCACCCGCGGCGCGCCAGACGCGGCCCACCAGGGTCATCACGTCCAGCCAGGCCCCGTGCTTCTCCTTCGCGGGATCCACGGCCGGAGCCGCGGGAGCCGCTTCGGCGGGAGCGGCACCTTCGCCAGCGCCTTCGGCGGCCGGAGCCTCCGAGGACGCTTCGGCCGGAGCCGCCGCCTCGGTGCCTTCCGTCGTCGCCGCCTCTTCCGGAGCCGCGGCGCCCTCTTCCGGCAGGGCCGGCTTGGGCTGACGCTGCACTCGCAGGAGCGTGGTGATGAGGCGACCGCGCGTGTTCAGGTCCAGGTCGTCCAGCGACTTGAGGTTCATGGGCCGCAGCGAGCGGACAATGGCCTCCAGCGGACCCTTCTCCGCGCCAAAATCATTCTTGGAGAGCGCCTTCTCCAGCACGCTCAGCTCGGCGATGACGCGCTGGCCCGGACCCACCGGACCCGCATCACGGTCGCGGCCACGGCCTTCGCCCCGCCCGCGCCCTTCACCATGGCCACCGCCGCCAGGACCGCCACCACGACCGCCGAAACCACCCGGCCCGTCACGGCGAGGCCCCTGACCAGGCGCGCCCCCGTTCGGACCGCGTCCACCCGGACGCGATCCACCGCTTCCATTCTCCTGAGCCACGTGAATCTCCCGCTAGAACGCGTAGCGAATGTTGGGCGCCACCGCGAACCCGAAAGCGCCCTTGGAGGCGAGGTAGTTCCCCGTGACCTCCAGCCCCACCGAGAAGTGGCGCAGCCGCGTGTAGTACTCCACTCCGGGCCCGGCAAACACAAGAATGTCGGAATCCGGGAGGAGCTTCTTGGGAGAGAACATCGCGTACCCCGCGCCGGCGCGGGCGTAGATCCACGTGCGCTTGACCTCCTGGCTGTCGGCGAAGCCCACCAGCCTGGCGCGCAGGACGGCGCCCGGGACCAGCATGGTGAAGTCACCGGAGGCGGCGCCCTGCGAGTAGCCGATGTACTCGGCGCCCGCCGTGTTCGCGGAGCCCATGAAGAAGACGCCCAGCGACAGGCGCTCCCCCAGGTCGATGCCCAGCTCCACCTGGGCCATCTGTCCGGACGAGAAGGGCCGGGGGCCCTGCGACGCGGGAGGGTTGGCGATCCATGACGGGCCGCCGTACACCGCGAAGTACACACCGCGCTCGACCTCGTCGAAGGTCACCGCGGGCCGGTCCTGGGCGGCGGAACCGGCGCTGGGAGTCTCCTGAGCGGCCGACACCCCGGGAAGGAGGAAGGCGGCGCACAGGGCGAGAGGAGCAAGGACTTTCTGCATGGAAGGCAGCCTGGGGGGGCAGGACTCCCGCGGGGAACGGGAGGAGGAAGTGAAGAAGCGGGCAGCCCTGTCGCCAGGGCCGCCCGCGCGGACACGGATGAAATCGAGTCTAGGCTAGTCGCCGGCCTGCTTGAAGATGAACGGGTACGTCACGATCACGGAGCCGCCACCCTTGGGCTCCGGGAACTTCCAGGTGCGCACGCGGCCCGCGACGCAGGTCTCCAGGTCCGAGTTGCCCGCCGTGGACTGCGCGACGTTGGACGTGGCCACCGAGCCCGTGGCGCTGATGATGAACTTCACGGAGACCTTGCCGCCCAGCTTCGGGAAGCGGTTGAGCAGGCTCTCGTAGCAGTAGCGGATCTGCCCGCGGTTGCGCTGGATGACCTGGCGGATGAGCTCCTTGTCCAGCGAACCCATGACCTCCGGATCCGAGGACGTGATGCCCACGTCCACGCTCTGCTTGCCGCCGAGCGTGCCCACGCCGGTGCCGTAGCTGCCGCTGCCGCCGCCACGGCCCTTGGTGCCGATGCCGCCGATACCGATGCTGTCACCGGTGCCGCCGCCGCCACCGCCGCTGCCGCGCAGGCCCAGGCCGCCGAAGCCGCCCGCGTCGCCCGCCTTGGCGCCGAACATGTTGCCCATGGCGCTCTTGAGCTCGCCGCCCAGGCCCGCCTTGCCGAAGATGGTGGAGATGCCGCCCTTGCCACCGCCGAAGATCTTCGCGGTGAGGGCGCGCGCCTCGTCCTTCTTGTTCGGGTCGCCTTTGGGCGCGGTGCGGTTGTTGGCCTTGGGCGCGTCCTTCTTGCCCATCTGGCCTTCGTCACCGCGGGACTTCTGGGCCATCTCGCCCGACTTCTTCTCCTTCTGCTGGTTCAGCTTCTCCAGGAACTTGTTCTTCTGCGTCTCCGGCGCCTTGATGATGAGCTTCGCGATGCGCGCGTCATTGCCCGCGAGCTCATCCGCGTACTCATCCCCTTCGCCGCTGCTGTTCATCGAGTGGATGACGAACGCGGTGGCGATGAAGAACATCACCAGGAAGATGTTGAGCGCCGTGTAGTCCAGGTTCTCGCCCAACGGCACGACGACGCGCTTGGGCACCGCCTGGAACTGCGCCTCCAGCGTGAGGCCTCCCAGGTCCACCCAGAAGAAGTCGTCGGCCTCCAGCGTCACCGCGTAGGACTCGCCCTCGTTGGAGGCCTTGCCCGACTCGATGACCGCTTCCAGGTCGAGCGTCTCGCCCTTGCGGGTCAGCTCGCCCTTCATCTTGCGCGCGAAGCGCACGGAGAAGGACTGGCCGTCGGTGCGCAGCACCTCGAAGGACGGGCCGCCCAGCTTGGCGTCGCCCATCACGAAGTCCACGCCCTTGGCGCTGCCGACCGTGAAGCCCTTCTTTACGCCCGGGGGCACGAAGAACTCGCCCACGCGCTGATCGCCCCAGAGCAGGCGCAGCGACACGCCCTGCGGACCGTTGGACTTGGTGCGGCGCACGGTGCGCACGCGCGGCGCCTCCTCCTCGTCCGAAGGGGCCTCCTCGACCGGAGCGGCGGGCGCCACGACCTTGTTCTTCTGCGTGGGCGCGACCGACGCATCCAGCGCGGCGGGGGGC
>NZ_RAWI01001129.1 GCF_003612125.1 Corallococcus praedator
GCAGTGCTCTGATTTGGGATGGAGCCACCTATCATCGCTCACAGGAGGTGAAAGAGTACCTCGAATCGGTTAATCGAGAGCTTGATGAGTCCAACTGGAAAATCACTTGCATTCGCTTTGCCCCAAATGACCCTAAGCAAAACCCAATTGAAGATATTTGGTTGCAGGCAAAGCGATTCATTCGAGAGTACTATCACTTGTGTTCATCGTTCAATGTCGTTAAATTCCTCTTTGAGTTTGTGACTCACCACCAAACCTTTAACTTTCCAAAGCTTTTTACCTATGGCTGCTTCTCACAACTCATTTAGGATCGCTATATCTCTTTTACTAGAAGAAATACTGAGTAACAAACCTGTGCCAATAACAAGGCTGATCCCAATCGAATTAATCCATAGCTTTGGTGAAGAATCAAAATAAAAGTAGACTATA
>NZ_RAWI01001130.1 GCF_003612125.1 Corallococcus praedator
GGGCCGGCGTAGTCGATCTGCTGCTGGTTCTCGTCGGTGATGGAGAACGCCTCAATCACGAGTTGCACGTCGCCGCGCTTCAGTCGTGCGATCCGTTCCCCGACGACCGTCGCCACGAAAACCGGCGAGAAGTTCGCTCGGTTCCCCAACCAGCGGGCGAGGTCGATGTCGAACCCCGACCATATGCCCGCCGCACCGTCCAGGGAGGAGACGCCGGGGAGATCGACAGCGACACCGACGTTCTGCGACGACGGCTCTACCCCGGGCGGAACCGCGGGCGACGGTGTGCAGGACGCGACGATCAGAGTCACTGCCAGCATCGAGACGATCGATCGCTTTCTCAATCTTTTCCTCAATCCCAGAGCTGCGCACTCGCAACGCGCAGCGACCCTGCGCAGTACTCGTCGACCAACTGCACCTCGACCCGCA
>NZ_RAWI01001131.1 GCF_003612125.1 Corallococcus praedator
GACCAGAAGCGATCGCATCTGCTGGCGATCGCGCTGTGACAGAACCAGCAGTCGAAGATGCAGCCAAAGTAACGCTAGACGAGAAGCCATTGTCCGCAGCAGCCGCAGCCGCAGTCGCAGAAGTGCAAGTGGCGCAAGCAGTCGATCGAGCGCCCGCATCGGATGAAGCTGCCAGCGATCGCGCTGCGGTTGAGCCTCCATCGAGTGAAGCTGAATCTGTAGCACTACCAGACCCAACTCGCGAAGCCCAGCCAGAACAGATTCGTCCTGCAACAGAAGTTGCTCAGATTGCGCCGTTGGTTAACGAGCCGCTGCCTGCGCCGACGGCTCCAGCCGACACGACCAGCCCTGCGCCGCCTGCGGACGCAACGCCCTTGCCAACACCAAATCCAAGCGGCATTCCATCCACGCTGCCGCCTAGCTCGGCTC
>NZ_RAWI01001132.1 GCF_003612125.1 Corallococcus praedator
GTATTGGAACTGACCTCTTAACGAGATATTTTCTTTTTTTAAACATTTGATGGAAATAAGCTGATTACACAGGTTAACTGAGCTCTTAAAATCTGCAACTGTTTCTAAAACCGGTCTTTGGATAGCAAAGACTTCAGAAAAAGGTTCGTTTCTGTTGATAACAATCAGTTTAGCCAAAGAGTTTCCAGTTTTTATTATTTGCATTTTATTATTCAACAAAAAATAAAAAGGAAAAAGGCTGTTAAATTGTTCGCTATTAAATTGAAGCATTTCCATTTTACCAGGAAACTTTAAATATTTCATGATGGCTGCCGGAAGCTCTGTCCTCAAGCAATTCTATTGTAACAGCAGTGTTATATAATTTGCCTAAACCTTGCAGTAAGCCTTTTGTAAAATCCTGTAAACCTTCTCTTTTAGAAATATAATGC
>NZ_RAWI01001133.1 GCF_003612125.1 Corallococcus praedator
GATAACGGTGCTGCACGGAGGTCTGAGTGACACCGAGCAACAGCAGATCGTCGAATCCTTTAAACAGTCGAACTCCCCCATCCGCGTATTGGTCACCGGTGACGTCGCCAGTGAGGGCGTCAACCTGCACCAGCAGTGTCATGAACTCGTCCATTTCGACATTCCGTGGAGTCTCATCCGCATCGAGCAGCGCAACGGCCGCATCGACCGGTACGGCCAACGTCATCGCCCACAGATCACCACCCTGCTACTGGAGCCGTCCAGCACGGCCTTCAGAGGAGATCTTCGGGTGTTGTCCCGTTTGCTCGAGCGCGAGCAGGAGGCGCACGAGACGCTTGGTGACGCGGCCAGCCTCATGGGCCATTACAGCGTGAGCGCCGAGGAGGAAGACATCAAGCAGGTTCTGGCTGGCCGCAGAAACTTTGACG
>NZ_RAWI01001134.1 GCF_003612125.1 Corallococcus praedator
GATCATCAGTCTCGGCCACGAATACGGCGGCGTCTTCGCCAACGACGACGCGCTCGCCGCGCAGCTGATGGCGGCGGGCGAGGCGACCGGCGACAAATTGTGGCGGATGCCGCTCGACGACGCCTACGACAAGCTGATCGACAGCCCGATCGCCGACATGAAGAACGTCGGCCCGCGCGAAGGCGGCTCGATCACCGCGGCGAAATTCATCCAGCGCTTCGTCGACCAGGGGGTCAAATGGGCGCACCTCGACATCGCGGGCATGGTGTGGGCGTCGAAGGCGGGGCCGCTGTGGGACAAGGGCGCGACGGGCTATGGCGTCCGCCTGCTCGATCGCTTCGTGTCGGATAATTTCGAGAACTAGGTGGCCATAGCCTTTGCCGTCATCCCCGCGCCGGCGGGGACCCATAATCTCGGAAGTGCGGACG
>NZ_RAWI01001135.1 GCF_003612125.1 Corallococcus praedator
CCTCCAGGATGGGGAGCATGACGTCGAGGTTGTCGCGGAACCCCTCGAACAGCACCGGCATCAGGCCGGGGCGGCGGTCGGCCCAGGTGCCGTCGAAGGCGGAGTCGAAGTTCTGGTAGGTGATCGGCGCGAAGAGGCGGGCGTAGGCCTCGATCTGGCGGCGATACTCCTCGGTCCGGTAGCGGGGGGTGGCGTGGAAGTTGACGACGCGGAGCACGCGGCCGGCGGCCAGGCCGCCGACGAGGGCGCCCAGCATCTCCTCGGCCGAGCCGGGCAGCCTGAGCTTGCCCATCAGGGGGCCTCGGGCGGGTGGTACTCCGTCGATTCGCTGAAGGCGGGCGTGGCGAAGGACAGGAAGTGGCGGTCGGCCAGCGACTCGATCAGGCGGGCGATGTCGCGGGCGCCGAGGTCGGGCTTGCGGCGGCGC
>NZ_RAWI01001136.1 GCF_003612125.1 Corallococcus praedator
CAGCAGCGCCGTGCCGCGCAGCCCGTCCGGCGACGACATGGGCGGCGGGCTCGCCGCCTCCGGCGCCTCGCCGCTCTGGGGCAGCCACAGCTCGACGTTGGTGCCGAGCCCCGGCCGGCTCTGGATCCCGAGCGCGCCACCGAGCTGGGAGGCGAGGCCGTGCGCCATGCTGAGGCCCAGGCCCGTGCCCTTGCCCACGCCCTTGGTCGAGAAGAAGGGCTCCACGGCGCGGGCGAGCGTGGCCTCGTCCATGCCGGTGCCGGTGTCGGCCACCGACAGGCGCACGTAGCGGCCGGGCGCGAGCTTCGGAGCCTGGTCCAAGGGGCGCTTCCGTGCGCTCACTGCCCCGACCGTTTCGGCCGTCGCGCTGATCCGGAGCGTGCCACCGTCCGGCATGGCGTCCCGCGCGTTCACCGCGAGGTTCAGG
>NZ_RAWI01001137.1 GCF_003612125.1 Corallococcus praedator
AGCCACAGCCCAATCTCAAAGCGGCGGCGAGCGCGCTCTGCTGGTGTACCACGCAGTTGTTCGATCGGCTTGGAACTTGCCCAAGTCAGCGCCACAGGAGTGATTAGCAGCAAAGACAGCACATCTCCAATCCACCACTGCCCAAAATGCAGGCCAAACTGGTTCCAGGCCAAACTGCCGCCCGCACTCAAGCTAGCAACGCCAATTAGCGCACAGAGCGGGGTCAAGAACAGCGCTCCTAACAGCACCAAACTCGCGACATCATGCAGACGAGCAAGCGCGGGCTGTATCTGAAATCGCCGCAGCAGCGTTGCTGCTAGCCACGCCTGTAGTGCTAAACCGCTGGCATATCCGACTCCAGCTAGCCAGGGCAAATCAAGACCGCGACTAAACAGAAATTCACCCAGCCATACTCCCGGCACAAGGG
>NZ_RAWI01001138.1 GCF_003612125.1 Corallococcus praedator
CTGCAGCAGGCCGTTACGGCAATGGCCGGTGCCAATCGGGTCGAGTTCTACGGTTTCGGTGCGTCCGGCGCTGTTGCTGCTGATGCGCAACACAAGTTCTTCCGCCTGCTGCTGACGGCGGCGGCGTATTCCGATCCTCACATGCAAGCCATGTCGGCGGCGACGCTCAAGCCGACAGATGTCGCGGTGTGCATTTCCCAGTCAGGCCGTTCCAAAGACCTGCTGATCACCGCCAACATGGTGCGTGAAAGCGGCGCGACCCTGATCACCCTGTGTCCAAGCCAGACGCCACTGGCCGAGCTGTCTTCGGTCAATCTGGCCATCGACGTTCACGAAGACACCGAGATTTATACGCCGCTGACCTCGCGCATCGCGCATCTGGTCGTGATCGATGTGCTGGCGATGGGCGTTGCCATGGCGCGCGGAC
>NZ_RAWI01000113.1 GCF_003612125.1 Corallococcus praedator
CTCCCGGAGGACCTGGTGGTGAAGCTGTCCCGCGTGCCCTTCCTGGCCTCGGACCCACCGCCCAAGGTGGACGTGCCCGGACGCGCCGTCGCGCCCGCGACGCTGGCGTCCCCGGTGAACGTGCTCGCCGGGGTGCCGAGCGCGCAGGACCTGGTGCAGCTGGGCTCCCTGAAGCAGCGCTTCGCGGTGGGGCCGGTGCTCAACCGCCCGCTGACGGTACAGCCCCAGCTCTTCGTGCCCGCGAAGAGCGCCAGCACGGCGGCGTCGCGCTACCTGGACGCTGGGTTCGCGCCGGTGCGCTCCGCGCTGCTCGACTTCCTCATCAAGCCCATCCCCATCCTGCCGCTGCCCCAGGTCCGGTCGCTGCGAGGCGTGCAGGTGGAGGGCAATGACATCTCCGCCCGGGGCCCGGCGCTGCTCGTGCTGGGCAATGGCGGACCGGTCATCTCCACCACGGTGTCCGGCAACACGCTGCGCAGCGCGGGCGGCGTGGGCGCGGTGTACCTGCGCCGCGCATCCTCCACCGTCTTCAGCGGCAACCGCTGCGAGTGCCTGGACACGGTGAACGTCGTCGTCCTGCGCGTGGGCCGCGCGCCGGTGACGTTCACCGGCAACGTGGTGCTGGGCGCGGAGCCGGTGACGCCCGCGCTGCCGCCGGTGCAGCCGCCGTGGACGCTGCCCTCGGACTCGCTGACGCTCCAGATTCCGGTGGGTGGGGGCACGTCGCTGGGTGTGCCGCTCAACCAGGAGCTGCTGCTGGGCGGTCTCCAGCGCCGCCGTGACGTGGCGAGCGACGCCTTCTCCACGTTGCTGGCGGAGCTGGTCACCGCGCCCGCCCCGCAGGTGGGACCGGACGGCAAGCCTACCCGCGCGGCCATTCCCACCCGCGCCGTGGTGGACAGCAACACGCTGGAGGACGTGAGGACGCGAATGCCGCAGGGCATCGACCTGCGCATCAGCGCCCGGACGCTCTACGGCATCGCGGAGCCGAAGGACGACTCGCCCACGGCGGCGCTGCGCTCCCTGGTGGACCGGGTGGCGCTCCACGTGGACAAGCCGGAGGACGTGCAGGGCCACGTGCGCTCCGTGCTGGCCGCGGCGGAGGGGGATCCGAAGAAGGCCCTCCAGCTCGTGGACAAGAGCGTGCTCGGCATCGACTCGGCGGCGCCCACCGTGAAGCAGAGCATCCTCAACGTGTCCGTGCTGCACGAGGTGCTGGCGGACTCGTTCTACACCGGCGGCACGGGCCCCAAGCCGGTGCAGGACGGCACGGCGGTGCCGAACGTTCCCGCGCCCCCTCCGCCGGATCCGTATGCCCACTCCGTCGTCATCCTGGGGGGCTCGCGCGTGGCGGCGGTCGGTAACGCGACCACGTCGGGCGTCCACGTCCAGGAAGCCGACGCCGTGGTGGAACTCAACCCGTAGCGAAAGAACGCCAAGGACACCCCCACCATGCCTGACGCCTTCGCCCTCAACGGCCGTGTCGCCCTCCAGCGCAACGCGCTGCCGGAAGTCACCCTCTCCACCACCCCGGACGCACTGGACGCGAAGGTCGCGGCGCTGTCGAAGCTGGCCGGCACCCGCGCGAAGCTGGACGTGGACCTGGCCGTGCTCAAGGCGCTGGACGGGCGCTACTCGCGCCTGCCGCCGGTGGAGCCCCAGCCGGTGAAGCTCCAGGACCTGGTGCGCGCCGCGCGCCGCAAGCTCGCCGCTGAACGCCAGCGCGAGGTGGGCGTCTGGGTGGACACGCGCGTGAAGCTGACGACGCGCCTGGTGACGGCGTTGGAGGACTGATGCGCAAGCTGCTCGAAGCCCGCATGGGGCAGCGCTGCTACCTCTTCACCACGCTTGGCCAGGTGTACGTGGGCCTGGTGGTGGAGCTCATCGACGACGTCGTCCACCTCACGGGGCCGGACGGCGTCACACCTGTGTACATCAACCTCTCGGACGTCTCCGGTGTGCGCGAGTACGACGAGGACAACGATTTGGGGAGCGCGCGATGATCGAACAACTCCTGCAGCAGCTCATCGAGCGGACCGAAAGCCGCTACTTCGGCAAGTACCGCGGCTACGTGAGCAACGTGGAGGACCCCAAGAACCTGGGCCGCATCCAGTGCGTGGTGCCGCGCCTGATGGGGGATGTCGCCACCGGCTGGGCCATGCCCTGCACGCCCTACGCGGGACCGGACCAGGGTTTGTTCGTGGTGCCGGACGTGGGCGCCGGCGTCTGGGTGGAGTTCGAGGGCGGCGACCTGTCCCAGCCCATCTGGAGCGGCATGTGGTGGGGCGAGCCAGCGCTCGCGGACCTGGGCCAGCCGGACTCCACCGCGCGCGTGGCGCCCGACACCAGCGAGGTCCCCAAGCACGACTACCCGCCGCAGACGGCGGTGCCGGGGGTGCGGATGCTCAAGTCCGCCACGGGTCACTACATCGTCCTGGATGACCGGCCGGAGTCCGCGCGCGTGGAGATCCATGATCGGCAGGGCAACCGCATCATCCTGTCGGCGGAGGGGTTGGATCAGCTCATCAGCAACGAGCGCACGGTGAACGAGGGCAACCGCTCCGCGGAGGTGGACGGCGACGACCGCCTGGACGTGGCCGGCAAGCAGGAGGAGACGGTGGATGGCAGCCACACCCGCGACGTGGGCGGGGACGTGACGCTGCACGTGACGGGATCCCTGACGGAGAAGGTGGACACGGCGGGCTACTCGCGCGAGGTGGGCGGCTCGGGCTTGAAGGAGACGGTGGGCGGCCCGCGCGAGGACCGCATCCAGGGCAGCCACACGCGCAACGTGTCGGGCGCGTCGCAGGAGACGGCGGTGGGCGGCTACGGGGTGACGTCCGGAGGCAACGCGCAGATCGCCGCGGGCAAGGCGGTGAAGATCGCCGCGACGATGCCGGACATGCCGGGGCCGTCGCTCAACGCCATCTCCATCGACGCGCTGATGGGCAACGTGTCCATCAACACCATGCTGGGCATGTGCCAGGTGGGCGGCATCTCCGCCGTGTCACCGATGGTGCTGGGAGACGGACTGGCCATCCACTTCACCATGCTGGCGCAGATCCTCAAGGCGGTGAACCCGATGACGGTGGCCGCGTACGGGCCGCTGTTGGACGTGTGGGCCGCGATGACGCCGATGCTGGACTGGTCCTACTTCGGCTTCGTCAAGCGCATGCCGGTGGGGTGACGCGATGAAGCAACCCGGCTGGAGTCCGCTGGACGCGACGGTGCTGCGCGAGCGCCTGGAGGAGGTGAAGGCGCTGCTGCTCCAGGCGGCGGCGGTGGGCGTGGCGCAGGACGCCGAGCGGTTGGAGAAGATGCTGGAGCTGGAGCAACGCACCCGGGAGGACGCGCGTGGCCGACCCCACCGACGCCGCTTTCGCTGAGCTCCACGGCGCGCTGGAGGTCTGCTGCGCGGAGCTGGCGAAGGCGCTGGACGAGGCCGAGGGCGGCGACGGCACGGGTGCGTCCACAGGGCCCTCGTGGCGGCCGCTGGTGCTCGCGGCGCCGCCGGGGCTGGAGCAACTGGTGAGCATCGTCAAGCCGCCGCTCCAGGTCATCATCGCGGTGCTCCAGTTCGTGCAGGCGCTGCTCCAGGCGCTGGCGGCCATCCTGCTGGGGCTGCCGGATCCGTTCCGGGCGCTCATCCTGGCGGCGTACGCGCTGCTCAAGGACATCATCGACGACCTGCTCAACGCGGGCGCGTACCTCTACGCGGACGCGCCGGGCATCGGCCCCACGGAGACGAACCTCGCGGAGACGGGCTTCATCCCGAACCTGCCCAAGGACTTCAAGGCGGGGTTCGCGCTGGAGCGTCCGCCGGTGACGCCGGATGCCTTCGCGCGCTGGGCGGGGCGGTTCACCGCGTCCTTCGACGACCCGGGGGACGACGCGCGTCCGGTGGTGACGGACGGCGCGCCGGTGCAGGCGGTGTTCATCGTGATGGCGGCGCCGTCGCTGGATGCGCTCCGGCAGGCGCTGTACCTGATAGGCAAGCTGTTCAACATCAGCGCCTTCAAGAAGGCCTTCGAGAAGTATCCCAAGGGCGCGGTGGATCCACGCCGCAGCCGGGTGCGCAGCCGGTCGGTGAAGCCGGACTGGAAGTCCGCGCGCATGCGCGACCTGTTCCCGGACCTGGAGAAGCTGCGCATCCTCCCGGAGGCGCTCAAGTCGCTGCTGCTGTCGGTGGACAACCTCGCGGGGCTCATCAGGAGCCTGGCGGCCGCGATGCAGGACAAGGTGCAGGTGCTGCTGAAGCTCGCCCAGGCGGTGCAGGCCGTGGTGGACCTGCTGGACGCGCTGAAGTCCGCGGGCATGTACGCGCTGCCGGTGTCCACGCTCGGCGGGGTGGAGGGGCTGAAGCAGGCCTTCCTCCAGGCGAAGAACCGGCCTCCGGGCGGCTACGTGGGGGGCATCTGCCTGCTGGCGTCGGGGCCCAACCTGGCGAAGGCCGCGCTGCTCTGGGAGATGCTGGGCCAGTCCCCGGCGATGGAGCTGGCCGAAGGGAATCTCACGCTGGAGGACGCGGCGAAGCAGCTCGCCGGCAGCAAGGCGGCGCAGGTGCTGGAGGCGAGCGCCAACGAGGTGAAGGACGCCTGGGGCAACCTCAAGACCGCGAGCCAGACGCAGGCGGACGCGTTCTTGGAGGCGCTGGACAAGGCTCCGGCCGGCTTCGCGGAGGCGGTGGGGCGCACGCCCCAGGAGCTGGTGGACGGCGCGCGTCGGGCCCGCTCCTCGTTGGTGGAGGCGTTGGAACAGGCGAAGGGGCAACTGCCCACGTCCGAGAACATCGAGGCGGGCATCGCCGCGACGAAGCAGGCCCAGCGCCGGGGGGGACGTTCGTTGGCGATGGGCTTCGGTGGCCCGGGGCCGTCGGAGCGCGCGCCGGGCCCGCAGCCGCCCGTGACGGTGGCGCCGACCCCGGAGGCCCCGCCGGACGCGTCAGGCACGCCGAAGAAAGGGAGCGGTCCGTGAGCGCGGTGAAGCGCCTGAGCATGGAGCTGGACGGCTGGCAGGCGGCCTGGAAGCAACTGGATGCGTTCCTGGACCGGGTGGACGGCGCGGCGGAGCAGGACTCGCCCTACGTGCGGACGGTGTGCGCGCTGTTGCCCGTGTTCAGCGTCATCGAGCGGGCCCGCCGTCGCGCGGTGGGCATCGCGCTGTCACCGGCCCTGCCGAGCGCCCCCGGAGGCGCGGGTCTGCCCGGGCTGACCACCGCGGCGCTCGTGGGCGGTGAGCAGCGCCTGCCGGGCGTGGAGGAGCTGGAGTTCGCGGTGGGGACCATCGGCACGAACTCGGACGGCGAACTCACGAAGGCGTCGGTGCTCGCGGGCACCGTGACGTTGTTCGCGTTCCGCGACGAGAAGCACGGCGGCGAGGTGGCGGTGCGCGTGCCCACGTATGACTTCGGGCCGCTGCTGGCGAGCGGCATCGTGGACGAGGCCATCGACGCGGGACTCTTCAGCACCGACCAGCGCCGAGCCGCCGCGGAAGGGGACGCGGCGGAGATGAAGACGTGGACGGGGCTGCGCGCCACGCGCCGGGGCGAGCTGACGACGACGGCGGAGACGGTGCCGCTGAGCAGTGTATTGAACGGGCTGAGCACCTCCTCGCTCCCCGGCGCGTTCGACCCGGTGGCGTCGGGGGCCGCGAACTGTCGCGATGAGTGTCTGGCGGACCGCGGCGTGCTGCTCCAGGCGAAGACCACGGTGGAGGAGCAGGGCGCGGACGTGGCCCTGACGGATGCGCTCCAGCGCGCGGCGGATTCGCTCCAGGGGCAGGCGACGGACTACGGGACGGTCGCCACCGCGCTCCAGCCGCCGCGCACCGCCACGCACTCCCCGACTGCGCTGGCGGACCTCCAGGCCACGCTGCGCCGGGCGGATTCACCGGGCCTTCCCGGTCAGCTCTCCATCGAGATGACGTTGCTGGACGTGGAGGCGGGGAAGGGGATGGACGACGCGGTGGCGGCGCGGCTCGCGTATCCGGATGGCTCGCTGCGGATGCTGCGGACGTTGGAGTGGTCGCTGCGCTTCCACTGGGTGTTCCGGCAGCGGTGGTTCGACGCGCGCAACCGCGCCGTGCTGGCGCCGCTGCTGCGGCAGGTGTTGAAGCCGTTCTGCGACAGCCTGACGCGGGTCCTGGCGGGGACGTCCACGGGGATTCCGCTGGTGGGCGCGGTGACGGTGGTGAAGGACACGCCCACGCAGGCGACGGCGTTGTCGGTGACGCCCACGGCGGACCTGACGAAGGTGCAGGCGGGACATGTGGCGCACGTGGGAGGCGAGCGGCCCACGCTGGCACTCGTGCTGGGCTGGGAGGTGAAGGGCGGTCCACCGGGGGACATGCGGCTGCGCATCACGCCCCTGAATGTCTCCATCGCCACGGACGCGAAGCTGCCGGGCGTGGCGGGACTGGTGCGGAGCGGGGCGACGGTGAGCGGGAGCGCGGTGTCGCTCAGCACGCAGGAGTTGCTGGAGGGGCAGTCGGCGGCGGGCCCGCAGGCGGACGGCATCGTGCAGGAGACCCTCGCTCTGGGGACAAGGCTGACGTTGCTGTTGGGGCAGGGTGGCAATGCGCTGGGGCTGGTGCCGCCGACGGTGCCCGCGCCGTATCCAGGGCAGACATTCAAGCTGTTGCCGCCGGTGGAGGTGGGCGCGACGCGGCTGTTCCTGGACGGGATACCGCTGGCGAGCACGTCGGGCTCCACGACGCCTGTTCAGGTCGCACGACCGGGGGAGCTGCTGCTGGTGCGCGGCGCGGACGATGAAGGCACGTGGTGGCAGGGCGTGGCGCAGGTGGACACGGTGTCGGTGCTCACGGGAGCGGCGGCCCGGGACGAAGACCCGGTGACGGCGACGCCCACGCCCGTGTGCTGCGGGGATGACGAGGAGGTGGTGGTCATCACGCTGCGCGAGCTGCAACTGCCGAAGGCGCTGGTGCGGGACGTGACGCTGCGGCGCGACTTCAAGGGCTTCGGAGGCCCGAGCCTCGCCACCGGAGTGATGCTGCCCATCGAGCTGGATCCGGGAACCGTGAACGTCACGGTGCAGGACGGCGGCGTGACGAAGACGGTGCTGCGCGATCCGGAGCTGCGGGTCGCGGCGGCGGTGTTGAAGACGTGGCTGGGAGGCCCGACATGAGCGATCCGCGAGACGACGTCTACGCGGTGGCCGCGCTCCTCAAGGAGCTGGACCGCGTGCTCCATCCGCTGGAGCGCGGAGAGGGCGGCGACTTCAAGGTGGAGCCGCCCCTGCCGCCGTCGCTGCCCACGCCGACGTCACCGGGACGGGGAGGGGAGGGAGGACGCTCGACGAAGCCAGCATCGCATGTGTCAGGGCCCAGGTCCGCGCTGTCGGAGGAACCCCGCGGTGTGGCCCCAGGGAAGGTGCCTGCGCCCGTGCTGTCTGTTGAGGCCCGTACTCCGTCAATGCCAAGCGCCCCCAACTCCCTGCGTCGCCGCGTTCCTCGTCCGGAGCCGATCCTGGCGGGAGCACCGAAGTCCCTGCCCACGCGTGGCCCAGGGGTCGGAGTCACGGACGGAAGCACGAGAGCCGAAAGTGAGCCTGTTCCCGTGGCAAGGATTCACGAGGTGGCCACGGAATCACCTGGAGTCATGCCGCCACCGTCCCCACCGCGCGAGCAGGAGGTTCCGTCCGTCACGCCTGTCCGCACGAGCCCGAGAAGCCCCGAAGCACGGCCGCCCGAAGTCCCTCGCGCCAGGGGCACTTTGTCGGAGGACTCCACGCCGCGAAGGAGCCGGGTGCCGCGCTCGCCCGGCGCAGCCCCCGAAAGACAGACAGCAAGCCAGCCTCTTCGCGCACGCGCGCCCGAAGAGACCGTGCGTCACCACCGGGTGCCCCGTGCCCATTCCCCTGCGCCACTGCCCGACCCGGTCGAATCCAGTCCCTCTCTACCGCCGCAGCTTCGTCGGAGAAGGCCGCATGCACCGACAAGGGAGCTGTCGCCGCTGTCCCTGGGCGAACGCACCGCTCCAGTCCTGACGGATGAGCCAGGGCATCGGCCAAGGCTGACGAGGTCCGAAGCCAAGGCGTCCCGGTCCCCGCCGCCTTCCACCCGGCACGACTCGCGGACGTCTCCACCCCCTCCAATCCCACGCACCGGTCGTCCCACGTCGGAGCCCGTGCGAATCGAAGTGAAGACCCTGGTTCCACCCCTCGGAGCCGAAGCCGCGCCTCGGGAAGTGATGCTGGAGGAGGAGCCATCATGGGTGGAGCTACCGGACCTTGAAACAGACACGGGACCGCGGGTCTTTTTCGTGAATGGCCGGCGAGTGACACGCGAAGACCACGAAGCCCTTCAGCAGGCCGAGCAGCGACTGCGGCGAAGGATGACGGGTCGGTCGCTGTGGCGGAGGCGGGGATGAGCGGCCTTCCTCCCCGGCAGCGGTTGGGACAACTGCTGCGCTCGCTCTCGAAGCACCTCCCAGGCCAGCTCGATGGGCTGCTGGAGAACGCCCGGTTCACCGACGGTGCCGCCGCGCTCCAAGGACTGGCGGACCCCGCGCACCTGGAGAAGGCGCTGGCCCGCATGTCCCCGGAAGAAGCCGGGTGGCTCGCGGACGTGCTGACGGAGCGGTGGAGCCAGGTCGCGGAACTCCAACTGGAGCCGGAGGTGGCCATCGTGGCGCCGGACGAACTCTGGATGGGAGCGGAGCCGGTGCGGGTGCCGCTGTCACTGGCGGCGGTGGGCCTGGACGACGGCTTCGAAGCGCTCTGGGAGGGCGCGGTGTTGCCGGCGGCTCCATCCCCCCGGGCGACGCTCCTGGCGAAGCCCCCTGAAGGCACGACACCGGAAGTGGCCCGCGTCCGCGCCCAGGTCCGGGCCAGCGTGAAGGGCCAGCGCTGTGTGCTCATCGCCCAGGCGCAGGTGGTGCTGCGGCGGCCGTCGGTGGTGGTGAGCGACGACCGGCGCCGACTCCTGGCGCAGGACCAGGCGGGACGTCCGGCGGTGGGGTGCAGACTGGAAGTGGGAACGGACGTGCATGTCACCGGTCCCGGAGGACTGGTGGAGCTGGAAGCCCCGGCGTCGCCCGGCCTGCCCCTCAAGCTGGAGGGAATCAACGCCGGTCGGATGCCGGGACCACGCCGATGACACACACGATGGATGTCGAAGGAGACAGCCGATGAAGACGATGACCCCTCAGACCAAACGGACGCCGGAGCGCAAGCCAGCGACGACCCGGCCCCTCGCGCCCGCCCAGCAGTCGACGACAGCGTCGCCCCGCGCCCAGATGGGAAGCGCGGCGGGGCCCGCGATGAAGACCGCGGCCGGTGGCGCTTTCAAGGCAAAGGCTCCGCCCACCGCTGCTCCGAATCCCAACGTCCGACTGCCGAAGAAATAGTCCGCAAGGAGCGGGGGGCGCCGCGCGGCTCAGTCCACGACCGCGGTGGCTTCAATCTCGACGAGGACGCCCGGCTCGAAGAGCACGGAGACGCCGATCAGCGAGGCCGGCGCTGGCACGAACTTCAACTCCGCGGCGACCTGCTCGATGCCAGCGATGAAGTCGGGCATCTGCTCGCGCTTCCAGTCGACCACGTAGAACGTCAGTCGGACGACGTCCTTGAATGTTGCCCCGGCAGCGGCCAGGGCGATGGCGACATTGCGGAGGGCCTGCGCCACCTGTCCCGCCAGGTCCCCCCGTGCGACGAGCTGCCCCTCCGCGTCGTACGCGACCTGCCCGGCGATGTGCACCTGCCGGGTTCCAGTGGCGATCGCCACCTGTCGGTAGGCATCGGTCTTCATGAGTCCGTCGGGGTTGAGCAGGGTTACGGGCATGGGTGCGCTCCAGTGGGTCGTGTCAGGTGAAGATACCGGGCCCATTGACGAACGGCGTTCCCCACTCCAGCGACGCGCGAGCTACAACCGGAAGCCATCGATGAAGCGCGC
The DNA here is from genome assembly GCF_003612125.1 of Corallococcus praedator. Lineage (GTDB taxonomy): Bacteria > Myxococcota > Myxococcia > Myxococcales > Myxococcaceae > Corallococcus > Corallococcus praedator. The sequence goes on from NZ_RAWI01000113.1 coordinate 9,910, forward strand.
CAACCTGGATGAGATCTTCGCCTTCATGTCCGTCGTGGACGCGGGCAGCTTCGTGGGCGGCGGCCGGGCCATTGGCTTGACGCGCTCGGCGGCGGGCAAGGCCCTGGCCCGGCTGGAATCCCGCCTGGGGGTGCGCCTGCTCAATCGCACGACGCGCCACCTGAGCCTCACCGACGACGGCCGTGTGTTCCATGAGCATTGCCAGCAGGTCCTCGCGGCGCTGGACGAAGCGGAAGCCAGCGTCGGGCAGCGCACGGGGACGCCCCGGGGCGTCTTGCGGCTCACCGTGCCCGGCGCCTTCGGCAGACTGCATGTCCTGCCATTGCTGCGGGACTATCTGCGCAGATGGCCCGAGGTCCAGGTGGAGGTGAGCTTCACCGATCGCGTCGCGGACATCATCGAGGAGGGGTACGACCTGGCCGTGCGCATCAATGGGTCCAGCACCGATTCGCGCCTGGTGTCCCGGCTCGTGGCGCAGCACCGGGCCATCGTCTGTGCCGCCCCTTCCTATCTCGACGCGCGCGGAGAACCCGAGACGCTGGAGGAACTGGCGGAGCATGACTGTCTGCTCTTCAGCAGCCGGACGCGACGACAGCACTGGCGGCTGCGCCAGGGGGACGGCGCCTGGGTGACGGTGGAGGGGCGAAGCCGCTTTCGGCTCGACAGTGGCGAGGCGATCCGGGACGCGGCGGTCGCGGGGCTGGGCCTCGCCTATCTTCCCGGCTTCCTGGTTGACGAAGATCTGGCGGCTGGGCGTCTCAAGGCGCTGCTGCCGTCTTGCGAGACAGGGGTCGTCGGGATCATGGCGATCTACCCGAGCAAGCGTTACCTGCCGGCGAAGGTGCGGCGCTTCATCGACCTGATGGTCGAGCAATGGGGAGCGAAGTCGCGCTGACGCCGCGTGTGTCGTCCTCGGCCCCCAGGCCCGAAAACAAAACCCCGTGGCTCCCAGCGGGCGCCACGGGGCGTTCTTTCAACGACGGGCCCGGCTCACCGTTTCAGGCAAGCCGGACCGCGGTCACGGGCTCTGGAAGGAGTCGAGCGAGGGGCAGTAGGTGGCGTACCCGTGGCCGGTGAGGACCCCGTTTTCGTAGAGGCCGTTCACGTCGAAGGCCACGAAGTGCGACGCGGGAGGAGTGCCGGCCTTGGCGCAGGTGGGGCAGAGCGAGGCCGCCACGGGCGTGAAGGTGAAGTTCGTGCTGTGGTCGAAGTAATTCGAGGAGAGCCCGCCCTCCAGGTCGACCAGCGTCGCTCGCGGCTCGCCTTCCGCGGAGCCTGTCTGCGGTGTCGCATCCACCGGCACCTTCAACGCGTAGACGCTGATGAGCTGCGGTGGGACCGATGAGGTCGGGGTCGGGCACTCACCCGGCGTGCCGTTGTTGAGCTCGATATACAGCTCCCACGGATCCCCGGGAGTCGAGGGCTCCTCGTAGCCGAAGAAGGCGTTGGTCAAGACGCGCTGGTTGCCCTCCATCTGGATCGTGGCGGCGGTGTCCTGGCAGGTGCCTTCGCAGACGGTGAAGGGATCGGTGCCCGCATCGGGCGTGGTGCCCGCGTCCGTTTCGCTACCAGCGTCCGGAGTGGTGCCCGCGTCCGGTTCGCTACCAGCGTCGGGCGTGGTGCCCGCGTCCGGTTCGCTACCAGCGTCCGGAGTGGTGCCCGCGTCCGTCTCGCTACCAGCGTCCGGAGTGGTGCCCGCGTCCGTTTCGCTACCAGCGTCCGGAGTGGTGCCCGCGTCCGTTTCGCTACCAGCGTCGGGCGTCGTGCCCGCGTCCGTTTCACTACCGGCGTCGGGCGTAGTGCCCGCGTCCGTTTCGCTACCAGCGTCGGAAGTGGTGCCCGCGTCCGTTTCGCTACCAGCGTCGGAAGTGGTGCCCGCGTCCGTTTCGCTGCCCGCGTCGGAAGTGGTGCCCGCGTCCGTTTCGCTACCAGCGTCGGATTCGGTGCCCGCGTCGGAAATGGTGCCCGCGTCCGTTTCGCTACCAGCGTCGGATTCGGTGCCTGCGTCGGGCGTGGTGCCCGCGTCGGACTCGGTGCCTGCATCGGACCCGGTGCCTGCATCAATGCCTATGGGTGGCGTCGGAGGGCCGTTGTCGGAACCACAGCCAGAGAGTGCGGGCGCGGTCGCGAGGGAGAGCACCAACAAGGAGAGAATCGAATGTCGCAGTTTCATGCCGGGGATTGTCACGGGTTCCCCGCGGAGATGCGAGCGGAACCGGCCCACTGCGTCATGGACGAGGCGCGCTCACATGGCGACGCCGTCCCCGAGGAACGCGCCAAGTGACTCAAGCAGTGGAACTGGCCAGGCTTTTCCACGGAAGCCCATCCTTCCCCGGAGGAGGGTCCTGCGTCCGCACCCAGGGGCGAAATGCTCCGTCGGACACGCACTCCGCGCTGCAGGGAGCGGAGGGAGTCACGGTCGATATCGACGGTGTTCTCGTCATCGCCCGGCGAGGCTTCACCGGCCCGGAAGAGCTTGCCCTCGGGCGTGACGAGGAACCAATCGTGGCATCGTCCCCGGGAGGCGCAACCCGGGCCGCCACCTCCCGCGAATCAAGCCCGGGGGGCTTCGGCGGATGCAATCTCGCTCACGACGCTACGAACGATGAATCCGAAAGCCTGTCCTTCCGGCGGCATGCCTCGTCCTCTCAGCCCGCTTTGTATGCCTTGAGGACGGCGTTCCTGTCGCCCGACGACAAGCCCATCGTGTCCGGGATCTCCTTTGCGCGCGGGGTGTCATCGAACGTGTTGTCGATGCCCAGCGCCTTGCAGGCCGAAAGGCTAGACGTTGTGTTGATTCATGCACACGCCGCGAGGCCTGTAGATGCTCACGGACAGCGACAAGTCCACTTCAAAGTATCTCTGGCTAACCAGAGAATCCTTTTTTGAGTCTGGAGTCCTTGATAGCATCCCGTCCCGCTGTGATTCCGACACCCGGGAGTGACACATGAAGACGCTGAAGCGTGGGCTGTTGCTGGCGACCTGTTTGCTGGGGGGAGTGGGCTGTGGCGTGGAGACCCCTGACGAGGTCACTCCGCGGACGGAGGACACGCAGGATGTGTCCGCCCAGGCCGGGTGCATCCCTGGCCAGACGCGCACCATCAAGGTCGGTTGCTGCACGCCCACCCTGGAGCGCCGGCAGAACCAGATCTGCACCAACTCGGCGGGTTCCTGGAGCAACTCGGGTAGCAGCTACTGTGGTGGCTCGACCCTGAACTGCTACGGCGGCTGAACGACGGGCCCTGGACGCTGCTTCCGCCCATGCGCCCCGCACGCTCCAGGCCGTCCGCAACAACGCGGACTGGTGCGACACCGTCTGCCGCGCCCACGGACGCCCCGGCCGGTTCGATGCCGGGCTGTGGCTCAACCCCGCGCCGGTGCCGGCCTTCTATCCCAACGTCGTCACGCTCACGCCGGACGCGGACGGCGCCACACTCGCGGCCCTGTCCGGCCTGGCGCTGCCGGGACGCTGGGGCGTGAAGGACAGCTTCGCGACGCTCGACCTCGCGTCGCGAGGCTTCGACCTGCTGATGGAGGCCCGGTGGATCCACCGGGAGGCCCGTGACCCATCGCCAGTCGCGCGGGAGGCCTGGCGCACGGTGCGGACTCCCGTGGAACTGGAGGCGTGGGAGGCCGCATGGGCCGGGTTGCCGGGCGGCGTCCGGCCCGAGGTGCGCGTGTTCCCTCCGGCCCTGCTCGGCGAGGAGGGCGTCGTCTTCCTCGCCACGGGCGATGCGGCACGCCCCGACGCCGGTGGCATCGCCTCCTTGTCCGCGGGAGTCGTCGGCCTGTCGAACACCTTCCTCTCCGAAAACGTGCCGGCCTCGCGGTACGCGGAGCTGCTCTCCCAGCTCCAGGTGCTCTTTCCGGGCCGTCCCGTCGTCGGTTACGAGCACGGCGAAGCGCTCGACGTGTGGCGGAGTCTGGGCTTCGAGTCCGGGGACCCCCTGCGCGTTTGGCTCAAACAGGAGGGCTGAGCCTGCCTCCGGGGATGCGCGCTCACGCGCGGGCACGGACGAAACCGTTTTCGATCCTCGCGGGCCCCCCTTATCCTGTGTCCACTGAACAGCCGGCTCCGCGTCTGTCCGTGATTTGCCGGCCCGCCGCGCGCCCGCTCACCCAGGAGACGACATGACGCGCGAGTACCCTCAGGAGCAGTTGCTGGCGTTCGTCCAGGCCATGGCCAACGTCGCGGCGAGCGATGGCCGCATCACCGAGGATGAGCGCCAGCAGCTCGATGAGGTGGTGCTGGGCATGGGCCTGTCGCCCCGCGACGAGCAGGTCGCCGCGCTCATCGAGGGGGAGTTCCAGAAGCCCGGCCGCCTCACCGACATCGTCAGCAAGATCGAGATTCGCGAGCTGCGCGTCTCCCTGCTGCGCATGCTCGTGGAGGTGGCCTGTGCCGACGGAGAGGTCGCGGCCGAGGAGCGCGCGTCGGTGAACGAGGCCGCCAAGGCCTTCGGACTCGACGCGTCGGTCACGGACGAACTCATCGACTGGGCGCTCGCGTCGATCAAGCTCGAGCAGCGCGAGCGCGAGATCATGGCGAAGCTGCTCTGAGCCTCGTCCAACGCCTGCCACCTGGTAAGCCATGGGCACCCGGCACCGCCCGGAAGAGGTCACCGCCATGAAGTGGAGAACACTGCTCTGTCCTGTCGTCCTTGTCCTGAGCGCCTGTTCGGACTCACCCGACCCGGAGCCCACCCCACGGCGTCCGCTGAAGGCCGTGCTGTTCCCATACATTCCCGACTCCGCGGGGGACAACTTCGCCAGCCTGGAGCAGCGGTTGGAGGCCGACTTCGAGCGGGCGCATTCGGACATCGACCTGGACGTCGTGTTCGACGCCAATCTGGATGTCTATGACCTGAACGAGGGGGGGACGCTGAGCCAGCTCCTCGGCGCAGGGGCCGGAAACGCCCAGGTGGTGGAGGTGGACACGCTGCTGCTGGGTTCGCTCGCGTCGAAGGGTTGGATCCAGCCCGTCGCGCTGGAGTCGGGCGTCGCGCATCCCGCGGCGGAGGAGGCCGTCCGCATCTCCGGTCAGAGCTACGGCGTGCCCACATACCTGTGCACGAAGGTCGTCTATTCGCGGAGCACGAACATCCGGTCCGCGACCGACAGCGCTTCGCTCGTGCGGATCCTCCGCGAGGTCTCTCCTGGCAAGCGCCCGCTGGCGATGAATCTCGATGGAAGCTGGACGCTGCCGTCCTCGTACATCGACGCCTGGGCGGACACGCATCCGGGGGACGCGCTCGCCAGCGCCATCTCCCTGCCACTGGACTCGACGACCCTGGGGGCCTTCGCGGAGGTCGTCGACAGTTGCGCGCTCGAGGCGGGCGTCAATCCGTGCCTCGATGGCACCTACGCTGACAACTCGGTGGCGGAAGAGGCCTTCGCCGCGGAGCAGGCCAACGGTTTCATGGGCTACACCGAGCGCCTGTTCTACATCCTCAAGGCCCAGCCCTCCATGCCGCTCCCGGAGGTCATTTCGGTGCCGCTTGGCGCGGGCTCGGCTCCCGCGGTCTTCGTGGATGCGCTGGTGCTCAACGCAAGCTGCACTGGGACGTGCGCGGAGGACGCCCAGCGCTTCACGAGGTTCATGCAGGCCCCGGAGACGCGCAGCCTCATCGCCTTCAGCAAGGATGGCCCGGAGGGCACCCGGCCCCGGTATCTGCTCCAGGCCAGCCGCGCCTTCTATCAGCAGGAGCCAGCGCGCTCGGACCCCATGTACCAGAAGTACGAGCCCATCCTGAGCGGAGCAAGGCCCTATCCCAGCCAGCACTTCCCGGAGAACCGGAAGGCGCTCCAAGCCGCCCTGCTCGAAGCACTCCAGTGACAGGAGCCCGGTTCCCTGCAGAGGGAGCCGGGCCCCAGCCCATCAATCCCTGGCGGAAGAGGTCCGGGGGCTCCACCGGAAGTCGTGGTACCAGCTCGCCACGTCCACGCTGAGCCCGACCACGGTGGTGTCTTCCTCATGGGGAAGCGCATCACCGCCCAGCTTGAGCGTCCAGGTGTGCTGCACGAAGGCCTTCACCCATTTGTAGCCCACCTTCGCCGTCAGCGCGGGCTCCGCGAAGAGCCAGACCGGGTCCGTCACCTGATCCTCCCCGAGGAACTCCCGCGCCCGTTCTGACTCCGTGTAACCCTCCACATCCAACGACAGGTACTTCACGGCGGACATGCGAAGGCTTCCCCCCACTTCGAAGTAGGGCGTGACATAGCCCAGGTTCGGCTGCACGAACGCCCGCACGCCCCGCGCGGTGAACCCCACATCCCGGAAGGCTCCGCCCCCCGCGTCGAGTTGGTCACTGGCCGTGGAGCGCCCGTAGCCCACGCCGCCGTAGGCTTCCCACACCGCGTTCTCCAGGAAGCGACCGTAGAGGCCTCCCCCGACCTCCGCGAGCAGCCCGTTCGCGTCGCGCCGCCCCTCCTCGTAGGACTCGTAATAGCCATTGGCCAGCAAGCCCACGCCCGCGCGTGGCGACCACGCCAACTGCACGTTGCTGGGAGTGATGCTGCCCTTGAACTCCCCCTGCTCCCGCAGGAGCGGAGCACTGACCTGATTCGACTTGTACAGCGTGGTGGTGCAGCCCGTGGACACGAGCGCTACGATCCCTGCGACAACGCTGGCGCGAAGCGGGTTCATGAACGCCTCCTTGCAAGCGAACACCGCAATGGGTGTGCCCGCTTCCGCGCATCGTTTGGACGCACCGCGATGTAGAGGGAGCGCTCCAGGAAAGCGACCGCGTCACTGTTTCTACCGGGGGAGGGGGGCGCGAATCCCGGGAGGCGGTGCGAAGCGCGCGATGCAGGGAGGCGTGACGTCCTGGCTCAGTAGCAGCGGGGCTGCCCCATGAGCGACGTGTTCGTCGTCATGTCACAGGCGCAGTCGCGCTCCTTGCAGTTGAACGAGGCGTTCTCATCACAAAGCGACTTCACCTTGCGCCAGCCCATGATGGGCATGTCCTCGAAGTCCAGCTCCTGCGTGTAGAGGACGTCTCCCTTGAGGGCGAAGGCGTAGTGGGAGGTCTCGGACAGGACTTCATCCTTGCTACTGGAGCAGGCGCTCGTCAGCGAGATGATCAGACGATCCCCCTCCACCTTCCAGGTCCCCAGCCGGTTGCGCCAGACCGGGCTCATCACGAGGATGGACTTGCCCTGGATGCGCCAGGCCATGGTGCTGTCGATGCCCCTCTCCGTGCGGTACAAGCCGTCGCTCAGCGTGCCGCCCGTCAGCGGGGGAGCGTCCGTCACGTCCTCGCCGTCCGCCGTCCACGTGGTGCACCAGCCCACGGCGTCGCACTTGAGCGCGGAGCTCGTGGGCGGGCCGTCCGTGTCCCCATCCCCCTCGTTCGAGTCACCACACCCCATCGCCGCCAGCAGGGTGAGCAGCACCAGGCACCGCGTCGTCATCTTCATGTCGCTCTCCCGAGGAGTCGCGGGGAGCACGAACGCCCCCTCTGACGGGAAGAGACAGGCCGGATGGCACCGTTGCGTGAAATCGACCGCTACCCTCGACAGTGCCCCAGCTCGGCCCGGGCCTCCGCCGTCTCCTGGGCATGGGCCTTGCGCCACACGGTCAGCTCTCCCCAGGCGCGCCGCGCCTCCTCACAGGCCTCATCCACCGCGCCCGTCAGCCGGAGCGCCCGCGCGAGCCGGCGGCGAACCCTGGGGACGCGCGCGGAGACGACCTGCCGCGACGTGAGCACCTCCAGCGCGGTCCGCAGCGGTGTCAGGGCCTCGGCGGGTTGGCTTCGCGCGAGGTGCAGGTCCCCCAGCAGGAGCAGCGCCTCGATGCGCTCGGACGACGAAGGCCCCAGGTCCCGCTCCATGCTCGTGAGCGCCTGCTCCACGTGACGCCGGGCCTCCTCCACCCGCCCCAGGAAGAGGAGGGCATCCGCCAGGGCGCGCAGCCCCGCGCCATCCACCTCACCCCGGGCGAGCAGGGGCTGCTGGAGCAGGACGCCGCGCGCGTGGAAGCCTCGCGCCTCCTCCGGACGCCCCAGCAGGCGCAGCAGCCTTCCCACCTCGTGGACGTCCAGGGCCACCTCCGGGTGGGAGGCGCCATAGACGCGCTCGCGATGCGCCAGGACGCTCCGGACGTGCTCCAGCTCCCGCGCACGCTCGCCCTGTTCTCCCAGGACGCCGAACCGGTTCGACGCCATCCCCATCAGCACCGGGCTGCCGGCCTCCACGCTCTTGAGTGCTACGGCCCAGCTTGCCTCCGCGGCCTCCCGAGCCTGGGCCCCATGTCCCCACTCGAAGTAGACGAGGGCCAGGTTGGACCACGTCCGGGCCACCGACAGGTTCTCCTCGCCCAGCGTCTTGCGGAGGATTGCGAGCGCCCGCTGGAGGACGGCCTCGGCCCGCGCCAGTTCGCCCAGCAGGGCCAGCGTGCCTCCCAGGTTCGCCAGGGCCCGTCCCGTGTCCCGGTGCCCTGGACCGAAGTGCTCCTCATGCAGCCGCAGCGCCTCCTCCTGCCAACGCTTCGCCTCCAGCAGCCGCCCTTGCTGCTGGAGCAGCAGGCCCAGCCGGCCGGTCAGCTCCGCGTGCGCGACGTGCTGGCCCCGCGCGCTGGCGGTCTCCAGCGAGGCCCGCAGCAGCGGCTCCGCCTCCGAGAAGCGGCCCTCCTGCTCCAGCAGCTCCGCCTGCATCTGATCCATCAGGGTGTCCAGCTCGGTGTCCCGCAGCGCCTCCGCCACGGCCCGGGCGCGCTGGAGGAAGGGCCGCGCCTCTGGAGGGCGCCCCAGGCTGTACCCATGCAGCCAGGCCTGGGAGAGCAGCACCCGCGCGAGCACGCCCAGATGCCGTCCCGCTTCGGCCGCCAACGCGCCCCGGGCCAGGGATTCTCGCGCGTCCTCGAACGCCTCCGCGTCCTCCTGCAAGCGGGCGGTGAGATGGTGCGCCTCCGCCTCCAGGGGCCGGTGACGGGTGGCGAGCGCCCGCTCCCGGGCGGGCAGCACGATCCGCAGCGCCTCGGGGGTATGGCCCGCGAGCCGCTCCGCGCTGGCCCGCGCCAGCTCCGCGCGCACCGCGTCCACCTCCGCGCGGACCCTCGGGTCTTCCGGAAGAGACACGGCCTCCTGCAACGTGCGCACATCCGCGCAGCGGCCCACGCCCGTGAGCGAGGCCCCCAGCTTGAAGCCCCGCTCCACCGTCCGCGCGTCCGCGCCCTGGAGCGCCACCGTCAGCCGCGACAGCTCTCCCAGCCGCTGGTCCAGGCACGTCATCCGCAGCCCCAGCACCGCCTCCGGCTGCTCGCCGAAGACGCGGGTCGCCTCGCACGCCGACTGATGCGCGCGCGTCCAGTCCCGGCTCCAACGCTCCAGCGTGGAGGCCACGGCCTGGAACGAGGCTTCGGCCGCGGGGTCTTCCGTCCTCAAGAAGGCCTGGTGCGTGGACTCGCGCACGGACGCGTCCCAGATGCCCGCGAGGTGCCGCTCACTGCCCTGGCAGGCCTCTGCCGGCGTCGCCGCTGAAGGCCCGAGCACGAGGAACCCCAGGCCCACCAGTCCTCCCGCGAGCACCGCCGTGGCGGCGCTGCGCTTCCAGGCCCCGACCTCCCGCGAGAGGCGGGCCCGCAGCGCCTGCATGGACTCGAAGCGCCGGGACGGGTCCACGGAGAGTCCGCGCCGGACCACGGCCTTGAGCCATGAGGGCACGCCCCGCTTCTCGGGTCGCACCTCCTGGCGCAGCATGGACGCCAGCAGCTCCTCGCGCGTGGTGCCCGCGAAGGGCCGCTGTCCGTTGAGCGCCTCGTAGAGCGCGACGCAGAAGGCGAACTGGTCGGAGCGGGCATCCCCCCGCTCGCCGCGAAGCTGCTCCGGCGCGCCATAGGCGAGGGTCCCCAGGAACGCCCCGGTGACGGTGAGGGGCGCTTCACCGGAGACGACGGCCCCGTCCTCCCGGAAGGGCCCCAGCCCTCCCGCGGCGTTGGCCAGGCCGAAGTCGGTGATGCGCACCTGGCCGTCGCGCGTCAGCAGGACGTTGTCGGGCTTGAAGTCGCGGTGGATGATGTCCAGCGCGTGGGTGGCCGCGAGCCCGTCCGCCGCCTGGATGAAGCGCGCGAGGATCTCCCTGCGCGTGCGTGGCTTCTCCAAGAGCCACCGCCGGAGCGTGCCTCCCTCGACGAGCTCCATCACCAGGAAGAGCTGGCCCTGGAACTCTCCCACGTCGTGCAGTTGGGCGACATGGGGGTGTGACAGCCGGGCCATCGTGCGGGCCTCGCGCTCCAGCCGCTGACGCGCCTGGGCCAGGGAGTCCTCCCCGAGCCTCGCGACGTTCAGCAGCTTGAGTGCCACCTTGCGGTCCAGCTCCGGGTCATGGGCGGCATGGACGCGCCCCATGCCTCCTTCACCGAGCAGCCCGAGCACGATGTACCGCCCCACGCGCGCGCCGGAGACGAGCAGCCCCGTGTCGAACAGCGGCGGAGGCAGCTCCAGCCCGCCCAGGGCGGCGAGCACGCTCCGGCACTCCGAGCAGCCGGTGACATGCTGGCGCACGGCCGCCGTGGCCTCGGGGGCCAACGCTCCGCTCGCATACCCCGAGAGCGCGTTCTCATCCGGGCAGCTCATTCGCGCTCCGCGAGCAGGCCGGAGAGGCTCAGGTCCAGCCGTCCATGGATGGCACGCATCAGGCTGTCGACTTCCGGTTCGGGCAGCGACAGACGTTCGGCGAGCGCCCGCCGCGTCCGCTTCTCCAGCCGCGTCTGCACCGCGGAGAGCCGGCGTGAGAGGGTGGACTTGTGCAGGCCGAACAGGGCGCCCATCCGCTCCAGGGAGAGGCGTTCGACGAAGTGCAGCCGCAGCAGCTCCCGGTCCTCGTCGTCCAGCGAGGCCACGGCCTGGATGAAGGCCGCGCGCACATGTCCCCGGGCCTCCTCCCGGACGAAGCCGAGCTCCAGTCCGCCCGGCGCGGGGTGCGCGGCGAGCACCTCGGCCTCCACGTGCGACGCATCCCCTTGCGCCTTGCGCATCCTCAGCGCGAGCCGCACCGCGGAGATGCTCACCCAGTGCAGCAGCGGGCCCACGCCCGAGTAGCCGAGCAGGCGTGAGGGGGCCTCCGCGCGAGGCATCAGGAGATTCGTGCGGAGCACCTGCAGCACCTCGTCCACGAACACCGGCGAGGGATGGATGCGGGACAGGGGAACGCGCAGCTTGAGGAGGACCTCCTGCTCCAGCAGCGCACGGGCCGCCGGCAGCCCCTGTGCGCATGAGAGCGCGAGCGCGAGGTCCCGGACATGCAGTCGCTCCAGCGCGAGCATCGGGTCCGCCGCCTCCGAAAGAAGGCCCCCGAGGTGTCGCGCGAAGTCCCCCGGTGTGGGCGCGGCGTCGCGGAGGGTCGCGGCCTGGGAGAGGGCGCGCTCCACGGCCTGCTGGGCTCCCGGAGCCTCCCGGAGGAGGGCGGAGGACCGCTCGCCGGCGGACTGCAACACCTTCTCGAAGGACTCGGAGTCAGCCCCATGCATCCCAAGCACTCCCGACATCAGGCCCACAGGTCGACGGGGCCAGGGCCACGTCCATGCATCTACCACGAAGGCCCACGCGCGCTGAACGCCCCGCTCGGGTGGGACTGCGCGCTGCCCATCCCTTCGGTGGGCGGCTGTCCGGGCCGCCACGGCCTGGGGGCAGGGCGGGCAATCCCAGCTCACACCCGGGCTCCCGCCCAATCCCTGAAGTCTCGCGACTGCTCCCGGGGAGGGGCCGGTGGCGTGCAAGGAACGTGGGTGTACCGGTTTTTGTGTTCTGACTTATATTTCAGTTTTTGCTGGTTTGTGGAGTGTTTGGTTCATTCTAGGGTGTCTTCACGTGGATGCCGTCCATCCACGTGACGACGCCTCCTCAGGCGCTCTTGGTTTCTCTGAGGAAGAAAGAACAACAATGAAGAAGCTCATCTTGGGGCTCATGCTGGCCGCGGTTCCTCTCATGGGGTGTGGTGCGGGGGCGGAGGACGCCTCGTCGGACACCGTGCAGACGGTGACGACCGAGTCCGGTCAGAGCATCAACCTGGACTTCGGACCCATGAGTTCGGAAGAGCCGCTGGCGTCGATGCAGGATTCGAGCGGCGACGTCTCCGCGATGGGGGCCGGGTGCTGGGTCACGCTCCTGTACTGTAAGGACCCGCGCTACAACGGCTGGGCGACCTGTCAGCAGAACGGCAAGTGCAGCCTCGCGCAGTTCAGGGACAACTGCATCGCGCTGTACAACAAGACCTGCTAGGCCTTTCGGAGCCAGGGTCCCATCGTGAAGAGCCCGCGAGCAGTCATCCCGCCGTCGACGCCGATGATCTGCCGCTCTTGAAGAGGCTGCTCTATGGGCGCGCGGCCGCGAGGATGTAGCGTGGAAGCAGGTCCTCCCGGACCTGCTTCCACAGCGCGAACTGGCCGTAGTTGGCGCCGGTGAAGGCCACCGTCAGACCCAGCTCGGGGACGACCATGATGTACTGGCCGCCGTTGCCACCCGCTTCGTACTCCGCGTAGACGCGGTCTCCGACCTTCAGCTCGTGGCGCCACCAAGCATAGCCGTACGTCCTGCCCGGGCTCATCTCCGCGTGGCGGGCCGTGGAGCGCTCCACCCAGCTCCGGGGGATGACGCGCCGTCCGTTCCAGACGCCGCCGGACAGGTAGAGCTGGCCCAGCTTCAGCGCATCGCGGGGACGCAGGTAGAGCCCGCCGCCCAGGTATGCGTCGCCGTCGGGCGTGAGGTTGATGTGGTGGCGCCGCATCTGGAGCGGGGTGGCCACGGCGCGCTCGAAGAGCTCCGGCAGCCAGGTGCCTGTCGTCTGGTGCAGGACGCCGCCCAGGAGGTTGATGCCGGCGGAGCAATACACGGCCTGTCCGCCGCCGGGCTCGCGGGCCATGGGCAGGTTCAGCGTGTACGCGTACCAGTCCGACGGCTGGTCCTGGAGCGTGTTCTCATTGCCAGGAGAGCTGTCGTCGTTGTCATCGCACGCGAGCCCCGACGTCATGGTCATCAGGTGCTCCACCGTCACGCGCGCCTTGCGGGGATCCTCCGAGGCGGCGCCGGGGAACAGCGAGGACACCAGCGTCTCCGGCCGCAGCTTCGCGCCCTGCTGGATGGCGGCGCCCACCAGCACCGGCGCGAAGGTCTTCGACGCGGAGCGCAGGTCGTGCGGACGCTCCGAGTCCTGGCCATGGAAGTACTCCTCCACGACGAGCTTCCCGTGGCGGGCGATGAGCAGGCCTTCGATGAGCGGCGTGGGCGTGGGACCCGGCTGCGTGTCGAGGATGCCCTGCACCAGGGCGCGGATGGGGGCCTCGTCCATGCCCACCTCCGCGAGCGAGGCCGTCGCCCACCCGTCGCCGTCCGCGGTGGGCTTGCGGTAGGTGTAGACGGGCTCCGCGGGTGTGCGCGGGTAGAGGCCCACGGCCTGGTCGCGGTCGCGGCGGGTGAGGTCGAGCGCTCCCAGGAAGAGGACGTTCAACGTCAGCTTCCCGGCGTCCGCGTCATACGTGCCGTTGAAGCGCATTCCCCCGGGCCGCGTCTCGATGAGCTGGACGTCATGGCCCTTCAGGGACACGCGGAAGGCGGCCTGCCGCGCGAGGTTCTTCTCCGGGTTGCGGAGGATGGCGTGGATGGCGCCGTCCGGCATCTCCTGGATGAGCAGGTAGAGCGTGAAGCGGTCCTCCAGGGGCGTCACGTCGCCGCGCCACACATCCTTCTGGAGGACGCGCAGCTCGACGGGCGTGGCGTAGCGGACGCCGCCCACGAGGGCGCGCGGTTGGAGCCAGTGCCCGAGGATGCGCTTCCCGTCGGCTGTCAGCGTTCCACGAAATCCTCCCTGGCCTCCGGGCAGGGTGAACGTCAGCGTCTGCTTCTCCAGGCGCCCCGGGGCGGAGAAACCACCGATGGACGCGCGCCATCCCTCCGGCGCGCGGGAGAGCGTGAGCGCTCCCTGGAGTTCGGGACCGTAGCCGCGGCTTCCGCCCCAGATGCCCACCAGCGCCTTCGCGGGGTCCCCCGCGTCGGACGACGAGGGAGGCTGCGTCCGGCCAGGGCTCGCGAGCAGCAAGCCCCCGAGCAGGGACACGCCAAGGAACCGCAAGGCGGAGGAGGGGGGCATATGGGGTCCTGGGG
>NZ_RAWI01001139.1 GCF_003612125.1 Corallococcus praedator
GTCTTCGAATGGATGCGCGAGGAAGCGATGGCTAGTTGAGCCTGCCGGTCGTATCGTTGCCCGGCGCGTCGGGCAGGTCGTCTTCTTCGACTACGGGGATGGTGTACTGCTCGGCAGCCCAGGCACCCAGGTCGATCTGCTTGCAGCGCTCAGAGCAGAAGGGGCGATAGCGGCTCTCCGGCACCCAAGGCACGGCCTTGCCGCAGCTGGGGCATTTGACGGTCTTCACATTCATGATGCGGCTCAGAAATTACAGAGCTTCAGCTGGAACGGGATATCCGCATCGACCGGCTTGGGTCGCAGGTCGCCATCCTGCTGGGTAAAACGCACCCAGAGCATGTATTTGTTGGCGCTGATTTCGGGGATGAACCCCAGCGCCGACTCATCCAGGCGCACCTGCATCAGCTGGTACACGCGGCCCGACAG
>NZ_RAWI01001140.1 GCF_003612125.1 Corallococcus praedator
GTCCCTACTACATTGGTGGCTGGTCTTTTGGCGGATTTGTAGCATTTGAAATGGCACAGCAGCTTCACAAGGCAGGCGAACAAGTTGCACTGCTGGCAATTCTTGATACGCCCGCTCCGATCGCCAGCAATCAGCCTTCTTACTGCGAAACGCTGAATTTACTAACAACCGTAGCGCGATCAATTCCAGCCTTGCTATTAGATTATGGCCGTCTGATTCCGCCTGCTTTGCGCTCAAAAAACCACAATTCTGAATTATTCAAAACACTACCGTCTCAACTGCTGAATGAATTTGCTTTACATCGCTTACTGGAAGTTTATCGATCGAACAGTCAAGCAGTTTTGAACTACAAACCGCAAACTTATCCAAATGCAATCACGCTGTTTAGAACCCAGAAGCGATCGCAAAAGTTCAAAGATGCAGCAT
>NZ_RAWI01001141.1 GCF_003612125.1 Corallococcus praedator
GGGCGGGAGGGCAAACGTCTGCGCTCGCCCCGTGGGGGAGGCGCGAGCCTTCCGGCTGGTGGGAGACGGCGCCGACGTGGCCGAGGCCAACGCCTTCCTACGCTCGCTGGAGCTGCGTGGGCTGTCCCCTCGCACCGTGCGCGCCTCCGCGATGGACTTCGTGGAGTTGCTGCCCTGGCTGAGGGGCAGGGCGCTCACGGCCCGCGAGCTCACCGATGCGGCGCTGCTCGACTTCCTGAGGGCCCAGCGGGAGGCCGCAGACCAGCCTCGCTCCATCAACCGGCCGGTTAACTGCGGCTGCCGTCGGGAGCCACTGCAGAACCGCGGGGCTCACTTTCGCGGGCGGATTATCCGGTGAGTTGACCGTTAACCGGCCAATCCACCCGCAAGCGTCTGCGAAGGGGCCCAGGGGAGGGGCAGGGTGGC
>NZ_RAWI01001142.1 GCF_003612125.1 Corallococcus praedator
TCAAAGAACTCTCCCGCCTGATCCGCTAGCCGATTGTGAGCCAGCCGCTCGTCCTGTTGCCCGGCCTGCTCAACGACGCGCGTTTGTTCGCGCAGCAGGTCGCAGCGTTGCGCGATCTTGCCGGCGAAACGCTGGTGCCCGAGCTATGGCATGACGACGACGCAGCAGCGCTGGCCAGACGCGTGCTGGCAGCAGCGCCACAGCGTTTCGCCCTGGCGGGGTTTTCCATGGGTGGCTACGTCGCCTTCGAAATGCTGCGCCAGGCGCCGCAGCGCATCACCCGGCTGGCGCTGATCGACACTTCGGCGCGCGCCGATTCGGCCGAGCAGCGCAAGCGGCGCGAGGCGCTGATCGCGCAATCGCAAATCGGCCAGTTCAAGGGCGTGACGGCGCGGCTATTGCCGCTGCTGGTGCACAAAGATCGAC
>NZ_RAWI01001143.1 GCF_003612125.1 Corallococcus praedator
GCCCAACCGGGCCCTCTTCAACGACCGCCTCGAGCAGCTGCTCGGCCGTCGCGACCCGCCCGAGGTGACGGTGATCTACTGCGACCTCGACCGGTTCAAGTCGGTGAACGACGAGTACGGACACCTCGAGGGGGACCACCTGCTCGAGGTCACCGCCGCCCGCCTCAACGCCGCGGTCCGCGTCGAGGACACGGTCGCTCGCCTGGGGGGCGACGAGTTCGCCGTCATCGTCCAGGGCCACGACGCCCTGCTCGTCGCCGAGCGCATCGCCACGCGGATCGTCGAGGAGCTGCGGCGGCCCGTCCTCATCGGGTCCGCCGACGTCCCGATCTCGGTCAGCGTCGGGGTGGCCCGGGCCCGCAGCGGGGTCGACGGGGCCCGCACGGTGATGCGCGACGCCGACGAGGCCATGTACCGGGCCAAGCG
>NZ_RAWI01001144.1 GCF_003612125.1 Corallococcus praedator
AGTAATAGGCCATGCGCCGGTTGGTGCCGCAGGCGTCCGAAATGTCCTCGACGCGCGCATCGAGACCTTTTCGGCAAATTCCTCCATGGCTTTTTCGAGAAGCTTGGCGCGTGCGGCGGCGCCGTCGCGCCGTGAACCGGTCGCGTTGTCGCTGGTGACGTTCGCCTTGCGGGATGTCTTTGCTGCTTTAGCCATCGCTCGCGTGCCGGGATCGTGAAGTTATTTGACGTTAACTCGCATGTGAGTTAATGTCGAGCCAACGATAAGAACGGACTGTTTACAGGGAGTAGAGACGCGTCGGCGGCAATCGCCTTTGCTTGATCCTGAAGAGCCATGCTCTTCCGAATTATGACGACGGCCATCGCGCATCCGGCTCCTTAAACAGCAAAGTTCAATCGGCCTGCAAATCGCTGCTCAGACGGCGAA
>NZ_RAWI01001145.1 GCF_003612125.1 Corallococcus praedator
GATAAATTTAGATGACGGCGATACGGCCCGGCTTGCCCGCAATCCGACCAGGCTGTTCCTTCGAGACCCGATCTTCGCTTCGTCCGTCCGCAGGCGCTGCCCAAATGTTTTGAAATT
The DNA here is from genome assembly GCF_003612125.1 of Corallococcus praedator. GTDB lineage: Bacteria > Myxococcota > Myxococcia > Myxococcales > Myxococcaceae > Corallococcus > Corallococcus praedator. The sequence continues at coordinate 118 of NZ_RAWI01001145.1, forward strand.
CGGCTCCTCAACAGCCGCACTCGTGCGCTCGCGACCCATCAGGCGATTCCATGTTTGGTCGGTGAGGAACTTGCCTCCATGGGGGCAGCCACCTGGGCTCTGCTGTGCCGAGGCCTGTCTTCGTCGACTCGGCCCGTTCTGTCCTAAATAGGTCGCTTCGGGTGCTTTGCGGTGATTCACTGCACACGCTGTCCTTCGTGGATTCCGAAAGGCAAAACAGGAGCCGACTCACCATGCGAAGAAACCTTCCAGCCACCGCAGTGTTGGGACCTGCAGCTTGGAGAACTGCAGTGTTGAGAACTGCATTTT
>NZ_RAWI01001146.1 GCF_003612125.1 Corallococcus praedator
CTCTCGGACTGGTTGCCGGGTACCACCGGGTCGATCGTCTACGTCGACGGCGGTGCGAGCCACAACACCTGGTTCCCCGAGGGTTTCACCGGTTCATGACCGCCGCAGCCGGCACGCCGTTCGACGCCGTCCTCCTGCTGTCGTTCGGCGGGCCCGACGGTCCCGATGACGTCCGACCGTTCCTGGAGAACGTCACCCGGGGCCGCGGGGTGCCGCCCGAGCGGCTCGACGCGGTGGCCGAGCACTACTTCCACTTCGGTGGCGTGTCACCGATCAATGCGCTCAACCTCGACATCATCGATCGTCTGCGGGCCGCGCTGGCGGCGGCGCAGATCGATCTGCCGGTGTTCTTCGGCAACCGCAACTGGCACCCGATGGTGGAGGACACCGTGGCCGAGATGTACGCCGCGGGCCACCGTCATGTGC
>NZ_RAWI01001147.1 GCF_003612125.1 Corallococcus praedator
GGTCGCCAATCTTCAATTCCTTGTACTTCTCGACGAGCTTCTGGGTGAATTCGTCCGCGATCGACTCCTGCACGATAAACCGCTTGGCGGCGATACAAGACTGACCGCTGTTGATCATTCTGGCCGCAACCGCCGTTTTCACCGCTGCCTCTAAGTCAGCACTCTCCAGCACGATAAACGGATCGCTGCCGCCCAATTCCAATACGGTTTTTTTAATTTGCTTTCCGGCTGCGCTGGCAAGACTGGCTCCGGCTGCTTCGCTTCCAGTCAGAGTTGCCGCCCTGACGCGATCGTCGTTAATCACCTGCGAAATTTGGTCTGCGCCGATCAGCAAAGTTTGAAATGCGCCCTGCGGGAATCTAGCTTCGAGCAGAATGGATTCGATCGCCAGAGCCGACTGCGGCACATTCGAGGCATGTTTGAGCA
>NZ_RAWI01001148.1 GCF_003612125.1 Corallococcus praedator
CTCCGGAGCCGAGCTGGCCGTGCAGGATCTGCTCGGACAGCTGGTCCTCGATCTCGCGCTGGATCGCGCGGCGGAGGGGTCGGGCACCGAGTGCCGGGTCGAACCCGACCTCGATGAGGCGCTCCTTCGCCGGCTGCGTCAGCTCGACCGTCATGTCACGGTCGAGCAGGCGGTCGCTCAGGCGCTTGATGAACAGGTCCACGATCTGGAGCAGCTCGGGCTTGGACAGCTGCGGGAAGACGATGACGTCGTCCACGCGGTTGAGGAACTCGGGCTTGAAGTGCTTCTTGAGCTCCTCGTTGACCTTGCCCTTCATGCGGTCGTAGCCGGTGGCGTTGTCGCCCTCGATCTGGAAGCCGACCGGGCCGCCCGCGATGTCGCGCGCACCGAGGTTGGTGGTCATGATGATGACGGTGTTCTTGAAGT
>NZ_RAWI01000114.1 GCF_003612125.1 Corallococcus praedator
GGTGGGGGAGCGCGCGGTGAACGGGAACCGCTTCCGGCTGGAAGGGTCGCTGTCGCATCCGTTCGGGGAGACGCCGGGTCAGCGCAGCACGCTGAGCGTGGAGCTGGCGGCGAATCCCCGGTGGGGGTCGGGCTTCGGGGTGTTCGCGCGGTACGTGCGGGGGCAGGACTACTACAACATCCTCTTCCTGGAGCGCATCAGCCTGTGGCAGTTCGGGCTTGTCTTTGAGCTGAACCCGGGCACGCGGTTGAAGACAGACAGCGAGAAGCCGCCCGGCTTCCAGTGACGTCCGGCCCGACGTGGGATAAGCACGGCGCCGACATGGACACCTCCGCCTCCCCGCGCACCGTCACTGGCCGCGTCGACGTGCATCCCCGTGGCTTCGGCTTCCTCACCGTGCAGAAGCCCGGTGCCCCCGAGGTGCTGTCCGCCTTCATCACGCCACCGGACCTGAACCCCCTCTTCGCCGGTGACATCGTCTCCGCCACCGTGACGTCCTCCGCCGAAGGCCGGTGGACCGCGTCCGGCCTGTCGCTGGTGGAGCGCTCGCGCACCGTCGTCTACGGCGAGGTCGTGGCGCGCCGGGGCACGTTCTTCCTGCGCATCGACAAGGAGGTCTCCAACACCGAGTGGCCCCTGGACCCGGGCTCCACCCCCGTCCAAGCCAATGACGCCGTCGTCGCCCGCATCGCGGACGGCAAGGTCGTGCTGCTCTACAAACTGGAGCCCGGCGCCGACCGCTCCCTGGAGCGCGTCATCGCCCGCCACGGCCTGCACCGCGACTTCCCGCAGGAGGTCGTCGCCGAGGCCCTCCGCGCCCGCGAGGTTCCCCACGCGCTGGGCACCCGCCGCGACCTTCGCGCCATCCCCACCGTCACCGTGGACGCTCCCTCCACCCGCGACATCGACGACGCCATCTCCGTGCTGCCCGCGGGCCCCGACGGCGCCGTGCGCCTGCTCGTGTCCATCGCGGATGTCGGCGAGTCCGTGAAGGAGGGCAGCGCCCTGGACCTGGAGGCCCGCGCCCGCGCCACCAGCGTGTACCTGGCCGGCCGCGTGCTCCCCATGCTCCCGGAGGAGCTGTCCTCCCACTGGCTCAGCCTCGTGCCCGACCAGGAGCGCCACTGCCTCACCGTGGAGCTGAGAATCGACCCCGACGGCCGCGTCACCTCCGCGGACGTCTATGAGAGCCTCATCCGCTCCTGGGCGCGGCTGAACTACGACGAGGTCGCGGAGTTCCTCGACGACGGCACCGTGTCCCCCGCCATGGAGTCCGTGCGCGAGGCCATGCCCTGGTTCCGGCTGGCGGCGGCCCGCCTCGCCGTGTCCCGCGCGGCCCGGGGCGGCATGGTCATGTCCCGCGACGAGGCGCGCTTCACCTTCGACACCGCCACCGGCGCCGTGTCCGGCCTCTCCGGGGAGAAGGACACCTCCGCGCACGGGATGATTGAGCGCTTCATGGTCGCCGCCAACGAGGCCATCGCCATGTGGCTGATGACCCGCGGCGTGCCCACCGTGTTTCGCGTGCACGAACAGCCGGACCCCCAGCGCGTGGCGGACGTGAACGCGTTCGCGCTGCACTCGGGGTTCGCGGCGGGCTTCGGCGCGCAGCTGACGCCCCTGGCCCTGGCCGCGTTCGACCGGCAGATCTCCGGCGCGAAGGCGGAGGCCGCGCTGCGCTCCGTGCTGCGCCGCTCGCTGGGCCCGTCCCGCTACACCGTGAAGCCCGGCCCCCACTTCGGGCTCGCCGCGCCCCTGTACCTGCACTTCACGTCCCCCATCCGCCGGTACGCGGACCTCGCCGTGCACCGGCTCATCAAGGCGTACCTCCAGGGCCGCCGTGACTTCGTGCACGAGGATCCCGAGGTCGAGCTGCTCTCCCAGCACATCAACCTGCGCGCCCGCTCCGCCAACCGCGCGGAGGTGGACCGCCATCACGAGTTGGAGGCCCGCTTCATGGCCACCCGCATCGGGCAGCAGTTCCCGGCGCGCATCGTGCGCGTGAAGCCCTTTGGCCTCGTCGCGCAGCTGGATGGCATGTGGGTGGAGGGCATGGTGCCCGCGGACGGACTCGCCGGAGGCCCCTACCGCCCGGACGCGCGCGAGCTCTCCATGGTGGGCGCCAGGCGGACCTTCACCGTGGGCATGCCGGTGAAGGTCAAGGTCGTCTCCACCGACGAACAGCTGGGCCGCGTGGAGTTCTCCCTGGTGGAGTGACGCTCAGCCCGCGAGCGGCAGGCCCTCCGTGGACTCCATGAGGGCCTTTTCACGCACCCACCCGAGCAGCCCGCTGGAGGACTTCACCAGGTACCAGACGTCGCCCCCCCTGGGCGGCACGCTCGCGGCCAGCACCTGCACCTTGGAGCCCTGCGCCGTGGTGGCGACCACCGCGGACCCGGTGCGGGCCTGCGCCAGCGGGAAGGACTTCTTCACCGTGGCCTCCACGCCCACCGCGTACAGCTCCTGCGGCACGGGGTTCAGCTTCCACGCCTTGCGGTCCAGCACGTACTTGTCCCGCCGGTGCCAGAAGCCCATCCACGTGTCCACGAGGACGATGCCGTTGCCCTTCGCCTCCGTGAGGGCCCGCACGTCGCCCAGCGGCTTCACGCCCTTGCCGTCGTAGCCGTAGAGGAAGAAGCGGTGGTCGTCGTCCACGTCGCCCACGGAGTGCACGAGCAGCTCCTTCCATTTGTCGCCCGTGTCCAGGTCCACCACGCTGAAGCCGCTCACCTCGTTGCCGGCCGCGTTGCCCTGCACCGTGGCCACGCCGACCTTCAACGTGAACTTCCCGTCCGCCCCCGGCGTCAGCGACACCGCGTCCGGCTTGCCGTCACCGTCCAGGTCCACGTTCGCGGATTTCACGGGCGCATCGCCCTGGGCTCCCGCGGGAGCGGCGAGCAGCACGGCGGAGGACAGCACGGCCAGCAGGGATGTCTTCACGGGAGCGAACCTTGGGTCAGGCAGGGCCCCGGGCACGCGGGCCCGGAGTGCACGGAGGCGGACAGGCTAGCGGGCCGGCCCCGGCCCGGACACACCGGCCTTCACCCCGAGCGGCGGAAGCGCCCCCGGAAGTGCCGGTCGAGGAACGCCTCCGCCTGCGTCAGCGCCTCGCGGGCCTCGGGCGGAAGCGTGGAGGCCGCCGCCCGCGCCTGTCGCATCGGAGCAGGCCCCCCTTGCGGTGAAGCCAGCGCCCGGGCCACGGCCTCCACCCGCGCATGGGCGGCGTCCACCACGCCCTTCGCCTCGTCCAGGGACACCTCCCCTTCCGCCAGCGCGTTCAGCAACTGGCAGCGGTAGCGGCGGCAGGCCTCCGGGCGCTCCAGATAGGCGGTGCAGCGCCGTCCCTCCAGCGCCGCGCAGGGCTGGGGCAGGACGGTGCCGCCGTCTTCTCGCGTGGTGAGAGGCAGCCCAAGTCGGGTCAGGGCCCCCGACTCGTTGGGTTGGAGCGGCACCTGGGTGAAGAGCGTGCCGTCGCAACACATGCCGCAGTGGAGACAGAGGGTGGACAGGGGCATGGCGCGGTTTCAGGGGGCCCGGCTTCCGGCGGGAGACGTCCGTCCGGCATAACCGCTCAGAGGGGAGGGAGTCATCCCGGACGTGTTTCACGAAGGCTCACGGCCCTCCAAGGCAGGGGACGCCCCCACCACCTGACATGCGACATGCCCGGGGTGTCCGGTGTATCAGAATGAGCTGCCTTTCGTGGGTAGCGCGTGACCCGAGGATGGGACATGCATGCACCCGTCTTGGAAGGCCATGCGTCTGTCCGTGGAAGAAATTCTCCACCCGTGAGAAGCCACTCCGCGACAGTCCAAGGGTCGCTTGGTGACAAGGCCCGCCAGACCGAGTGCATGCAGGGCGAATCATCTCCACTCTGTGGGAATCCGAGTTCCCCGGGTCACCCGTAACTGGGGAGAGCACAGTTTCTTCGGACGTCGTAGGATCATGCCTCGTAGGACATCGAGGGAGCCCCCAATGCACACGGACACTCAGGACGCGCCGGCCGGCCGCGAAACCCTTCTCGGATATCGGGTGGGGACGGAGTTGAGCGCGGCGGCATCGTTTGGCGCGCACTTCTCGCCCGGGCGTCTGGTGCAGCTGTCCCTGGAGCATCTCACGCTGCACCTGGAGTCGCGCACCGTGCCCCGCAAGGGACAGGCCGCTTCGGTGGTGGTGGGTGAAGGCGAACGGTGGGCCACCGCGCTGGACGCGGAGGTCATCGGCGTCAATGACTCGCGGCCGGAAGTCAGCCTGCGCTTCGTCGCGCCGCCGCTGGACGCGGGCCGTCGCATCGTGGGGCTCCTGGAGTCGCTGCGCGACAACGGCCTGTTGCTCGCGCCGGAGACGCGGCCGGTGTGGCGCGAGCAGATCGACCGCGCGGACCGCGTGGCGCGCATCTGTGAAGCGCTCGCGTCGCGCCAGGCTCGCGGCGTGCTGCGCGGCCAGGACGGTCAGCGCGTGGAGGTCACCGCCTCCTTCTTCGAACCGCTGCAGGACATGTTCGGCTGGCGTCTGCACGGCGCGCTTCCCCCCGGCCCCTTCACCGTGGAGGCCTTCGGCTACAGCAGCGTGGTGCACCTGCAGGGAGAGGCCGCGCGCGTGGAGGGCGAGCTGCTGGTGATGCCGGTGCCCACGTCCATCGTGCGCTTCCGCCACCGCTGGCTGCGCCGCACGCAAGCCAGCCCCTCGTGCACGCTGGACTTCGACCACCCGCTCTGGCCCCAGGTGCATGTGAGCCGTGGCCTGCTCGACGTCTCCTACGAGGGCCTGTCCTTCCTCACCGAGCCCGGCGAGGACCTGATGTACCCGGGCCTGCGCCTGCCGGTGGTGGAGGTGGCGCTGGACGGCCACGCCCCGGTGCGCCTGCGCGCGGAGGTGCGCAACATCTCCAGCACGCCCAACGGCCGCCGGTGTGGCGTGTGCGTCCGTCCGCTGGACGCCGAGGGCGCCCGCGCGTGGCGCGCGCTGGTGGAGGCCCAGGCCCATCCCACCACCCAGGTGGAAGGCGACTGGAACGACTCCACCTGGAAGCTCTTCGAGCGCTCCGGCTACTTCCGCCTGCCGGGCAAGGAGCCGGTGAAGTTCACCAGCCTGCGCGAACAGTTCGACACCACGCAGGACAAGCTCCAGGAGAATCCCCGCCTGGGCTACCGCGTGGTGCGCCCCGCGGAGGACGGCATGGAAGCGACGCTGTCCGTGCTCAAGCCCTACGCCGGAAGCTGGATGGCGCACCAGCTGGCGCGGCACCAGCCGGCCAACAGCCGCTCCACCGCGCGCGAGGCGCTGCGCGACATCTACCTGCGCGGCTACGAGCCCACGCAGGCGGATCCAGAGGTGAAGTGGTTCTTCGCCTACTGCGAGGCGAACGTGCGCTGGGTGCGCTACACCAAGTTCGACTTCGCCACCTGGTACGCGCACACCGGCCAGACGTGCCTCGTGCCCTTCCGCCTCATGGAGGGCGAGGTGGACGGCACCTGGCCCGCGCCCGCCGGCATCCAGTTGGATGCGCCCACCGCCGAGGAGCGCGCGCGCTTCTTCGAGAAGGTGGCCACCACCCGTCCGGAGGCCTACCGCGAGGCGCTGGACCTGGTGCCGGAGCGCTTCGACCTGAGCGCCACGCGCACCGGCTGGGGTGAAGCGGGCCTGTCCCGCGAGCGCGAGCTGGTGGTGGCCCGTCACGAGGGCAAGGCCGTGGCGCTGGCGGTGTTCGAGTCCGCGCAGCCGGGCCTCAACCTCTTCAACGTGCTGGACGGCGTGCGCCTGGTGCCGCTGGAGGACGACGCGCGCCCGGAGGTGCAGGACGCGTTCGTGGCGCTCCTGGGCCGCGCGGCGGAGTGGTACCGCGCTCGCGACCGCAAGGTGTTCGTCCACTACGTGGAGGGTGCGTGCGTGGAGTACGCGGAGCGCGTGTCCCTGGCGGACCTGGGCGAGGGCAAGCTGTGGGTGATGTCCGCCCGACTGCTGCCGGAGTTCCTGGAGCACCTGTGCGAGTCCACCACGCCTCGCGCGTCGTGATGGGCCCCGGCTTCACGCTTCACCGCACGGCGGGCCGGGTGTGCCCCGGCCCGCGGCGGTCGGGGCTTTAGAGCCCTTCGTCGTCCGGGTCCGGGTAGGACTCCAGCTCCTCGTCCTCTTCCTCCACCGGGGCCGGGGCCTTGGCGTTGCGGCCCTTGCCGCCGCTCTTGGTGGCCTCCGCGGCCGGCAGGTCCGTGTCCGGGCCCACGACGTAGCCCTGGCGGCCCTGCTGGATGCGGCGCAACAGGCCCTCCTGCTCCAGCGCCTCCAGCAGGCGCGCGAAGGTGGAGAAGCCGTGGTCGCGCTCGTCGAAGTCGGGCTCCTTGCGGACGATGGTCTCCTTGATGAGCGACGGGTTGAGCGGGCCCGTGGCACGGCGCAGCAGGCTCTGCACGACCTCGCGAGCGATGGCCGGCACCTCCGACTTGTGCTTGCCGCCCTTGCCCTCGTGGCCTTCCTTGGCGGAGGCCTCGGCCTTGTGGCCCTTGCCCTCGTCCTTGCCACCCTTGCCGCCGCGCTTGCCGCGGCCCTCGTCCTTGTCGCCCTTGCCCTTGCCGCCGTGGTCCTTGTCCTTCCCACCGTGGGACTTGGGCCGCATGTAGATGAACTGGTCGCACGCGTTCACGAACATGCGGGAGCTGGCTTCCTTCACCGCCAGCCCGATGACGGTGCGGCCGTTCTCACGCAGCTTGTACGCCAGCGGGCAGAAGTCGCTGTCGCCAGAGCCGATGACGAAGGTGTCGATCTGCTCGCGCGCGTAGCACAGCTCCAGCGCGTCGATGACCAGGCGCATGTCCGCGCTGTTCTTGCCAGCGCGGGTGGAGGGGGGCACGTCCACCAGCTCCACGCCCACGTCGTGCAGGCGCACCTTCGCGTCCGCGAAGCGCGACCAGTCGCAGTAGGCGCGGCGGAAGACGACCTTGCCCTGCTCCAGCAGCTGGTCCAGCGCGGGCTGGAGGTCGAAGTTGTTGGAGCTGATCCCGGTGTTGGTGACCAGGTTCTCGAAGTCGATGAAGAGGGCGATGCGGTGCTGCTCGTCGGTACGTCCAGCCAAAGGTGCCTCGTATTTTTGCCGCGCTCACGCGGCGCGAGAAAAGACAGGCAGGGGGCAATCCGCGAGGGGTTGTTGGCCCGTGCGCGCTCCACCCTACTGTGTTGCCGCTCCCACGGGCACGGCCCGTGTTCTGCCGCTGAACATTCAGCGCCTCCCACCCTACGTTCACGGGTGAGCCAGGGAGCAGTGCTCCCACGCCACGGAGGTGTCACGATGATGCGCAGATTCCCCAGAGGATGGCGAGCAGTGCTGTGGAGCGCGCCCATGCTCGGCCTGTTGCTGGCCCCGGCCGTGGGCCTGACGGAACCACCCAACGTGGGCAGGGCCCAGGATTTGGGCTCGCACGAATACACCGAGCCGGCCAGCACCAGCCCCTCCAACGCGGTGGGCACCGTCCCGGACACCACCCCCTCGCGACTCACCCAGAACCTCTCCATGCGGCAAATCACTCCCGACGTGGACCGGATGCGTCAGGTGACGGGGCCGGTGGTGAAGCGGGACGGGCTGATGCTGTTCGTGCGGGACGTGTCGGGGCCGGTGGTGCCGCTGGACATGAGCGCGCTGCAGATCAACAAGCTGCCGCAGAAGGGCCAGGAGGTCGTGGCCGTCTACCAGGTGGAGGGAAAGACCAACAACGTGGCCCTCTCCCTGGATGGTGAGAAGCAGTAACAGCGCGCCCGTGGAAGGCGGGCCGCGGGCACGGGCCCTCAGTTCGCCTTCGCGCCGCGCACCTCGTCCAGCACGCTCAGGTCCACCAGTCCCGCGATGTCGTCGCTGGGAATGAAGCCCAGCTCCTTCGCGTGACGGGCGGATGTCGCGAGCGCGGCGGGCACCGGGTCCAGGCTGGGCTCCAGGCGGGAGAAGGCGTCCTGGAGCACCGGCGCCGGCAGGGGCTTCTGGGTGAGCTGGCCGAAGGCGGCGTTGGCGGACGTGGCGAAGGCGGCCGGGTCCGCGCGCCAGCGCTCGGTGAGCCTGACGTGCGTGCGAAGGAGCGCGGCGATGCGCGAGCGCTGCGTCTCCAGCACCTTCTTCGTCGTCACGACGACCGTGGTGGGGAAGCGCTTGCCCGGCCACAGGTCGCGCTCATCCACCAGGATGTGGCCTCCTCCTTCGGCCAGCATGCGCGCGCCCCAGGGCTCCGGGACCCAGGCCCCCTCGATGGCGCCCTGGAGGTACTGGCCCAGGATGTCCGGGTTGCTGATGGGAATCACCTGCACGTCGCCGCCCGCGTCCGTGGAGATGCTGAGCTTCTGGCCCTTGAGCCAGGTGCGCAGGGCGATGTCCTGGGTGTTGCCCAGCTGCGGCGTCGCCAGCTTCTTGCCCTTGAGCTCCGCGGCCGTCTTCGCGTTCTTCACCACCAGCACCGCGCCGCCGTTCACCGCGCCCGCGATGATGCGCAGCTCCCGGCCGGCCTTGAGGTACGTGTTGATGGCGGGCCCGGGCCCCACGTAGGCCACGTCCACGGAGCCCGCGACCAGCGCCTCCATGGCGGCGGGGCCCGCGTTGAACTGGCGCACCTCCACGCGGCCCATGCCGGGCTGCGAGCCGAAGAGCCCCTCGGAGTTCGCCACCAGCGCCTGCGCGTGCGTGATGTTGGGGAAGAAGGCCACGCGCAGGGGGGCGTTGGCGCCCGTGGGCGTGTCGCTCTTGCAGGAGGCGATGCCGGTCAGGACGGCGCAGAGGACAAGAAGGTGTTTCATCGGGCGCGCGGAAGGCATTGCCGTCACGCTAGCGGGCAAACCGTGCCCGGTATCAATGCCCTTGAGGGAGAAGCGTCGTGGGGCTCACACCGGGCTCAGGTGGACGTCAGACCCCACCGGCGCCGCAACCGCGTCTCCACCGTCTGGAAGAGGACGCGGTCCACGGTGATGCCGATGAGGATGATGGCCAGCATCACCGCCATCACCTGCGACACGTCCATCAACTCGCGGCCCATGGTGAGCAGCTGGCCCAGGCCGCCGGAGACGAAGAGCAGCTCACCCGCGAGCAGCGCGCGCCACGCGAAGCTCCACCCCAGCTTCAGGCCGGTGACGATGCCGGGCAGGGCGCCGGGCAGGAGCACGCCGAAGTAGAAGCGCAGGCCGCGCACGCCCAATGTCCGCGCCACGCGCGCCAGCTGCGGGTCCAGGCCGTTGACCGCGTCCTCGGTGGCGATGGAGATGCCCAGCACGCTGCCCATCACCACCACGAAGAGGATGGCGCTGTCGTTGAGGCCGAACCACAAGAGGGCCAGCGGCAGCCAGCAGATGGAGGGCAGCGCCTGCAGGCCCATCACCACGGGCTTCACCGCGTTGCGGAAGAAGGCCAGCCGCGCGATGAGCAACCCCAGCGGCACGCCCATGGCCACCGACATCAGGTAGGCGCGAAACAGCCGCCCCAGCGAGCGCGCCGTCGCGCCGCCCATCCGGCCGTCGCCGACCATGGCGATGAGCGTCTCCACCACCTCCAGCGGGCCGGGGAACAGGTGCTTGTTCCACACGCCCGCGCGGGTCAGGCCCTCCCAGAGGGCGAACAGCAGCGCGATCATCCCCAGCTTCTGCACCCACTTCAGCATGGCGGATACCTCACCGGCCGGTCACGGCACTGGGACGCGGCAGGCTGGAGGGGGTCTTCGTGCGGCGGGGCGGCACCGGCTCCAGGCGCTGGGCTTCCAACGGTGAGCCCTCCACGGCGCGCAGCCGGTGGCGGATGTCGCGGGCCATGGAATCCAGTGACGGGTCCTCCAGCGAGCGGGGCATGGGCAGGTGGATCTCCAGGTCCTCCACCACGCGGCCGGGGCGGGGCGCCATCAGCACCACGCGGGTGCCCAGCATCAGGGCCTCCTGCACGTCGTGGGTGACGAACACCACCGTCTTGCCGGAGCGCAGCCAGATGGCCTGAAGCATCTCCTGCATGTGCACGCGCGTCTGGGCGTCCAGCGCGCCGAAGGGCTCGTCCATCAGCAGCACGGTGGGGTCCACCGCGAGCGCGCGGGCCAGGCTGGCGCGCATCTTCATGCCGCCGGACAGCTCGTGCGGCAGCGAGTCCGCGAAGCCCTCCAGGCGCACGCGCTGGATGAAGGTGTCGGCGCGCTCGCGGCGCTCGGAGCGGGGCACGCCCCGGGCCCCCAGCGCGAAGGTGATGTTGCCGCGCACGGTGAGCCAGGGGAACAGCGCGGCCTCCTGGAACATCAAGAGCCGGTCCGGCCCCGGGCCCTGGATGGCCTTGCCGTCGATGGACACCGTGCCGCCGGTGGGCGCCACGTGGCCCGCCAGCGCGTAGAGCAGGGTGGACTTGCCGCAGCCGGAGGGGCCGAGCAGGCAGACGAACTCGCCCGAGCGGACGTTGAGGTTCACGTCCTGGAGCGCGACGACCTTGTTGGAGAACTGGTGACCCAACTGGGCAATGGAGATCTTCGCCCGGTCCGCGTTCACGTTGGCCGGCCGCAGCAGGCGGGGAGCCACCTTGCGCAAGCCACGCAACCGCTCGATGAGGCGTCGCACCATTCGCCACAACCTATTCATCTGCCCCGGGGTCGCATAGGCGCGTCACCGGAAGCGGGCAGGCGCCTTCCACTGTAGGACAGGTGGGGCCAGCCGCGTCGCCTGGCAGCCTGCTTCCGGGGGAGGGCGGTCCCGCTAGGGGAGGGCCGCGCGTTCCGCCTTGCGATGGGCCAGGGTGCGGGAGAGCAGCCAGAGGCTCACGGCGAGCACCAGCAGGCCCACGCCGGTGAAGGCCCCGCCCACGCGCAGCGACGCCTTGCGGTCATCCCGGAACACCGCGAGGGCGTCCGTGCGGGGACCCGCCAGGTAGCGCTGGACGCCCTGGGCGAAGGCGGTGGCCTCCGCCTCATCCTCCGTCCACTGGAAGGCGAGCGGCTGGGGGCCGGAGGCCGTCTCCAACTGGGGCCGGAAGATGGGCGCGGCGCCGCTGCGCCGGCTGCGGCTGCGGTCCACCTTCACGCCGAGGATGTCCTGGGGCGCGTAGCGGCCGACCTCCTCCTGGCCCAGCCAACTGGAGCGGGTGAGGACGCACGGGGCCTGGGGTTCGCACCGCAGGTCCATGCGCGCCATCTGGCCGAGGAAGAACACCCCCAGCACCAGGAAGGGCAGGGCGAGCATCAGGAAGGCCGTGGCACCGATGGCGGTGGCGCGACTGCGACGGTAGGGGGGCGCACGCACGGCCTGCGTCTATAGACCCGCGGGAGTCCCGGGGGGCAGTGCTTTCGCGCGCCCGGAAGCGTCGCCCTCCAGGCAGGCAGGCGGCGCGGGGTGTTCAGCGCCGGGGCCCGGGTGGAGATGGCCGGGACGGTGGAAAAGCACTTGCGACCTGGGTCGGGGGTCCGCACCCCTTGTCCAGGGACACCGCACGTCCCCAAAGGAGTCAGCCGCCCATGAAGGCCGTGGCCATCACGTTCCCCTCGCGCGAGGTGCGGGTCCTCGACGTTCCCGAGCCGCGTCTGCACTCCCCCACCGAGGTCAAGGTGCGCACGCTGGAGGTGGGCGTCTGCGGCACCGACCAGGAGATCCTCAAGGGCGACCACGGCGTGGCGCCCCAGGGCGAGGACCACCTCATCCTGGGCCACGAGTGCGTGGGCGAGGTGGTGGAGGTGGGCGCGCACGTGCAGGGCCTGAAGGTGGGGGACCTGGTGGTGCCGCGCGTGCGCAGGCCGTGTCCGCACACGCGCTGCCCGGCGTGCCGCCACGGCCATCCGGACTTCTGCGTGACGGGCGACTACACGGAGCGCGGCATCCAGGGCGCGCACGGCTTCTGCGCGGAGTTCTTCGTGGAGGACGCGGCGTACCTGCACCGCGCGGAGGATGAACTGCGCGGCGTGGCGGTGCTCACCGAGCCGCTCACCATCGCGGAGAAGGGCCTGCGCGAGCTGGTGCACATCCAGTCGCGGCTGCCCTGGAAGCCCACGCCGGGCAAGGCGCTGGTGCTGGGCGCGGGGCCGGTGGCGCAGCTGGGCGCGATGGCGCTGATGCGCGCGGGTTACGAGACGACGGTCTATTCGCGCAGCCCCAAGCCGAACGAGAAGGCCGCCGCCTCCGAGTCCATGGGCGTTCCGTATGTGTCCTCCAAGGAGGTCACGGTGGAGGCGCTGAAGCAGCGGCTGGGGGGCGGCGTGGACATCATCTACGAGGCGACGGGTGCTTCGAAGGTGGCCTTCGATTCGCTCAAGGTGCTGGAGGAGAACGGCGTGCTCATCTTCACCGGCGTGCCCGGGCGCGAGGAGCCGCTGGAGCTGCATGGCGACGAGGTGCTGGGGCAGTTGGTGCTGGGCAACCGGGTGATGTTCGGCACGGTGAACGCGTCGGACAGTGACTTCAGCGCGGCGCTGGAGGACCTGGCCCGCTTCCGCGCGCGCTGGCCGGGGAAGCTGGAGCAGCTCATCACCCAGCGCCATCCGCCGTCGGAGTTCGCGAAGGTGGTGGAGGCCAAGGGCGGCATCAAACACGTCATCACGTTCCAGGAGCATGCCCGGTGAATCCCAATTTGGACCTGAAGGGTGGCGTGGCCATCGAGGACCATGGCGTCATCGGAGACCTGCGCACCGTGGCGCTGGTGGGCCATGAGGGCACCATCGACTGGATGTGCTACCCGCACTTCGACAGCCCCAGTGTCTTCGCGGCGCTGGTGGACCCGGAGAAGGGCGGGTACTGGCGCGTGTCGCCGGAGCCGGACGGGGTGATGAAGCGCCAGTTCTACTGGCCGGACACCAACGTGCTGGTGACGCGCTTCTACACGCCGGATGGCGTGGGGGAGCTCATCGACCTGATGCCCCTGGGCAAGGGCGCGAGGGCGGAGGGGCGTGAGGTCCTGCGCCGCATCCGCGTGGTGCGCGGGCAGATGTCCTTCCGCATGGAGTGCTTCCCGGCGTTCAACTACGCGCGGGACGAACATGAGACGCACGTGGTGAACGGCGGCGCGGCCTTCGTGTCCAAGGGCCTGAGCATGCAGCTGGTCACGCCCGTGAAGCTGAAGCAGGAGGGCCGGGGCGTCGTCGCGCACTTCACGCTGAAGGAGAGCGAGTCCGCGGTCTTCACCCTGCGCGAGGGCGGGGTGGAGGGCTGCCACCACCACCTGCACACGCACGACTCCGCGGAGAAGCTCTTCCGGGACACGGTGGACTACTGGCGCCACTGGTTGTCCAAGTGCAAGTACACGGGGCGGTGGCGGGAGATGGTGCAGCGCTCGGCGCTGGCCCTGAAGCTGATGACGTTCGAGCCGTCGGGCGCCATCGTCGCGGCGCCCACGTGCAGCCTGCCGGAGTCCCCGGGGGGCACGCGCAACTGGGACTACCGCTTCTGCTGGTTGAGGGACGCGGCCTTCACCGTCTACGCGTTCATGCGCATCGGCTTCGACGAGGAGGCCGCCGCGTTCATGCGCTGGGTGGAGGCGCGGTGCGCGGAGTCCGGGGATGGGCCGCTGCCGCTGATGTTCTGTCTGGACGGCACCCCGGTGCCGAAGGAAGAGGAGCTGGAGCACCTGGCCGGCTACGGCGGCGCGAAGCCGGTGCGCATTGGCAACATGGCGTCGAAGCAGCTCCAGTTGGACATCTACGGCGAGCTGATGGACTCCGTGTACCTGTCCAACAAGTACGCGGCGCCCATCTCCTATGACTTCTGGCGGCACCTGCGCCGGCTGGTGGATTGGGTCTGCGAGAACTGGCGGATGCAGGACGAGGGCATCTGGGAGATCCGCGGCTCGCGCCGGCACTTCGTCTATTCGAAGCTGATGTGCTGGGTGGCGGTGGACCGGGCCATCCGGCTGGCGGACAAGCGCAGCCTGCCCGCGGACCGCGCGAAGTGGCTGACCACGCGCGACACCATCTTCGAGGAGATCATGGAGAAGGGCTGGTGCGCGCAGAAGGGTGCCTTCATCCAGGCCTACGGGCATGAAGCGCTGGACGCGGCGAACCTCCTGATGCCGCTGGTGTTCTTCCTGTCGCCGGTGGATCCGCGGATGCTCTCCACGCTGGACCTCATCCGCAAGCCGCCGCGCGAGGGCGGCCTCACGTCGGACGGGCTGGTGTTCCGCTACGAGGCGGACGCGAAGCTGGATGGGATTGAAGGCAGCGAAGGCACCTTCAACCTGTGCAGCTTCTGGCTGGTGGAGGCGATGACGCGCGCGAGCGCGGCCCGGCCGGACCTGCTGGACGAGGCGCGGCTCATCTTCGAGCGGATGCAGGGCTACGCGAACCACCTGGGGCTCTACGCGGAGCAGACGGGCATGTCGGGCGAGGCGCTGGGCAACTTCCCGCAGGCGCTCACGCACCTGTCGCTCATCAGCGCCGCGTACAACCTGGACAGGACGTTGGGACGCCACGATTGACGCAAGGAGACTGTTAGAGTGCGGGCACCCGCCATGTCCGACCTGTACCCGCTGCTGTTCCGCTTCGCCGTGAAGGCGGATGCCCACTACGACGTGCTCAGCCGCCGCGTGCGCAAGGGGCTGGGCATCGCCCCGCCGCTGCGCATCCTGCCGTACCGGGGCTACGGCACCCCGGAGCGCGTGGTCATCAAGGCGCGCGTGCTGGAGGAGCGCAAGGTGAAGCCCTCGCGCCAGCGGCACACGCTCTTGAGCAGCGCCGTCGCGTCCTACAAGCGCTACATGACGCGGGAGATCGCCAGCGCGCACGTGGCGGTGCGCTGGGGGGACAAGCACTGGGAGGGCACGACGGACGAGGAGGGCTTCCTGGAGCTGTGGGTGCCGCCGCCGTCGGGGGTGCGCTCGGGCTGGCACATGGTGGAATTGGAGCTGCTGTCACCGGAGCCGGAAGGGGTCCAGCGCGTGTCGGCGCCGGTGCGGGTGGCGGGGGCGAGCGCGGAGCTGGGCGTCATCAGCGACATCGACGACACGGTCATCGCCACGGGGGTGACGGATCCGCTCAAGCGTGCGTGGGCGCTGTTCCTCACGGAGCACCGGGGGCGGCTGCCGTTCCCGGGCGTGGATGCCTTCTACGCGGCGCTCCAGGCCGGCGCGAGCGGCACGGCGGACAACCCCATCTTCTACGTCTCCAGCAGCCCGTGGAACCTCTACGAGCACCTGGACGAGTTCCTCTCCATCCACCGCATCCCCATTGGTCCGCTGCTGCTGCGCGACTGGGGCCTGTCGCGCCATGGCTTCGCGCCGGGCGGGGGCCACGGGCACAAGCTGGACAAGATTCGCGGCGTGCTGGAGACGCTGTCGCATCTGCCGTTCGTGTTGATTGGGGACAGCGGGCAGGAGGACGCGGAGCACTACCGCACCATCGTGCGCGAGTTCCCCGGCCGCATCCGCTGCGTCTACATCCGCAACGTGCCGGGGCGCTCCAAGCGCGGCGCGGAGATGGCGAGCATCGCGGAGGACATCCGCGCCAACGGCAGCGAATTGGTGGTGGTGGATGACACGGTGGCCGCGGCGAGGCACGCGGCCCGGGCCGGGTGGATCCGCTGGGAGGAGGTGCCGGAGGTGGAGGCACACCGCCGCGAGGACGCCGCGCGAGGTGCGCTGGGCGACCGGGGCTGAAGATTTCCAGTCACTCCGTGATGGCAAGCGTCACGGAGGCGTCACGCGGGTGTTGTCGCTTGAGGGTGGGGACGGGGGTGTGGCAGAGCGGGGCTCCCCTCGTTTCACCGCTCAAGGATGTGACCATGCTTCGACACCGGGTGCAGTTGTCCGTGCTGGCTTCCGCGCTGTGGTTGGGTGCGTGCAACGCGCCGCCTGCCCCGACGGAGGAGCCCACGCCGACGCCGGAGGCCACGCAGTCGGTGCGCTCGGTGGCGTCGCGGCTGAGCCAGATTGAACTGGAGTACGAGGGCCCGACGGCGCTGCTCGAGTCCGACATGGAGGCGGGCAACGAGGAGTGCGACACGTACAACAACTGGTGTGACGGCACGCTGGAGGTCTACAGCTTCCCGTGGACGTCCACGCAGGCGCCCACGGTGGCGGACGCGGTGGAGTCGGTGTTCGCGCTGCGGCAGGACGACCGCATCCCGTTCCGCTTCCAGGGCAACGTGCCGTTCAGCACGATGTCGCAGCAGCTCTTCTTCTTCGACGCGTTGGACCCGCACCTGTTGACGGAGCTGGGCAACGGCACGGAGCAGGTGCAGATCGCCTACTA
The DNA here is from genome assembly GCF_003612125.1 of Corallococcus praedator. Taxonomy (GTDB): domain Bacteria; phylum Myxococcota; class Myxococcia; order Myxococcales; family Myxococcaceae; genus Corallococcus; species Corallococcus praedator. The sequence goes on from NZ_RAWI01000114.1 coordinate 16,155, forward strand.
CTACGCGTCGTACCTGGTGGCCGCGGGCGCGCACGACTGGAACCACCTGTTCATCGTGCTGTTCCCCCAGTCGCACCGCGTGGCCGTGTTCAACCTCGTGAACCACGAGACCTGAGCCGTCGCGGTCAGGACCTCACGCCACCGGACGGCCACTCTGCATGTGGACCATCCGGATGGCGCGCTCCATCAGCTCGCCCTGGGCGGAGCGCTTGTCTCCGGTGGCCGGCGGAGTGCGCCGGCGCCACGTTCCGTCCGAGGCCAGCTCCCAGGAGCCGCTGGTGTCCACCATGCAGCGCTCCACCACGTCGCGCACCTGGGCGCTCAACGACGGCTCCTCCACCGGCGCCAATATCTCCACGCGGTGGTCCAGGTTGCGCGGCATCATGTCCGCGGACCCGATGTAGCAACGCGACGTCGCGCCCCGCTCGAACGAATAGATGCGCGGGTGCTCCAGGAAGCGGCCCAGGTTGGACACCACCCGGATGTGCTCCGACACGCCCGGCACCCCTGGCCTGAGGCAGCAGATGCCGCGCACGTTCAGCTCCACCTTCACCCCCGCGCGCGACGCGTCGTACAGCCCCCGGATGATGCCGGGGTCCACCAGCGCGTTCATCTTCATCAGGATGCGCGACGGCGTCTCCGGCGTGTGCGCCGCGATGGTCTTCTTGATCTCCTCCATCAGCCCTTCGCGCATGGTGAGCGGCGCCACCAACAGCTTGCGGAAGGAGCGCGGCCGGCCAAAGCCCGTCAGGAAGTTGAAGACATCCGCCACGTCCGCGCCAATGTCGGGGTCGGTCGTGAACAGCCCCAGGTCCGTGTAGAGCCGCGCCGTCTTCGGGTTGTAATTGCCCGTGCCGATGTGCACGTAGTGCCGCACCCGCTCGCCCTCGCGCCGCACGATGAGGATGGCCTTCGCGTGGGTCTTCAGGCTGGGAATCCCATACACCACGTGCACGCCCGCCTCTTCCAGCGCGTTCGCCCAGCGGATGTTGGTGCGCTCATCGAAGCGCGCCTTCAGCTCCACCATGCACACCGCCTGCTTGCCGTGCTCCGTCGCGCGGATGAGCGCGGGCACCAGCGGTGAGCTGTCCGACGTGCGGTACACCGTCTGCTTCAGCGCCAGCACGTCCGGGTCCTCCACCGCCTCGCTCACGAAGCGCTCCACCGACGTGGTGAAGGATTCGTAGGGGTGGTGCACCAGCAGGTCCCCCCGGCGCATCGCGGACATCACCGTGCCCCCGCCGTCCGGGGACTCGTTGTCCGTGCGCAGACGGGCCTGCGTCACCGGCGTCCACGGCGGGTCGCGCTGCTCCGTGAAGCCCGGCGTCATGGCCAGCGACATCACGTCCGCCAGGTCCAGCAGGCCGTGCTCCTCGTAGACCTGCCGGGGCTCCAGGGACAGCGCCTCCACCAGCGGCTCCAGCAGCTTCGCGCTCATCCCCGCCTGCACCTCCAGGCGGATGACGTCCCCGAAGCGGCGCTGGGAGAGCTCCGTCTCCACCGCCTTGAGCAGGTCCTCCGCATCCTCGGACACGGTGAAGTCCGCGTCGCGCGTCACGCGGAACAGGCTCCAGTTGAGCACCTCCATCCCCGGGAACAGGTCCCCCAGGTGCTGGGCGATGATCTCCTCCAGCGGCACGAAGAACGAACCCGGACCGCCCTTGAGCGGCACGAAGCGCGGCAAGATCTCCTTGGGCACCTTCACCCGCGCCACGCTCTCCTCCTCCGCCACCGGGTCGCGCAGCAGCACCGCGAGGCTCAGGGACAGGTTGGAGATGTACGGGAAGTGCCGCCCCAGCCCGATGGCCAGCGGCGTGAGCACCGGGAAGATCTGCTCGCGGAAGCGCTGATCCAACTGCGCGCGCTGATCCGCGTCCAATTCCTTCATGGACAGGATGCGCAGGCCCTTCTCCGACAGCGCGGGCCGGAGCACCTTCTCGAAGCAGTCCGCGTGGCGGCGGCCCTGCTCCAGGATGCCCGTGTGCAGCTTGTCCAGCGTGTCGCCCGGGGACGCGCCGTCCGGCACCAGCCGCCCCACGCGCGCGGCGATCTGCTCGTGCAGCCGCGCCACGCGGATCATGAAGAACTCGTCCAGGTTGCGCGCGTAGATGGAGATGAACTTCAGCCGCTCCATGAGCTGCACTTCCGGCGCCTCCGCCAGTTGCAGCACCCGGTCGTTGAACGCGAGCCACGACAGCTCACGGTTGAAGAACAGGTCGCTGTCCGTCACCTCCGTCCCTGGCGGAACCGCGTCCCGCTCCAGGACCTTCTGGGTGACACTTTTCGCGGCGGCGCGCTTCGCCATGACGTGTGACTCCTCGAGCAGACCCGCACTCAGGATGTGCCCTCTAGCAGTCCCGAACCGGCTCGATTGTGAACTCGCACGCCTGGCCAGGAACCGGACATCCGGGCATATCCCACCCCGCCCGACCCCGGCAGCGACCGGTGAGGCGGGAGCGGTGTGGGCTTTCTTGCATCCCCTTGCATCCGGGGAGCGCGGGCGGCATTCAGAAGGCGTGAGCGCCCCTGACAGCCCCCTGCGAGTCGTCCCCGGTGATGCCCCGGTGGACACGTCCCCGGACGCCCTCTTCTCCGCCTTCCGTGAAGGACATCAGAAGAAGCTGGGCCGCTTCAGCTTCACGTGGTTCGTGGCCGCCGCGGTGCCCCTGTTCCTGGCCGTGGGCTTCTTTTTTCTTTGGCGCACCAACGGAACGACCTTCTCCGTCATTACGCCGCACGGCATCAAGGTGGTGCGCGCGGGCATGTCCAGCCAGGAGGTGAAGGGCCTGCTGGGCTATCCGCTCACGCTCCAGAAGAAGGGCGACCAGGACTGCTACCGCTACGGCCGCCCCAACTTCCGCAACGACGTCTTCGTCGTCTACTCCGTCTGCTACGAGGAGGGGCAGGTGCGCGACGTGCTCGCCCACCAGTACTCCGCCTGGCAGGTAGACCCGACCACCGGCGCCTTCGTCGCGCCGGGGCAGGGAACGCCCGCCCCCATCCAGGAGTAGCCGGAGGGGCAGGCGGTCTGTTCGGGCTCAGCCCTGCGCGAGCCCTGCGTCGGCGCCTTCGAAGGTCACCTTCGCCAGCGTCATCACGTGCTCCACCGCGAGCAGGTGCCACGCCACGTCCATCATCTGCGCGGAGGCCGCGGGGTCGATCATCGACTCGCGAAGCTGGGCCTCGCTGATGCCGAAGGGCTCCGAGGACTCCTTGAGCAGCTCCAGCGCGACCTGCGGCGTCAGCTGCAGCTTGTCCCGCTGGGCGATGGCGCGCAGCACCAGGGCGATCTTCAGCCGGCGCTCCACGTCCTCGCGGATGCCCGGGTGGTGCAGCCAGCCGTCCAGCGCTTCCTGCTGCTCTTCCAGGCTGAAGAACTTCTGGGCCAGCGTCTCACCCTCCATCTGCAGCCAGCGGCGGCGGATCTCCTCGTCCACCAGCGCCTTGGGCACCTGCACCTCCGTGCGCGACACCACCGTGTCCAGCACCAGGTTGCGTGCGTCCACCCAGAGCAGGTCGGCCATCTCGCCTTCCATCTCCTCCACGATGGAGCCCATGACCTCCTCGTGCGTGGCGCCCCGGCCCAGCTGCTGGAGGAACGCGTCCGACTCCGTGTCGGGCATGCGCACCTCGCGCGCGGCCTTCACGTCCACCAGGAAGCGCGCCGGCATGCCGCGAAGCTGCTCCGCCGGGTAGTCGTCCGGCAGGATGAGGCCCACCTCCACGCTGTCGCCCACGCTGGCCTCGGCGATGACCTCCGAGAAGCCGGGCAGCATCAGCTGGGGCGCCAGCTCCATCCAGTAGCCCATGCGCGTGCTCAGCGGGATGAGCCGGCCGTTGGCGTAGCCCAGGATGTCCAGCTGCACGTCGTCGCCCATGGCCAGCGCTTCACCCTCGGCGCGCTGACGGACCTCCGCCTTGGCCCGCGCCAGCTCATGGAAGCGCTCCAGCAGGTCCTCTTCCGTGAGGTCCTCGCCCGCGGGAACCCGGACGTCCAGGTTCTCCAGCGAGGGGGCCTTCACCTCCGGCAGGTCCGCCTGGTGGCCCAGGCCGGGGGCGACCGGCAGGCGCTGCACCAGCTGCTGCACGGGGGCCTGCGCCGGGGAGGCGAGGGGCTCCGGAGGCTTGCTGGTGGAACCCGCCGGCTTCTTCGCCGGGGTGGAGGAGGCGGACGCCTTGGCGCCCTGCGACTTCGTGGAGGAGGCAGGACCGGACGCCTTGGCGCCCGGCGACTTCTCGGAAGGGGTCTTCTTGCTGGCCACCGGTGGGCCTCCTGGCAGATAGCGACCGTGGTCCCAGATGGGATTGAAACGAGCGCGTCTCACCCGGTGGTGCCTAGCAGAAAACCGGCCTCCGGTGACAACCCCGGACGAACTGTCCGGGGGTCGGACCGGGTACGACGACTACCCGAACAGGCCGCCGACGAAGCTGGAGACGGCGGAGACGGCGGCGCCCACCTGGCTGACCACCGGGATGTTGGTGGCGGCGGCGATGGAGCCCACGGCGGTGATGACGCTCGTGACCTTCTTGGTGGTGCTGGCGTTCGGGTCACGCACGGTGGAGACCGCGTTGGCCGTGTCGAAGGCGGCGATGGCGATGTTGGCACCCGGCGCGAAGCGGCCGGCGGCCTTGGCCAGCGTCCCACCCGCGGCCTTGGCGGCGGCGGTCGCACCGGCCTTGGCGGCGGCCTTGCCACCCTCCGTCAGCGCGGCGCGGGCGGCGGCGCGGGAAGCCGTGCCGGTGATGACCTTGGCGGCGACGCCGCTCTCCTTCACGGCCGCGCTCACCGCGGTGCGCACGCCACTCTTGATGGCCTGGCTGGTGCCACCCTCGAAGGCGGCCTTGGCGGCGGCGCCCGCGGCGGCACGCGCCAGCTTGGGGCCCGCGTTCGGGACGGCGGCCTTGAAGGCGCTGCTGGCGGCCTTGTAGGAGCTGCCGAACTTCTGCACGTCACGGGCGATCTCCAGCCCGCCCTTGACGGTGCTGACCGCGCCCTTGCCGGCGGTGGCGACGGAGCCGAGCGCCTTGTTCCAGTCCTCGCTGCTGCCGCTGCGCACCGCGTTGCGAACGTCGCTGATGGCCGTGCCCGTCTGGCCCACGAGCTTCGCGGCGCTGGTCAGCGTGCCGAGCGCCTTGCCCGCGATGCCGAGCTTGCCCTTCAGGTCGAGCTTCGTCTTCGGGTCGGTCGCCTTGGACACCAGCTTGTCGACGTTGCCCTTCAGCGTCGCCTTGAAGCCGTCCGTCTTCAGGCTCTTGACGTTGTCGAAGCCGTCCTTCACGGCCGTCTTCACCTTCGTGAAGGTGTCGTAGCCCTTCTTCGCCTGCGTCCCGATGTCCTTCGCCGCCTTGATGGGGTCCTGCTTCACCTGGCGGATGGTGTTGCTGACGGTGCGGCGGGCGCTGTCGATGAGGCTCATTTGCGGGCTCCCTCGTGGAGATTCGAGGAAATGGGATTTGGAAAAGCGATGACTGCTGTGCGGGGATTATCGCCTCCACCCACGATCAGTTGCGTAGCACCCCCACAAAGCCCGGGAATGTGGTTGTGCGTCATCAGGAAATGTGCGCCCGGGTCGGTCCCGGACATGCACATCAGGAGCTTGCCCCACACATCATTGACCCGATGCGTCAGCGGCAGTCCCGGTCGGCGCCGTCCGTCGCGCCGTCCGCGTCGTTGTCCGCGCCGTCCTGGCAGTGGCCGGCCTCGGAGTCGGACGCCTCCGTGATGTGGAGGGTGTAGCGGATGGGGGTGTCCTTCTCCGGGTGGGTCATGCCGTCCACCACCACCAGCACCGTCTGGCCCTGGGCCAGGGTGAGCTTCAGCGCCGGGGCGCTCTTCGCGGTGGGGCGGGGGTGGGAGGCGCAGCCCAGCTCCACGCCCCGGCAGCCGGTGAGGACGTAGAGGGCGTTGCCGGCGGCGTTCGCGTCGTCGCCGGGCGAGGTGTCAAAGACGTAGGTGCCGGCCCGGGGCGCCGTCCACAGGTGGGCCCGGTCCTGCTGGAGCAGCGCGCCGCAGGTGCCCTGGAAGCCGTCGCCCGAGCCCGCGGTCTCCCCCTGGAAGGTGACGGGCAGCGCGCTGCCCAGGTCGTGGTGCGCGCAGCCCTGGCCCTTGCAGCCGGGCTCTTCACGGCACTCGGTGTCCGCGCAGTCCACCCAGCGGTCGCCGTCGTTGTCCATGTCGTCGAAGCAGGCGCCGGCCTCGCTGGCGCGCAGCGCGTCGATGTGCAGCTCGAAGAAGCCCTGGGTGAACGGCCCTCCGGCCGCCGCGTCCACCGTCACCAGGACCTGCTGCCCCTTCGTCAGCGGCACCGCCACCCGCGCGCCGCCGCCGTAGCTGATGCCGCCCGTGGCGCACGCCAGCTCCGCGCCGCCGCAGCCGCCCGCGTACACCGCGAGGATGGAGCGCACCGCCGAACGGGCCGTGTCGAAGGTGAAGGTGTCCGTCCGGGGCGCCGTCCACAGGTAGCCCCGGTCCGGTGCCCCCGCGCCCCCGCATGAGGCGGCGTGGTCGTCGTTGGCCTCCACGGTGGAGCCCCGCACCGTGGCGGGGAGGGCGCTGCCCAGGTCCCGGTCCGCGCACACGGGATTGGAGGTGGCGCACACGTTGGGGACGCCCGTGCCGCCGCATGTCTCCGGCGCGGTGCAGCTTCCACACGACAGGGTGCCGCCGCAGCCGTCCGCCACCGTGCCGCACGTCTTGCCGAGCACCTGACAGGTTTCGGGCCTGCACGCGGCCGCCCCGCACACGTTGGGGGTGCCGCCCCCGCCGCACCGGCTGCCGTCCGGACATGCGCCGCACGACAGGGTGCCGCCGCAGCCGTCCGCCACGGTGCCGCAGTCCTTGCCCAGCGAGGCGCAGGTGGCCGGCGTGCACGCGGCCCTCCCGCACACGTTGTCCACGCCCGCGCCGCCGCACGTCTCCGGCGCGGTGCAGCCGCCGCACTCCAGCACCGCGCCGCAGCCGTCGGACACGCGGCCGCAATTCCGGCCCAGGGCCTCGCAGGTGACGGGCACGCAGGTGCCGGGGCCGCAGACATTGGCCTTCCCCGCGCCGCCGCACGTCGCCTCCGCCGTGCACGCGCCGCACTCCAGGACGCCGCCGCAGCCGTCCAGCACCTCGCCACAGTCCCGGCCCAGCACGGCGCAGGTGGCGGCCAGGCACGCGGCCTGTCCGCAGACGTTGGCCACGCCGCTTCCGCCGCACGCGAGTCCCGGCCCGCACGCGCCGCACTCCAGGACGCCGCCGCAGCCGTCGGACACCGGGCCGCAGTCCTTGCCCAGGGCCTCGCAGGTGGCGGGCGTGCACGCGGCGTGGCCGCACACGTTGGCGGCGCCGCCCCCGCCGCATGTCTCCTCCGGTCCGCAGGCGCCGCACTCCAGGACGCCGCCGCAGCCGTCCGCCACCTGGCCGCAGTCCTTGCCCAGGGCCTCGCAGGGGGTGGGGACACACGCCGGCGGTGCACAGACATGGGGCACGCCGCTTCCGCCGCAGACCTCCGGGGCCGCGCACGTGCCGCACGAAAGGGTGCCGCCACAGCCATCCGGGACGGCGCCGCAGGTGGCCCCCAGGGCTTCGCAGGTGGAGGGGGTGCACGGCGCGGGGCCGCAGACGTTGGGCACGCCGCCCCCGCCGCAGGCCTGTCCCTCCGCGCACGGGCCGCAGTGCAGCGTGCCGCCACACCCGTCCACGGCGATGCCGCAGCAGCCGTCGTGGTGCCACTGGGTGAAGAGCTGCCACGTCTTGGCGCTGGGGAAGTCCGACGGGAAGCGGTTGCTCCAGCGGTACCAGTACTCGGAGCCGACGGCCTCCTTCGTCTGCTTG
>NZ_RAWI01001149.1 GCF_003612125.1 Corallococcus praedator
AGACGGGACATCACGTCGCGACTGTAGCAAGATGGGCAGGTCTTCGGAAGCCCATGCGCATCCTCCCTGTTCCCGCGCAACGCGCCGACATCGACGCCGAGATCCGCGAGGCGACCTATCCGGGACACTCGCCCGCCCGGTGGGCGCTGCCCCTGCTCGACGAACTCGAGCTCCAGGCGACGGGCTGGCAGCTGATCCAGCTCGACGAGTTGGCACTGGCGGCGTTGTGGCTGCCCGTGCATGCGGGCGAGGCCTGCCACGGCGATGTGATGCGCCTCGGTGCGGGGCCCACGGGTTCGACGGTGCGCGACGCCCATGCCTGGCTCGCAGGACACGCTGAGGCCTACGCGGCGGCCAATCCGTCGTGCTGGGGACGCCTGACGCACGCCTCACAGTCACCGCGGACGCCGCTCGTCGTGTCTCCCG
>NZ_RAWI01001150.1 GCF_003612125.1 Corallococcus praedator
TCGCTATTGGGGTCAAGGTGCATGGACAGAATCCGCCCAGGAACTTTATCAGCGCGGTCAGGCGATTTTGCAGCACGATTTTTAGATGTGTGACGGGTTGACACAATTTGCGGGGAACTGCTACCTTAAATAAGGTTCCCTCAATGGGGCGTCGCCAAGTGGTAAGGCAGCGGGTTTTGGTCTCGCCATTCCTAGGTTCGAATCCTAGCGCCCCAGTTTTAGATTGTTTGCCGCTTCGATCGAGAGCCGATCGAAGCGATTTCAGTTGCAGTCGATCTCCACTGCGAGCAGGCTGATGTTAGCCTAAGCAGACGACATCAGAAGCGGTCGTGCGGTTTATTTAAATGATAAGTAGATGACAAGTTTCGCTCGATCGCTCCTCAAACCTTCATCGTTGCTGCCGCATTCGTGAAAACCCCACGAAG
>NZ_RAWI01001151.1 GCF_003612125.1 Corallococcus praedator
GGTGGGCGGGGCGGCTGTAGCTCAGGCGCACACCGAGGCGGATGAGCCAGACGCCCAGGCCCGTGAGTTGCCCCGGCCGGGTGGGACTGCCCCAAGGTGCGCCGTTATCGGCGTTGATGCGCAGCGGCAGCCCATAGCGCTCGAAGGCCTGGCGCAAGTGACGCTGCACGACCGCGCTCTGCGTCTGCGTGCAGGCCGCCAGCACCAGGTTGAAGCGGGAGTGATCGTCGATCACGGTCAGCGGCGAGCAGCGCTGGCCGTCGGCCAACGCGAACCCGCCCTTTAAATCCATCTGCCAGAGTTGGTTCGGTTCAGCGTGCTCAAAGCGCTGCCAGGGCGTGGAGGCGTCTGAGGCTTCGGGTGCAATCAACCCATACCGATGCAGGATGGAGGTCACGGTGCTGGGCGCCGGTACATCACTCCAG
>NZ_RAWI01001152.1 GCF_003612125.1 Corallococcus praedator
ATCGTGGCCAATCCGGACGTGGTGTGGGGCCCCGGCAGCATCGACGAACTGCTCGACGCCGCCGCCAGGTGGCCGACGGCCGGTGCGCTGGGCCCGCTGATCCGCGACCCGGACGGCTCGGTCTACCCGTCGGCCCGCCAGCAGCCGAGCCTGGTGCGCGGAGCGATGCACGCGATCGTCGGTCCGGTCTGGAAGTCGAACCCCTGGACGGCCGCCTACCGGCAGGAGCGCCTCGAGCCCAGCGAACGTCCGGTCGGCTGGTTGTCCGGCGCGTGTCTGTTGCTGCGCCGGTCGGCATTCGACGAGGTGCACGGTTTCAACGAGCGGTACTTCATGTACATGGAGGACGTTGACCTCGGCGATCGCCTCGCTCGGGCCGGCTGGCTGAACGTCTACGTGCCGGCCGCCGAGGTGTTGCATGACAA
>NZ_RAWI01001153.1 GCF_003612125.1 Corallococcus praedator
CGCATGGTATTGCGTCTGTTGCCGGAACGCGGCGAATTGACCGGTTTGCGTCAGCTGGGTTTTCTGGAACGCGACGTCGATATCCTGCAAAGAATTTTCGACAAACCGGCTGGTCTGGTTTTGATCACCGGTCCGACCGGTTCGGGTAAAAGCACGACGCTGCATGCCGCCTTGCGCATGCAGTCACTGATTGAACGCAATGTGCTGACGGTCGAAGACCCAATCGAATATCGCGTGCCCGGCGCTTGCCAAACCGAAGTCAACCGTCGTGCCGGTTACACTTTCAGCACCGCACTGCGCCACTTCTTGCGTCACGATCCGGACGTCATGCTGATCGGCGAAATTCGCGACAGCGAAACTGCACAAGCTGCATTGGAATCAGCCGCCACCGGCCATCTGGTGTTGTCGACCTTGCACGTATCGAA
>NZ_RAWI01001154.1 GCF_003612125.1 Corallococcus praedator
AAGATCAGCCCTGAAGAATGGGCTGAAATGCCGCATCAGGACTCAGATTAGAGCTACAACGAAGAGACAAAGCAAGGGCGATCGCCATGACAGCAACACAGCAGCGATTGACGTTTGAGGAGTATTTGACCTATGACGACGGCTCTGATACTCGCTATGAATTTGACGATGGGGCGCTAGTCGAAATGCCGCCTGCCATTCGCTTGCATCGTCGAATTGCTCAATTTTTGGAGGAGTGCTTCAAGCGGGAGATTGAGCGACTGGGGTTGCAGTGGGAAACAGGCCGCACGGATGTCGGCGTCAAAACCCAAAAGCAGAACGGCAGAACGACGGTTCGCTATCCTGACTTGGTGGTGTTCAATGCCAGCAGCTTAGACGGCGGCGAAGTTGACATCATCGATTTTGCGCCTGAAATTGCGATCGAG
>NZ_RAWI01001155.1 GCF_003612125.1 Corallococcus praedator
TACTTCGCCAGGTAGCGGGGGTTCGAGACGCGCAGCTTCTGGGCCACCTGCTCCTTCAGCAGCGCGACCGCGTTCTCGGGGACCTCGCCGGCGCGGATGCGCCGCGCCAGCTCCCAGTCGTCTTCCCGGGGAGGCGTTGTCGCCCACAGCTCCCGCTCGGCGATCCCGAGCCCGTTGATCGCGACGAGCGTCCGGAACTTCAGCCGGTGATCGTCGAGGATCGGAAGGATCTCGTTCTGCAGGAACTCGCGCACGGCCTCGGCGAGCTCCTGCGGGCTGGGGCGATCATGCTGCATGTTCGATCAAGTCGAGCAGCTCGTACTCCATCTCGGCCGCGAGGCGGCCCAGCACGGCGAGCTCGACGCTGCGCTCCTGCCCGTTGAAATGGCGCCGCGACTGGGTGAGGCACCCAGTCGCCCACTTGA
>NZ_RAWI01001156.1 GCF_003612125.1 Corallococcus praedator
CTCCTTGGCCGCTTGACGGTCCGCCCTGGCGAAGATGCCGATTCCGTGGAGGCGATGCGCAATCGCCTGCGCCTGGATCGAGTCGAGGGGAATCGGCGGCGGCGGACTGATGGAAGGTCGTTGGGCCGCCGCGAAGTCTTGAAGGTGGACGGTCGTCGACCGCCAGCGCAGCTCAGTGAGGTGAGCAATTGCGGCGTCGCGCTCAGCATCCTGCCTCGCACGTTCTGCTGCTCGTTCTGCACGTGCCAGCTGTGCCGCAGAGGGGCCGACGGACCGATGGGGCGAGCGCCGCGTGCTGGCCGAGTGCCTCCGCGCGCTACCGCCCACCGAGGTGGAGGCGAAGAAGGGGCCGAAACCGGATGAGACCCGCGTGCTACCGGCACCGAAGGTCACACGGGCGGCGCTCGCCCCATCGGTCCGTCGGC
>NZ_RAWI01001157.1 GCF_003612125.1 Corallococcus praedator
TCCTAAAACTACGCGCTATTGTTGACGCTACTATAAAGCCTTTGCTGCGAATTGTATTGGTTGTTACTGCACCCTATCCAGTCGTCAGCCGCTGCTCCACCCAGCGCATCACCTGCTCGCCCAGTCGATCGCCACCCAATCGATCGATCTCGCGAATCCCGGTCGGGCTGGTGACATTCACCTCGGTAAGATATCCGCCAATTACATCTATTCCCACAAACATTAAGCCGTCGCGCTGCAAAGTCGGAGCGAGATAGGCGCAAATTTCGCGATCGCGATCGGTCACTTCTGCCGCCGCCACCCGTCCGCCCACTGCCATATTGCCGCGAAACTCGCTGCCTGTGGGAATCCGATTCACCGCGCCGATCGGTTCCCCGTCGAGCATAATCACCCGCTTGTCACCGTCTTTGGCTGCTGGCAAATAG
>NZ_RAWI01000115.1 GCF_003612125.1 Corallococcus praedator
GCGCGCCATCGCCCAGGACTGCGGCGCGCGCTACGTGCTGACGACGTCCTTCCTGCGGGAGATGGCGGAGGTGATGTTGCCGCAGGCGCCGGAGCTGGCGTCGCTCACGTGGCTGGCCACGGACGCGCCACTCCCCCAGAGGAAGCGCCTGCTGGTGGTGGACGACGAGGGCATCATCCGGATGGTCTTCAAGGACCTGATGGACAAGGAGTGCGAAGTCATTGAAGCGGCCACCGGCGAGGCCGCGCTGGAGCTGCTCCGCTCCACCCCCGTGGACCTCATCGTCACGGACAAGAACCTGCCGGGCCTGTCCGGCCTGGAGCTGGCCCAGCACGCGCGGCGGCTCGACCCCGCCTCGCGCGTCATCCTGATGACGGGCTACCCGTCGCTGGTGACGACACAGCAGGCGCTGCAACTGGGCGTGGTGGACTACCTGCTCAAGCCCTTCGACGACATCCGCCAGGTGCGAACGCTCCTGCGCCAGGGCCTGTACGCACCGCCGGCCGCGCCCGCCCCCGTGGCCAGCCCCACGACTCGCCGGGTGGACGTGCTGGAGGACAACCCCGCCACCGCGCGGCAGATCTCGGAGGCCCTGGCCCTGCTGGGACTGGAGGCGCGCATCATCACGGGCTCGGAGGTGGCGGCGCTGGAGCCGCCCGTGGGCGTGGTGGTGTCGTGGGACTTCGCGCCGGCGTACGGGAAGAAGGCGTTGGAGCTGGGCCGAGGGCTCAGCCAGGGCGCGCCCTTCGTGGTGCTGGCCGAGCACCTCACGATGGAGACGGCGCTGGCGTCCCTGCGCGCCGGGGCCGCCGCGTGTCTGCCCAAGCTGCTCTCCGACACCGCGGCGCTCAGCCGGGAGCTGGGGCTCGCGTTCAAGAAGCCCGCGGCCTGAAAATGCACCGGCCCCGGGTGCCCCGCATCGCGCGAGGCCCACGGGGCCGGAAGCTCACGAAGGACGGACCCCGGAAGGCCCGTCCCGCGTGGGACTCAGACTGAGCGCGGGGCTCAGTAGTCCATGTCGTCGCCGCCGTAGTCCGGCATGCCGCCGCCGGAGCCACCGACAGCGCCCTTGCTCTTCTTCTTCGGGCGCTCGGCGATCATCGCCTCGGTGGTGAGCAGCAGGGACGCCACGGAGGCGGCGTTCTGCAGCGCGGTGCGCTCGACCTTGGTCGGGTCGATGACGCCCGCCTTCTCCAGGTCCTCGTAGGTCTCCGTGCGGGCGTTGAAGCCGAACGCGCCGGTGCCTTCCTTGACCTTGTTGATGACGACCGCGCCCTCGACGCCGGCGTTGCTGGCGATCTTGCGCAGGGGCTCCGTGAGGGCCTTGCGGATGATCTCCACGCCGAAGTCCAGCTCGCCGCCCAGCTTCAGGCCGTCCAGCGCCTTGAGGCTGCGGATGTAGGCGACACCGCCGCCGGGGACGATGCCCTCCTCGACGGCCGCGCGGGTCGCGTGCAGCGCGTCCTCCACGCGGGCCTTCTTCTCCTTCATCTCCACTTCGGTCGCCGCGCCGACGTTGATGACCGCCACGCCGCCCACGAGCTTCGCCATCCGCTCCTGGAGCTTCTCGCGGTCGTAGTCGCTGGTGACCGTTTCAATCTGGGTGCGGATGAGCTTGATGCGGCCCTCGATGTCCGCCTTCTGCCCGCTGCCGTCCACGATGGTGGTGTTGTCCTTGTCCACCGTGATGCGCTTGGCGCGGCCCAGGTCCGTGAGGTTCAGGTTCTCGTACTTGTGACCCAGCTCCTCGCTCACCACCATGCCGCCCGTCAGCGTGGCGATGTCCTTGAGCATCTCCTTGCGGCGGTCACCGAAGCCCGGCGCCTTCACCGCGGCCACGTTCAGCACGCCGCGGATCTTGTTCACCACGAGCGTGGCCAGCGCCTCGCCCTCGATGTCGTCCGCGATGATGAGCAGCGGCTTGCCCGAGCGCGCGACCTGCTCCAGCACGGGGATCATGTCCTGCATCGACGAGACCTTCTTCTCGCTGATGAGGATGTAGGGGTCGTCCATGACGACCTCCATGCGGTCGCGGTTCGTCACGAAGTACGGAGACACGTACCCGCGGTCGAACTGCATGCCCTCGACGACGTCCAGGGTCGTCTCAAGGCCCTTGGCCTCCTCGACCGTGATGACGCCCTCCTTGCCGACCTTCTCCATCGCGTCCGCGATGGTCTGGCCGATGGTCTCATCCCCGTTCGCGGAGATGGTGCCCACCTGCGCGATGGCCTGCTTGTCCGTGGTCGTCTTGGACATCTTCTTCAGCTCGGCGACCACCACCTCCACGGCCTTGTCGATGCCGCGCTTGAGGTCCATGGGGCTGTGGCCGGCGGCCACCAGCTTCAGGCCCTCCTCGTAGATGGCCCGCGCCAGCACGGTGGCCGTCGTGGTGCCGTCGCCCGCCTTGTCGGAGGTCTTGGACGCGACCTCCTTCACCATCTGGGCGCCCATGTTCTCGAAGCGGTTCTCGAGATCGATCTCCTTGGCGACGGTGACGCCGTCCTTGGTGATGGTGGGCGAGCCGAAGCTCTTCTCGATGACCACGTTGCGGCCCTTGGGCCCCAGCGTCACCGCGACCGCATCCGCCAGGATCCTAACGCCGCGCAGGATGGAATCACGCGCGTTCTGGTGGAAGAAGATTTCCTTCGCTGCCATCGCAACCTCCGATAATACTTGGGGAATTTCTATGAATGGGGATGGCCGTTAGCACTCGGCCATGTCGAGCGCCAACATAAGGGTCGCATCGACGATGTCAACGGAAAGGGGCAAACGTGTGGCCCCGCGGACGCCTTCCAGCCCGCCCGGACGGGGGGCACGGGCGACCTTCCGGGGACTACTCGGCGAAGCGCACGAGGTTCAGCAGCTGACCCATGTCCAGGGGCTTCTGCAGGGTGATGGCCACGCCCTTGCGCAGGCCCCGGTCGGAGATGTTGGCGTCGTTGCTGGCCGTCATCATCAGGACGGAGATGGACTGGAAGCGGGGGTCCGCCTTGAGCATCTCCGTGAAGTGGATGCCGTCCAGGTGGGGCATGAGGTAGTCGGTGATGACCAGCCCCACGGGGTGCCGCTCCATGATGTCCAGCGCCTGCAGGGCGTCCGACGCCGAGAACACGGTGTAGCCATGCATCTCCAGGTAGCGAGAGAGCATGGTGCACAGCTCGTAATCGTCGTCTACGACCAGGATGTTCACGGGGACTTGGGCAAAACGGGGCGCTGGAAGGTAACAGCCACGCCGGTCGTTGACAACGCGAAGCACGGCTTCTTAGCTGCCCGGCCGTATGATGAAGCGCACGGCGAAGCAGGGGGAGGCACAGGGCGTGGACGCGCGACTGGACCGGGTGGCGGACGCCTTCGAGGCCACCGACTTCGAAGCCGCGCTTTCCCGGGCCGAGGCCCTTCTCAAGGACGTCCCGGAGTCACCAGAAGCCCTGCACTACCGGGCTGCGGCGCTGGTGGAGGTGGGTCGGCTGGAGGACGCGGGCCGGGCCTACGGGGCTGCCCTGAAGGTGGCGCCGGAGGACCTGGAGATCCTCTTCGGCGCGGCCGAGTTCCTGGTCTGCCGCACGGGCGAGGACCGGGAGGCGGTGGAGGAAGGTCTGGAGTGGTGTGCCCGGGGTCGGAAGCTGGCGCAGAAGGCCGACGACGTGGAGCTCGTCTACGAGTTCCTCCTCCTGGAGGGTCTGGGCCTCAACCAGTTGGGTGAGTGCGAGGCCGCGCTGAAGAGCCTGGACGCGGCGCTGGAGCACATGCCGCGCTCGCCGGACGCGCAGTTGGAGCGAGGCATCGCGCTGTTCGAGCTGTGCCGCCTGGCCCCCGCGCAGGAATCCTTTGAACGGGTCCTGAAGGACGCACCGGACGAGGCGTGGGCGCACCACTACCTGGGGCTCATCGCGGAGCGGAAGGGCGATGCGCGCGAGGCGAAGAAGCGCTTCGGCCGGGCGCAGGTGCTGGCGCCCGAGGAGCTTCCGCCGCCGGTGGCGCTGGAGGAGGCGGCGTTCGACCGGGCGGTGGAGGACGCGATGCGCGCCCTGCCCGCGCAGGTGAAGCAGTACATGGACAACGTCACGCTGGCGGTGGAGGACCTGCCGTCGGACGAGGACCTGCTGGGGCAGCAGCCGCCCCTGTCGCCGTGCATCCTGGGCGTGTTCCGGGGCACGCCGGTGGGCGAGCGCAGCGTGACGGACGCGGCGGATCATTTCCCGGCGTCCATCGTGCTGTACCAGAAGAACCTGGAGCGCTTCGCGCGCACGCGTGAGGAGCTGATCGAACAGATTGGCATCACGGTGATGCACGAGGTCGGGCACCTGATGGGTCTGGATGAGGACGACCTGTGGGAGCGGGGGCTGGACTAGAAGCGCCCTGCCCTGCCCTGATGTCCGCCATGCGAACCTGGATGAAGCTGGGGCTGATGACGGTGGCGGTGTTGGGGCTTGGAGCGTGCACGGGGGACGGCGAGGAAGAGCCGATCCTCTGTCCGCAGGAGGTGGCGTTCGCACGCTCCTCGACGGGGACGTGTGAGAGCTTCCCGACCGCGTGCGACGTGCCCCAGGGCTACATCCGGTGTTGCGGCGGGCTCTTCGGCGGTTGCTCGTCGGAGACGAGCTGCGTGGATGATCCGTCCGATACGTGCGCTCCCGGGGCGAGCGCGGACTGCCCGGGCATCTGTCAGTGAAACCGTGGGCTCCATCAGGTGGATTGACGGGGCCCGGTCCAAGCGGCGGTAATCGCCAGCGGTAGGGCCTCCGGACCTGGTGGCCGGCTTGGTCTTCAAAACCAATGAGGGGCCGCGAGAGCGGTCCCTGGCGAGTTCGATTCCCGTGCCCTACCGCCACGCTCCGTGGTTGTCATTCATTCGCAGGGGTCTGGTAGCCTGAGGCGGGTCCGTGACGGACGCCATGGGGCCAGGAGCATGCAATCCGGCCCCTCCCGGAGAAAACCTTGGAGCTGCAGATGATGAGGGGGCGCGTGGCCGCGGTGGTAATGGCGGCATGGATGTTGGCCTGTACGTCGAACTCGCGGGAGGAGCCGAAGAAGGTCTCCAGCCCCGAGGCGAGCACGCTTGACCAGCAGAAGTCGGCTCTGAGCGTTCTGCAGCCCGAGGCACTGCCTCGAAGTGGTTTTACCCATACAGTCCAAGGCGGCAACCGGGTCCTGATCGCCGGGGGAACGACGAACGGGACCAGTGGAGGCATCCGCCTCGCGCAAATCTATGCCCACCTCGCCACCCCGCACTGGAGGGACATCGCGTCGATGAATGAGGGCCGGTACGACCATGCCGCAGCGCTCCTGTCGAGCGACCGCGTCCTCGTGACGGGGGGAGTGACTTCCAGCGGGAATTGGCGCAGCGCGGAGTTGTACAGCCTCACCCAGAACACCTGGACGAGCGTGGCGCCAATGAGCATTCCGCGCGTGCGCCACACCGCGACAACGCTGAACAACGGGAAGGTGCTCGTCGTTGGCGGCAACAACAGCACGTCGGAACAGGGGCTCGCGTCCGCGGAGATCTTCGATCCGGTGACTGGCATCTGGACAACGGCTGCGTCGCCCTCCTTCCCGTATTCGGAGCACTCCGCGACCCTGCTTTCGGATGGGCGCGTGCTGGTGCTGGGCAATCGGTTGCAGCACGAGATCTATACACCCAGCACCAACACCTGGGCCCGGACCAGCGACAGCCCAGGGATCATTGGCGCGGGACACACCGCGACCGTGCGAGCTCGCGATGGCCTTGTGGGTGGTGAGGTAGTGGTCGTGGGCTCGACATGGGTCAATGGCAGTCCCGTGGGAATGACCTATCAATATCTGATCAACACCAGCACCTGGATCACCGGCACCAGCCCTTCCATCCCTCGCCGCAATCATCAGGCGATGCAGCTATCCAATGGAGCCGTGCGAGTCCTGGGGGGCGTGAATCCGTCCACGGGAACAGCGTCGACGGTGGTGGAGCGATTCAACCGGAATGGAACCTGGTACACCGAGCCTCCGCTCCAGCTCCAGCATCACGCGGGGCAAGCGTCCCTCTTCTACATCGATCAATCCCTGGTCAGCGGTGGTTGGGATACCCCCACGGATGGCGGAGCCCCCACCCGGCAGCAGACGGAACTGTACACGGGGTGTGCTTACACGGGGGGCTGCTACGAGCACGGCGCCAGTTGCGGGACCATTTCGGACGACTGTGGAGGCACGCTGAATTGTGGAACCTGCGCAAGCGGCCGGACTTGCAACGAACAAACCCATCAGTGCTCACCGCCTCCTTGCGTTCCATCTGTTAACAGTTGTGCAGGGCACTGCGGCCCCACCCAGGATAACTGTGGCGGTACGATGGACTGTGGCCCCTGCCCACCGTGCGCGACGGGAACGGTCTGGTGCTGTAGCGCGTGCCACCCGGCATCCCAGTGCGATTTGATTTGCTGATCGGGTTGATACGCTGGTGAGAACGGCCAGGACGCACCGGCTTCACGCCTGATTCACGCCTCAGGTAATCCGGTCGTTGTCAAAAGCGAACCGAAGAGCTTGAGGACGACATGAGGCCATGTCCGGAAGTAGCCCAGGCCCGAGCGCAGGGCCTGTTGCAACTCGGTCATCACGTCGAAGAGAAGGGTGTGCGTGGCCCGCTGGCGTAGGGGCCACCACAGTCGCTCGATGCGTTGAAGCGTAACCGTCCGGCCAACGACGTGCCGGATCGCTTGAAGGCGGACGGGAAGCGTGCGTTGACGAGCGGCGCGACCGATTGAAACGCGAGGCTTCAGGCCGCGACAGCGGAGCGCAGTCGCTTCCACTCGTGCGGCAGCAGCTCCGCGATGCGGGCGTTCGGGTGCGTCTGGACGCGCAGCAACACGTCGGCGAGGTAGTCCTCGGGATTGACGCCGTTGGCCTCGCAGGTGGCGACGAGGGCGTAGAGGCCGGCGAGGTTCTCCCCCGCGGCTTCGTGGCCGACGAAGAGGAAGTTCTTCCTGCCCAGGGCGGCTTTTCTCAACGCGCCCTCGCTGCGGTTGTTGTCCAAGGGCAGGCGCGCGTCGGAGACGAATCGGGTGAGGGCGTCCCACTGTTTTCGGGCGTAGGAGAGGGCCTGCCCCAGCGGCCCCTTGGGCAGGTGGAGCGGCGTCTTCTCCTCCAGCCATGCACGCAGCGCGGCGAGGACAGGGGCGCTGTGCTGCATTCGCAGCTCACGGTGGGCGTCGGTGCGCACGACGCGCGCAGCGCGGGCCTGCGCTTCCACGCGGTAGAGGGCGAGGATGAAGTCCAGGGCCTCACGGGCTTCGGGCGCGGTGGGCAGCGCCTCGAAGAAGCGGCGGCGCACGTGCGCCCAACAGCCGACGCGCACGCGGCCTTCGGGCAGCGTCACCGCGTTGTAGCCCGTGTAGGCGTCCACCACGAGGGCGCCCCGGGTGCCGCCCAGCACGTCCTTGGGCGTCGTGCTGGCCCGCCCCAGGCTGAAGCGGTAGCCGATGAGCCACTCGCCCTTCGGCGTCTGGGTGAGGAAGGTCCAGAGGTAGCCCCGCTTCGTCTTCTTCACGTCCAGCACGCGAAGCGGCGTCTCGTCGGCCCACACCACCTCAGCGGCCGCAATGCCTTGCAAGAGGTGCGAAGAGAGGGGCCGCACCACCGAGGCAGCCACAAGGAAGAGGTCCGTCAGCGTGCTGCGATGCATGGGCACACTGGCTCCTTCAATCCGCTGCGCCAGCCGGTGCAGGGGCATGGCGCCGGCGCATTTGGAAACCACCACGTGCGCCAGGAAGCCCGGGCCGTACTCGCCCTTGTCCACCACCTTCCGGGGCGCGGGCGCCGTCACCACGCCCTGGCCGCAGGCGCACGCGAGGACTTCCTGCACGTGCACCTGGCGCTCGAAGAAGGCGGGCACGTACTCGTACACCTCCGTCCTTCGTCCCTCGCCCAGGGGCTTCAAGTCCTCGCTGCCGCACGCGGGACAGTGGCGTGCATTGGGGGGCACCGCGTGTCACACGTCGCGCGTGGGGGCCTCCTCGGCCTTCCGGGCCGCGCGCTCCCGGCGTTTCTCAAGCGCCGCGGCCACCCGCGCCGCTTCGTCCTCGGGACTCGCGGCTTGCTGCCGCAGCTGCTGCTCCACGGAGGGAAGCTTCTCGGCCTTCTTACCGAAGACATGGCGCTGGAGGGCCGCCATCTGGCCCTTGAGGGTGTCCAGTTCCCCGCCGATGCGGCCCACCTCGGCCGCGAGCGCTTCGGCTTCCTCGCGCCAGGGGCAGAAATGGTCGAGGGGAAGGACTCTGGGCACCCGCGCTTAACGACGCGCCGGGTAGGGCATTCACGACGTGACGTCTTCAGCTACCTGTACGCCCGGGGGGCGCCCAGGCAGGCGGGCGCTTCACCTCGGCCACGTCGATGCCGTCCAGCAGCATCGCCAGCTGCGTGGCGTCCAGTTGCACCGCCTTCGCGTCCGCCTCCACGCGCGGCAGCCGGAATCTTCCCGTCTCCAGCCGCTTGTACAGCAGCACGAAGCCGCCTCGGCTCCACGTCAGCACCTTGATGCGGTCGCCCCGCCTGGAGACGAAGGCGAAGAGGTGCCCCGAGTAGACGTCCTCGCCCCAGGACGTGCGCACCAGCGCCAGGAGCCCGTCGATGGACTTGCGCATGTCCACCGGCTCCGTGGCCAGCACCACGCGCACCGAGGCAGGAAGCGCGAACACCGCCTCACCGCCCCAGCGCGGCGACGAGCCGGGCCACGTACCCCACGTCGGTGCCCACCGCGAAGCGCACCCGCGCTCCGCTCGCCGTCACTACTTCCAGCACCGACTCCGCCGCCGAGGGCGCCGCCGCCACCTGCACCGGCAACAGTCGCACCGGCTCGGCTCGCGTCGCCTCGGCCCGCCGGCTCCGGTACACCCACGACTGCAACGTGCTCAGCCTCACGCCCCGCGCCAGCGCGAACTCCCGCTGCGTCTGCCCTCTGGCCTCGAAGGCTTCCGCGACGTGCGCCCACTCCGGCTTCTCCACCTGCTTCGCCATGCCCAGAAGCGTCCGCCGCCTCTGGCTACGCCGGCAATCCCTCGCGGCACGTCGTTGGCCGGACGGTTACGCTGAAGCTGAGGGCTGTAGGACGGCAGCCGGTAGCTTGGTGCCTACTGAAGCGTCAACCCATTCAAGCCCCCGCCCGATAGCGGGCGAGGAAGCGCTGGAAGTTGCGTGTCGTCGTCCCCTGGGAGCGCCCTCGGGACGTCATCAGCACCGCTTGGCACCTCTCACACAGACGTCGGTCATCCGTCGTGCGGAAGCATGCTTCCAGCTCGCTGCGTTGCTCCTCTTTCAGCGCCAGCCCTCCCATGCTCCTTCAAGCCGGCTGACCCGAATCGCTCACTTCCCAAGAGGCCCTGTAACCTTGCCATGACGAGAGAAACCATCTCTCCACATCTGAATAAGCTTTTCATCAAAATCATCCACCCCCATCGCCCAGTACAAATTATACCAATAGTAATCCTCATCGGAGATCGAGGCAAAGACGTGGCTCACCAACTCCGAATCACCCTGAACCGAACCGCCTACCGGATGAGTAAGCGTATTGACATCACCAATTTCAACACGATTCACATCTAGAAATCTCAGCAGCGCAAAGCCCGCAGCCTCGGACACAGGAAAAGACACACTCCTGACGACCCTCAACAGGGTTGAATAATACTGCTCCTCCGGCCCTCCCGGGGCGTATTGCGCCAGAAACTGGCCATCATCAGCAAACATTGCCTCACCATGGATCCAACGGGCCGATGTATCGACTAACGTCAAACTTCTCCGACTTCAACATGTCAATGGTCGATTTATAGCGAAAATCAAAGCTGGTTTTCTGTGTTTCGTGAAAATTAAAGTACTTCACGTCAACACCGCTAATGATGGCAGACCGAAGAGCACGTGTGTCTCCCGTTGCGAATCGGATCCCATACTTCTTCGCGGTCGCAACAATGTAATGGTCATTGACCAGTTTTTTCTGTTTGGCCGCATCCATGACGGCCCTGGCTTCAGCTTCAGAAGCCGTCTGAAGAAGTTGGATTCCGTACTCGTTCATCAAACGCTTGAGTTCCAAAGGACTCCGCCCAGACATTCCGATCAGCGTCGGACGAATAAACTCGCGCGCCACAGTCCTATCGATGCTCAAGAGGCCACGATACCGATCCATGAAGGCGATTGCTTCAACATCCCCCTTCATGAAATGGGCC
Organism: Corallococcus praedator; assembly: GCF_003612125.1. GTDB lineage: Bacteria > Myxococcota > Myxococcia > Myxococcales > Myxococcaceae > Corallococcus > Corallococcus praedator. The sequence goes on from NZ_RAWI01000115.1 coordinate 10,179, forward strand.
AGAATATTGTTATCAATAAGGGGGTCATCGAGAGGCACGGTGCGGCTTGAAGCCTGGCGGGCAGAACTGAACGTGCCCTCACCTGCTGGCAGCACTCGTTGGCCACCTGCAGACGGTCCAATGCTCTGCCTGATGACCGTCCCCTCAATCACCATCTCGGATGGGCGTAGCGCACGCTGACCAGGAGGCAGGCTTCTCCTGAAGCCTGCTTCAGGAGGAAGGATCTCCACGGACGGTCCGCGCCTGAGCCCGCCTGCGGCAATCCCAGCCCACCCACCAACAACACCAGACATCCGGCCAACGCCCAGGGCCGCCGTGTCAAGCTGACCCTGCTCCACCCCCCGCATGAACTGTCGATTGCCGCTCTGATACTCCGAGAACGAACCCGCGGCCCATTCCGGCAACAGGCCGATTCCGAAGATACCGACAGGGATCCCGCCCACGAATTTGACGGCCGTGGAGGCAATGAAACCCGTTGTGTAACCCGCGGGCGACACGTTGCCGTCCCAGTCGGTTCCCAACCACAGGCCCCAATCACCGACCGTGTCGCCAGCCGACTCGACGCCATGGCCCGCCCTGCCCACGGCGCCCTTGTAGCCGTCGTAGGCCATCCCGGCGCCAGTGCCAATGTCGTCGGCCATCAACGACATCCGCGTGGAGAAGGGGCAACGGCCTCCGGGTGACTCGGGGCAATAGCCTCCCGCCATCACCGCCGTCGTTCCATCCGGATCCACCCGGCCCGTCGGGTTTCCATTCGCGTACAGCCAGGGCTGCATGCTGCCTGGCTCGGACGGATCCCCCGATGCCGGATCCATGCTCAGGAACCGGCCCTGGCTGGGCGAGTACCAACGCTGCTGCGCGTACACCAGGTCCGTGTCCGCGTCGAAGCTATGGCCCGTGAAGCCCGTGCTCGGCTCGCCGGATTCCGGCTTGTCCGTGCCCTGATAACCGCCCCAGGCGTCGTAGCGGAATGACTCCAGCCCGCCGGACGTCATGCGCGCCGCGGTACTGCCCAAGCCGTCATGCAGGATCCGCTCGCCTCCCGCGGACACCGTCAGGCCTCCCAGCTGCTCGTAGAACAGCCGGGTCGTCCCCGTCCGCTCCTCCGCCAGTCCCTCCGCCCCCCACAGGTACTCCGTCGGGGTGTCGGTCCCCACCTGCCGGGAGCGGCGCAAGCCGTCGAAGCCGTAGCGATACTTCACCGTCTTCGTCCCAGTGCCACCTCCGGCAACGGGGGTAGGCATCGAGACCTGCGCAAGCCTGCCGGCCGCATCCCAGGCATACGTCGTGGCCGCGCCACCCTGGGGCGTCTCCGAGGTCACCCGCCCCGACTTGTCCGTGGTGAACTCCGTCACCAGGCCCTGCGGATCCTCGATGCGCTTCAGGACGCCCGCGGCGTCGTAGCGGTACTCCCAATCCGTCTGCGGTGAGGCCACCAGATCATAGCCCTGCTCATTCAGCGGGACTCCCATCGCAAGGGAGTTCACGCGCTTCTCGCCGAGCCTCAACCCGTCAGGTGCCAGCCGGTACAACACACCCCTGGTATCCGGATACCTCACGCCCGTGAGTCGATCCGCGCCGTCGTACCCATACGCGGTCGCCACCGTCACCGAACCCGTGGCGTTGCCACGGAAGCTCTCCGTCAACCGGTTGCCACGCCCGTCGTATTCGTACTCGAACAAGGTCACTGGCGGCATCGCCGAGGACTGGCCACAGTCCACCGTGTCCGTCCGGAGCGTGCCGCGAATGGAGGTCAACCAGCCCCGCCCGTCGTAGCAATACCGCTCCGACGTGTGCCCGAGGGTCCCGTCGTCTTCGATCCGCGACAACCGCTCGCCACCCGCTTCGAAGGAGATGCCTCGCGTGGACCGGAGCGTCGGGTCCTCGTCGTCGTCGTACGTCCGGATCTCCTTGGGACGCGACAAGGTGTCGTAGTCGAACTCCATCGCGCGCTCGGGCTCCGAGCCTCGCCGGGACGCCTGGCGCTTCACGAGGTCGCGGTCCGCCCAGTATGCGTAGGACACCGCATCGTTGCCGCGGCTGACCTTCGTCAGCCGGTGGCGACCGTCGAACTCGAAGGTGTTGACGACCTCTCCACTGTTCCGCTGCTCCCGTGCCCGCACCAGTCCATCCTGGCCGTCAAAGGCATACGTGACCTGGATGAGGTCCTGCTGGCCGAGGGTCAAGGTACCCGGTTGGAAGAGCCGCGAAGCGGTACGGCCCCGGCCGTCCTGCACCGAAACCACCGTATCCGCCTCCACGCCCCCCGGGCCCGTCAGCGTCGCGACGCCCTGCGTCCAGGCCGTGTTCCACTTCGAGCCACCCCGCGTGCGGGACTTCTGCCGGCCCAGGTAGTCGTACTCGAAGGACTCCACCGCGAGGGTCGCGCCCGGCTCACGGATGCTCTTGAGTTGCCGAAGCGCGTCGTAGCCATAGGTGAAGATGCCCTGCCCCGGCATCGTCACCGTGAGCAATTCCCCCATCGGCCCGTGGTCGTACAGCCACTGCTTCGCATCGGAGGTTCCGGCACCCACGGTCCGGGAGGCGAGGTAGCCCCCAGCGTCATAGGTGTACGTGGTCTCCGTGATCTCCGAGCCAGAGCCATACTTCTCGCTCTTCAGGAGCCCCCGCGCCGCATAGCCGAAATCCACCGCGCGACCCGTCGGCTGCGTCACCTTCGAGACGAGACCGTCCAGTCGATAGGTGAGGCCTGTCTCCTCGCTCCCCAGCGACGAGGAGGTGAGGCGCCCCTGTTCATAGGCATACGTCGTCTTCGGCCCTCCCGCCGGAGTCGCCGACACCATGTTGCCGTCCGCGTCGAATTCCCACGCATCCACCAACCCCGCCTGGGTGCGCTTCACCGTATTGCCCAGTCCGTCCAGTTCCAGGGTGAAGAGCTGGTCCCGCACCGTGGCGGTGGACGTGGTCCCCTTCTGCTCGACGTCCACGGAACGGCCATTCCACGGAGACAGGGTGACGTATTCGTACGACTGCGTCCCCTGCTCCCAGTGCTCCCGCGCCTTCAGCGTCCGTCCCCGGTCGTCGATCTCCTGCCGCTCCACGGTGGACTTCCACGGAGTGCCCGTCGCACCTCCCCCCGTGGTGGATTCGGTCGTCACGACCTTGCGCAGCCAGGGGCCGTCATAGGCATACACCTGCGTCAGGACATTGCCTGTCGCAGCGCCCTCTTCACGCACTTCCTTGAGCAGTTGTTGGTGTGCGTTGAAGAACCGGTAGACCTCATGCCCCAGCGGGTCCGTCTCCCGCGCCGCGCGGTCCGGCACCGTCCCATCCGAGCCCGGAGAGCCTTGCAGCCCGTAGGCATACGACCAGGTCTCGTTGGAGTTCGTCCCCACCAGCGTGCGTGAGGTGAGCTGTCCGAACGCGTCGTAGCCATACGTCCACTTGTCGGCCGTGCGCGGCCCTTTGCGGAGCACCACCCGCCCCTCGCCGTTCACCTCGAACTCGGTCACGGCCGCTGGGGCCGACGCATCCCCAGGCTCCTCCTTCTTCAGGAGATTGCCCGCGGTGTCGTAAGTGAAGGTGGTCACCTCACCGAGTGGCGTCGTGATTGTCTTCACGCTGCCACGCGCGTCGTACGTGTACTGGGTGACGGCCTGAACCCCATCCACCAAGTCGATGGACTTCATCACCTTCCCCGCCAGGTCCACCTCCTGCTCGAAGCGCTCCTGTCGCCCGCCCGAGACGGTGGGGGATGAAATCCTGCGTGTGATGATGACCTTCCGACGCCCGGCCGTCGGAGTGTCCTGGTACTCGTGCTCCTCTTCCAGGAACTGCGCCGTGGAGCCTGGTCCGGCGAGGGTCGTCCGGGTGTAGCTCGTCAGCCGGCCCAACACGTCGTCGTACGCGAAGGTCTCGGTGGTCCCGGTGATGATGTCGTAGTGATCCACGACGCGACCCATGGCGTCGTACAGGTATGTGTCGTGTACGCCTCCGGGAGAGCCCGCGCTTTGGGAGACCCGCGTTCGCCCGAGCGCATCCGGCGTCAGGTTCAGCACATGGGGTATCGCGAGGCCCCCGAAGGACCGCGATACGACCGCGCCCGTGAAGTCTCGCTGAACCTCCTCGGTCTCACGTGGCACGGCCGTCGAGGTCGTCCCGGTGTAGTCCCAGCGCACCGGGCGGCCGAAGTAGTCGTACCAGAGCTGCGTCACGAGCCCGTTCTGGTCGATGACGCGGCGAGGGTTGCCATTGGAGTCGAGTTCCTCGTAACGGACCTCCTCCGTCCCGGCGACCGGCCCCGACGTCGACCCTGGATCCGTGACGGTGACCCCGGTCATCCGTCCTGAGGTGTCGTAGGCGTAGGACCGCTTGACGCCCAACGCATCCGTCGAGGACTCCTGGCGACCGTTACGGAAGGTGGTGGTGCGGACGGCTTCCGACCAGTGCTCGTCCACCCGCGGGCCATAGCGCAGCGTTTCCGTGACGTGGAGTCCCGCCTCGCTGCCGATGAGGACTTCCTGGGACTTGACCGTGCGCAGGTGGTCCACGCCTGCCAGCGCTTCGCCGTAGGTGACGCTCCGGTCGCCCGGCTCGTAGCTGTAGTGCCACTCCTGATCCGGCGTTCCCTTGATCTTGTGTCGCAGGAGCCGCCGCAGGCTGTCGTACTCCCACTCCTCATCCGCGCCGGTCTCGTCGTCGTGCGAGCTGATGACGTTTCCAACCCGATCGTAACCGAGCCGCCGTGTCACCTTCGCCAGCGCCTTGCCGCTGGGATTGGGATGGGTCAGCTCTACAATCTGTGGGAGTCCCAGGGCACTGGGATCGCTGTAGACAATGTTCTGCTGGAGGGCGTCGACCTCGGACTCCAGGACGCCCTTGCCCTCGCTGTCATATTTCCGGTCGCCGGTCTCATAGACCTTCTCGTTGCCCGCCCCATAGACGGTGACTCGCTCGAGATCGCCCTGTGAGGTCAGCGTGGTGTGCACGCTCCGGGTGCCATTCTTGCCCGGCGTCGTGCGAACACTGGGAACACCGAAGGTCTGGCTGGCCGTGCCGGTGTACTGCTGATCCACCAGCGGCGTGTTCGGCTGGATGCCAGCCGTCGCCAGGGCTCCCTCCTGAGGAAGCGCCTCGAGCGTCACACGTTCCAGGCGATGCGCGGGGTCCACCGCGTAGTCGAGCACGGCCTTGTTGGAGAGCGTGACCTTGTCCGGGGATATCTGGGTCGACATCCAGTCCGTCACCTGTTCCGGCAGGCCGAGCACCGTCTGGCGTTCGACACTCCCGTACCCGTTCAGGACATAGGTGATTGGCACCCCGTCGGGACGCACCACCTCGCGCTGGAACTCACTGTCATAGGAAATCGTGAGCGCAGCAGGTCCCAGACCCGACGTGACGACGGAGTCCACGATCTCCGCGGGATCGACGTGCGCGTAGGTCTTTGAATTACCAGAGCGCTCATAGGTGGCCACCCACTGGTCGAAGAAGGGAAGCACCGCTCCCGGGGACGGCACGGGGATGGGATGGGCAGTGAGTTGGTATCGGGCCGTCGTCAACTCATTGGTCAACCGCCACCGCGCGTAGCCCGTAGTGCCTGCGGGAGGCGGTGCATATGTATAGGCCCACGCCTGCCTGGGGAACCCGGTGGGACGCTCCGCCCGAAGCAGGTTGCCCTGGGCGTCGTGCTTGAACTCGACCCGATACAGCGCCTTGGTCTTATCGAGAGCCAGAGGATCCTCCAGCGCGTCCTGCCGGAAGAAGATTCCCACCATCGACAGGAGCTGCAGGTCCTCGGTCCTTGCCTTGAGCCGCAGTCGTTCAGCGAAGCGGCTCACCGTAAAGTCGGGAGGCTGCTTCAGGGACTGCTCGGGCAGGATGGCCTCATAGGTGAAGACGACAACGAGATTGCCCGGTCGCCGTTCCACGCGCTCGACCCGGTCCGAATCACCGGCATAGAGGATGTGCGTCCAGCCCTCCTGAGGATTGGCCGGGTCTCCGTGGCCTTCCGAGTACCGCGTCAGCATCCACCGTCTGCGCCCATCCTCCCCGCTCACGGTGGAGAGTCGCTCGAACAGGTAGACCATGCCGTCGCGGGTCGTGAATTCGACCGCGGGCGTGCCGTCCGGCGCGGTGCTCAGACCGGCACTCAAGCTCCCGCCGTGGGTCTTGTCCGGCAGACAGTTGGTGGCCGTGCGCTGTTCCACGCTCACCAGCCCGCATTTCGGGAAGTCATACGACTGACCACCCAGGACCACGGTGTAGCGGCCCACCTCCTCCTCGAAGACGAACCCTTCGTAGTTGTGCGTCCAACCCAAGCCCTGCGGCGTGACGACACTGCTCTGGTTGTTGAAGGTGCGCACGAAGCGGACCTGCTCCCCGAACTGGGGAATCGAAAAGTCCTCGTGTGACAACGCCAGATGTCCGCCCGCGAGGTTGACGCCCTGCACCTTCGTCTGCCCCGCCGCGAAGGCGTTCACGAGCGCGTAACGCCCCAGGGGTTCGCCCAGGGCGGTCACGCGTTCATCGCGGTTGAACAGCCCGAAGAAGCTGGGATCCGGCTGGACCTTGAGCAGCAGCGCATTGCCCTTCCGGGCGGCGTCCTGCATCGAGCCCAGATCGTTGGGGAGCGTGAGCGAGAAGCGCCGGGCCCCATTGGCCCCGGGCTTCGCCAGTTCCACCAGTCTGCCCGCGCGCCCCTCCTCGTCGGTGATCTCGAAGGGCAGCGAGCCCCCCTGCTTCTTGAGCTTCGCCCTCTTCAGGAGCTTCGTCCCGGTGCAGTCCTGGCCCTCGCAGATGCGCACCGTCGCGGGCACATCGTCCGGATCCACCGCGAAGTAGACGATGGCCTTCTGTGAGATGGGACGATCCGTCTCGGCCACGACAGGAGTGCCCGCGGGCCCCGACCCTCCCGACACCGGCGCGGCCAGGGACTTCTCCAGCGTGTCCCGGCTGCTCGCCGTCACGTAGTCGGTCCGGGGCGCGATGCCGTAGAAGTTGAAGCGGTAGAGGACGTTGTCCGCGTTCCCGCTCAGGAACAGCTCGAAGTACAGGATGTCCGCTGCGGACAGCACCTCCGCCAAGTACTCCCCCGCGCAGGTTCCGCTGATCTGCTTCTTCTCCTTGTCGAGGTGGACCGGGCACTCGATGCCGTAGTCGTCCGTGCCCAGCCGCAGCGTGTAGTCGCCGACCGGCACGTCCGCCCGCTGCGCCGCATCCGGTTCGGTGACCTGCGACAGGAGGAAGTCGTAGGCGAGGTCATCATCGGTGGCGCCCGGCGTGCTTCCGTCCAGGACGCGCCAGGCCGTGCCACCGTCGGACAGCGTGTCCCCCGTGGACGCCATCACCTGCCCCGTGCCCAGCGCCAGCACGCGGAACTCGTGCTCCCGCGCCCGGTCGTAGCGCTCCATCGCCGTCCCGTCCGACTCGCGGGCCCGGTAGATGTTCTTCAAGCTCACGGCCAGCGACGGCCCCACCCCACCGTCGTCCCGGGTCTCGTCCACGAAGTCCGGCGGCTTCGGATCCTGCTCGGACGGATCCAGCAGGTCGTTCTGGTTGGTGTCGTGCGCCAGCACGGGGTAGCCCACCACGTGCAGGTAGTAGTTCGCCTTGGGCAGCGAACTCACCGTCACCTTGCGCCCCGAATCATCCAGGTACGTCAGCGCGGTCTGCACCGTGGCCGTGTGGCGTCCCGGCTTCACCGGGAAGATCACCACGGCCGGCACCTCCACCGCCGTGCCCGTCACGCGCACCAGGCGGCCCGCCAGCGGCGGCACCCCCGCCGGCACGTCCACCACGCGCGGCGTCCCCTGGGCACACAGCCCCTGCGCACGCTGCGTGGCCCCTTCCGGCAGCTCCGAACAGAAGACCTCCAACGCCACACCCGGCGTGCCCCGGTCCTGGATGATGCCCGGCGCGCACGAGCCCGCGTCCGGCAACAACCCCGCGTCCGCGCACCACGCCGCCTCGTCGAAGCCGCCGTCCGCCGGACTCTCGACAGGCGGCGGTTCGGTTCCCGCGTCCGTCACGGGCTCGCCCACCTGACGCACCCGCCAGTGCGTGGACACCTGGACGAAGTCGTCACGCGTCGTCGCCGCGCCACCGTGGCGGATGAGGCTCGCGCGCTGCGCCACGGGCAGGCCCTCGGCCTCCGCGCGACGCGCCACGCGCACATCCAGCTCCGGCGGGAACAGCTTCACGTCCGCGGGGATGCCCAGCTCCGCCCGCGTGCAGCGCGACAGCGTCAGCTCCTGGCCGTACTCGTTGACCTTCAGCGGCTCCTGGCCGTCGTCCAACGCACAGCGCCCGTCCGGCAGCCGGTCGATGCGGTTCACCGTCGGCACCGTCACGGAGGACATGCCCGCGTAGCCCGTCGCGTGGTTCACCGCGAAGACCACCAGCCGCTCCCCCGGGTTCAGCCGCAGGTAGTTGGTCCGGTTGTCCACGCAGTTGGCCTGGTAGTAGCCCTGATCCGCGTCGCTCAGACCTCCGTCCGCCCGCTCCAGTTCGCGGCAACGCTCGCGCGCCACGCGGCGGATGTTCGCCGCGGGTCCGGTGCGCACGCGCGCATAGGAGCCGTGCGGCTGGTTCGGCTCCAACTGCCCCGTTGACGCATCACACGCGGGGCCGTTCGGCTTGCCGGTGGTGAACGTGGCGATGGGAATGCTCAGGTCGTCTTCCCGGAAGAAGTGCACCTCCGTCGACGCCACGTCCTTCGCGGCGATGCGGAGGTACTCCCCGCTCCCGGCATCCTCGTCCAGAGGCGACTGCTCTTCCGAACACGTGCCTTCCAGCGGCTGACCGTGCCGGTCCACGAACGTCAGCGAGCCGTAGAGCATCCGGACGTCCACCAGGATGTCCGCGCGCGTCGAACGTCCCGGAGAGACCGTGTACGTCTGCGAGCACACCGGGTACTGGTTGATGGTGGGCTCGTAGTGCACCACGCCGTCAAAGCCCAGGCGCTCCACCAGCCGGGGGCCCGTGGGCACCTCCGTGCAGGAGATGCCCATGGACTCTCCGCCCAGCGACACCACCGGGATGCCGTAGCCGCCCGTGTCCCCCGTCACCCCCGCGAGCCCGCTCTCCGGTCCCGTCACCGTCACCCGCAGGCCCTTGAAGCGCACGGGGCTGTGCACCGCCTCGTCATCCGCTTCGTTGAAGGTGTCCTGCGTCTTGCGCAACGTCAGCCGCGCCGCGGGCACCATGCCTCCGTCCTCGCCCGGTACCCCCGCGTCACCGTCGGGCTGGAGCTCCGCCTCCAGCTTCATGACGCGCACGTTCGTGCGCGACTGCGCCGTGAGGGTCAGCTGGGTCGTGCCTCCCACAGGCACCGGGATGTGGGGAGTGAGCGCAGCCTCGCCTTCGCCCTGCGACAGCCAGGACTCTCCCTCCAGCGGGGTCAGCACCTCGCCGGACGGACCTGTCGCCGTCACGAAGAGCTGCACCGACTCCGGGTTCGTTACGTCATACGGGTCGGCGGACTCGAAGCGCGCGGAGAGATCGAGCGGCAGCGCGTACGGCAGCGCCACCTGCCGCGTCGTTCCGAGGGCCGTCGACTCCGGCTTGCGCAGCTCCAACGCGAGCTGCCGCTCCAGCGGCGCGCGCACCTGGCCTGTCACCGCTCCGGGCACCGTGTTGTTCAACAGGGTGTCCAGCGCCGAGTAGCCCCCGTAGTACACGCCCCCAAGCTGGGCGTACGCCTTGCCCGGGGCAAAGAGCTCCAGGAGCTGCTTCAGCGTCGGGGTCGGCCCGAGCCTGGAGTCCGGGTCCGTGCGCATGCCCGTCCCGCCGTCCGTCGGCGAGACCATCCCCAGGGCCAGGGCCACGGCATCGCCTTGTGCCTCCGTCAGCGGCATGTACCCCAGCAACTCCAACGAGGGCAGCTGGAGATCCTGCGTGGAGACGATTGTCTTGCCGACCACGCGGCCGAAGCCCACGCGCTCCAGGACGTGTCGGCGCGGGTCGTGGGCGAGCAGCAGCGCCCAGCTTCCCTCCTTCATGTCCGTGAGGTTGGGCAGGCGCACCGTCACCGCGGTGTTCAGACGCAGGCCCGCGGGCCCCAGTTGCCAGAGGCCCGCGAGCGCGGCACGGCCTTCCAGGGGCAGCGGCACGGCGTGCAGGGGCACCTGGGTCGCGGTGACGACGCCGTGCGTGCGTCCATCCGCGAAGGACAGGCTCCTCGGGGCCACGTCCACCGACAGGCCGGGATGGCGATCCGCGAAGGTGAGCGTCGTGGCCACCAGCGCATCCACCCCCTGCGCCGAGGACAGGTCCACCGGCGTCAGCGGCAGCGTCGCGTCCACCGTGTCACCGCCCTCGGTGACGACGAGCCGGCGACGCAGCGAGGGCAGCGTGCGTCCATCCGAGGTGAGGCCCCCCTCGAAGCGCACCACCATCGCCCCTCCACGAGGGGCGAACAGCGTCCAGTTGCCGTCGGACCCGGTGACGACCGAGCGATCCACGTCCTCCAGCGTCACCCTCACGCCCGACAGGGGGCGGAAGTCCGTGTCCGTCACCGTGCCGCGCACGCGCGTCAGGGGCTTGCGGATCTGGAAGTCGCTGTGGAACGACCCGACCATGCCCGCGTCCGGATGTTGCGCGGGAACCACGTCCGCCACCCGCACCCGCAGCCGCGTGCCCACGGGCAACGGCTCATCGGCGATGAAGGACACGGTCTGCTCACCCGGGGCCACGGAGAAGCCTCCGGCCAGGGCCGCGCTGCCGCCCTCCACCGTCACCGTGAAGTGCTGGTCCAGGGTGGCGGGGTTGATGGGCTTGTTGAAGGACACGCTGACCAGCGCGTTCGGCTCCACCTCCACCGCTCCGGGCTGCGGTGAGATGCCCGACACCGCGAGCGGCTCGCTGGCGGGATCGCGGTAGTTCACCACGATGGAGTGCGAACCACTCAGGCCGTCGACGTCCGTGGCGACGGCCGTGATGGTGTTCTCGCCGAAGGCCAGCCCCATCGTCGTCTCGTAGAGGGATGGATCCCCCGGCGTCGGGGTCGCGAGCGCCGTCCCGATGAGGACCTTCTCCAGGTCACGGCTGCTGGTGACCCTCACGCGCACGGGGATGGACTTGTCGGCGGCCTCGCTGCCATTGAGCGGTGTTTCGATGTGGACCCGGGGCCACGAGTTCAGCGCCTTGAGTTCCAGATCCCGGGTCGTCGTGTGGCCCAACAGGTCCTGCGCGACGACACGCACCAGCGTCCCCGCGTCCGGTGCGTCGTCGAGCGTAATGGGGAAGCTGAACTCGTCGGCCACGAGCTGCGCCGGAGTTCCGTCCACGGTCAGCCGCACCAGGTGCGGTTCGTAGACGGTGCCCCGGAGCTGGTACGGCGACGACGCGACGACCGCGCTCGACGGGTTGCCTGGGGGGTTGGTGAAGACGATGACCGGCGCCGAGCGGTCCAGCACCACCGTGCGCTGCGCGGTGGCCGTGCGCCCGAGCGCATCCGTCACCTCGAACTGGAGTCGGCGTTCGCCCTCCCCTTCGAGCGTGAGCGCGCCAGTGAAGTCGCGCCCGTTCACGGGCAGGCTGGTGCCAGCGACCGTGACCTTCAGCGGGAGCTTCCCACCCTCCACGCGACCGGACACCACGAAGGGCTTGTCCCCGAAGACATCCTGGTCCGTGGGTGCCTCCACCACGAGCATCGGCGCGGGATCATTGGGCTCGGAGCCCGCGTCACGGTTGGCCACCGGCCCTGCGTCCGTGCCAGGGATGGAGCCCGCGTCCGTCGTGGAGCCGGAGCCCGCGTCACGCGGCGGAGTGCCCGCGTCCACGCCCGCATCTGGAGTGCCTGCGTCAGCGCCTGCATCGGGCGTCCCTGCGTCCACGCCTGCGTCTTGCGTCCCCGCGTCAGGTTCATCCCCATCGCGGTGGACGATCACCGGATGGGTCGTGACGTTGCCGCCCTGGTCCGTCGCGGTCACCTGGAGCAGGTTCTGTCCCACCGCGAGCGCGAGGGTGGCGCGATAGGACCCATCCGTGCCCTGGAGGAATTCAGTGGCGCCTGCCTTCACCGTGACCGCGGTGAGGTTGTCCTCCACCTGGAGCACGACCTCGACATCGTCCGTCGTGACGTGGTCACCGTCCTGCGGCGACACGCGGGTGACGACCGGCGGCGTGCGGTCCACCACGAAGGACAGCGCCCCCGTGGGAGCCACGTTGCCCAGGGCGTCCTCGGCGTGGACCCACAGGATGTGGGCGCCTTCTTCGGTGACGCTGGCTCCGTTCTCGAAAGGCTCTCCGTCCAGCACGGCATTCGAAAGGCCGGGGTGCGCGTCCACGACGACGTACGTGGGAGTGAAGCCTGTCTGGCGCACCTCCCCCTGGCCTGCGCCCATGAAGCTGATGGCGGGCGGTGTGCGGTCGACGTCGAAGGCAATCGTCTCCGTCGTCGGGTTGAGGGCCTCGTCCCAGGCGGTGACGGTGAGGAGGTGGTGTCCTTCCGTGACCGCGAGCGGCTGCCCGCTCTGCACTTCGATGACACCGTCGAGGTACGCGGCGAGGACGACCTCACCGGGTCCGTCATCCGTGGCGCTGAAGACCGGGGTGATGGTGGCGTCCCGGGTGAGCGCCGGAACGCCCGACACCGAGACCACGGGCGGGTTCAGGTCGATGCGGATGCGCCGGATGACGGTCGTTGACAAGCCCCCCACATCCGTCACCAGGAAACGCAGGGTGTGCCAGCCCTCTCCCGTCACATACACAAACCCTGTCGGTGCCACTGGCACGCCGTCCAGCCAGGCCTCCGAAGTGAACGCACTGAGGTCCTCGCCGTACCAGACGATGAACAGGGGGGCCCGGGACGCGTAGTCAGGCTCCAGGGGAACCAGTGACCCTTCGTTCCGGAAGACCGAGACGACAGGCGGAGTGCTGTCCAGGAAGAACTGGATGGACTTGAAGGTCTCCCGCCCCGCCGCATCCACCGCCCGCACGCTGAAGTAGTGGACCCCGTTGCCGGACACCACCATCGACCCGGTGGCGTCAGTGGACATCTGGAGGTCGCAGCTCACCTGGACCACCGTGAGCGCGCTGTCGTCCGAGATCGTCCAGCCGATGGTGACGGCACTTGCATGGAGGATCTGGCTCTCCATGACACCCGTGAACGTCACGACCGGAGGTGAAACATCCACGCTGAAGCCACGCGTCACCAATGACGAGAGGCCCATCGCGTCCGTCGCCCGGACGGAGAGGACATGGCGACCGGCCTGGGTGACGGAGACACCGCTGGAAGCGGGAACACCGTCCAGCCAGGCCTCGACGGTGGTCGCGTTCTCGTCGGTGACGGTCCACGTCACCGCGAACGGCGGGCCCCGGGCTTCACCCTGGGCCGCGCTCACGGAGATGGCCGGCGGCGTGACGTCCGACGTGACCAGTGCGGCGGCGACCTGACGCGGTTGCGCTGGCGCGCGGGTGGTCGCGTGTTCGTCCGCCCCGAGCCCACAGCCCGCGAGCGCCAGCACCAACCCCCAAAGCATCCAACAACGGCTCATGACTGCGGCCCCCCGTCCACGCCCAGCCGCTCGGGGTGGGTCGTCACCGTGATCGTCTCGCGCAATTCACGGGCAAGCTGCACCTGTGCCTCCTGGCGCGCCTCCGCTTCAAGCCGGCTGCGACTCTCCTCGAACGTGGGCACCACCGTCCGCGCATCCTCCAGCGCCTCCAGGATGTGGAGCCCATAGATGGACGCGAACGGCCGCGACCGCTCGGCGCGCCCGAGCTTCACGGCCTCGTCGAAGAAGGCCTTGTCCACCTGCCCCTCCTGCACCGCTGTCTCCTATACACATCTGACGCTGCCGACGAACTCTAGG
>NZ_RAWI01001158.1 GCF_003612125.1 Corallococcus praedator
GTCTTCGTCACCGGGATGTTGGCGAGCTCCGCCTTGACCTGTGCCGTCATCGCCATGGGGGCGATCCAATCACGCCTCGACCGGGTCCGCGCCGACGGTCCCGGCAGTCGTCGGACCGCGACACGCCGACGACACGCCGACGACACGCCGTGCGGGCCCCCGGTGACGCAGCCGTGCGGCGGTGGTGCGCTAGACGGGGGTCGCGGTGGTGCCGGTCAGCCCCTCGACCACGTCGGCGTACGCCGTGGCGAGACGCCGAGGGTCGTGCCGCGGGCTGCCGTCGCCCACCGCCACCGGACGCAGGACCAGGGTGGCCCCGGCGTCGTCGCAGGCCGCACGCAGGTCGGCGAGCTCGTCGCCGACGACCCAGTCGGGGTCGGCGAGCACGGCGTGGATGCTCAGGTCGGGGGCGTGGTCGCCGACCC
>NZ_RAWI01001159.1 GCF_003612125.1 Corallococcus praedator
GCGCTACTCCGAGCGGGTGGGCTCGCTCTCGTCGTCAGCGGCGAGATCGCGGGCGGCGCGCTCGGACTCCCCGCCGCTGCCGCCGCTGTCGGCGTCGATGTCGTTCCCCGGGCCCGCGGGGTCGGCCGCGGCGTAGGCGGCCTCGTCGCCCGGCCCGGCCTGCGTCGGGTTGTCCACCCTCCGGGACACGACCCGGTCCTCCTCGGTGCCCTGCTGCACTGCTCGGTCGCTGTCCATGGCGCCGGGTACCCGGACGCCCCGCGCGCGACGCACGGCATCATCGGGACATGACGAGCATGTGGGGCTCCCCGCTGCGCGACCGGTGGGGCCGCGGCACCCGGCGCGACCCCGAGCAGGCGCGGTTCCTCACCCTCGCCTCGCTGCGCTGGGTGCTGCGGCACCGGGCCTGGACGCCCTGGTACCT
>NZ_RAWI01001160.1 GCF_003612125.1 Corallococcus praedator
GTACCAGAACAGCCGCGCCTGCGGCGCCTGCGGCGGCTACCGGCTCAAGCCCGAGGCCCTGGCCGTGAGGATCGGCGGGCTGCACGCGGGGCAGGTCGTGCAGATGTCGATCAAGGCCGCCTATGACTGGTGCCTGACGGTGCCAGAGGCGCTGACGAAGCAGAAGAACGAGATCGCCCGCGCCATCCTCAAGGAGATCAGGGAGCGGCTCGGCTTCCTCAACAACGTCGGCCTCGAATACCTCACGCTCAGCCGCAATTCCGGCACCCTCTCGGGCGGGGAGTCGCAGCGCATCCGGCTGGCGAGCCAGATCGGCTCCGGCCTCACCGGCGTGCTCTACGTCCTGGACGAGCCGTCCATCGGCCTGCACCAGCGCGACAACGACCGCCTCCTCGGCACTCTCAAGAAGCTGCGCGACCAGGGC
>NZ_RAWI01001161.1 GCF_003612125.1 Corallococcus praedator
CTCAAGGACCGCTTCGGCGCCGAGATCCGCACGCACTACCCGACCGAGCTCGAGGCCGAGATCGCCGTCATCCGCCAGGAGGCCGACCTCGTCGCCGAGGTCCCCGACCCGCTGGTCGAGATCCTGGCGCGCTTCACCCGTCACCTGCGTGCGTCGTCCTCGGTCGACCAGCGCTCCGGCGTCTCGGCCCGCTTCGCCATCGCCGGCGCCGAGACCATCGCCGCCGCCGCGCTGCACCGCGCGACGGTCCAGGGCGAGGAGCGGGCCTGCGCCCGCGTCGTGGACCTGCAGACCGCCGTGGAGGTGCTCGGCGGCAAGATCGAGTTCGAGTCCGGCGAGGAGGGCCGCGAGGAGGAAGTGCTCACCCACCTGCTGCGCACCGCCACCGCCGAGGTCGTGCGCACCAGCTTCCGCGGGATCGACC
>NZ_RAWI01001162.1 GCF_003612125.1 Corallococcus praedator
ATCAAACATCGTTGGCAAACCCTGGGCCTGGGCACTCTGGCCGGCTTCCGTAGCATGACGGCTCCGGCCCTGTTAAGTAGTAACCTACTCACGTACCGGCCACACGCGCTGGCTGGCTCGCCACTGCGCTATCTGCAAACGCCCCTGGTGGCGCACGGCCTCAAGCTGCTGGCTGCCGGCGAAATGACGGCCGATAAGCTACCCCAGATGCCCGACCGCATTACGCCCACAGCCCTGTTGGGCCGGGCCGGCGCCGGTGCCTTGGTGGGGGCCACACTCTACAAAATTAACCACGAGAGCCAGTGGCGCGGGGCGCTGCTGGGCGGCGTGGCCGCCATTGCGGGCTCCTATCTAAGCTTCTTCCTGCGCAAGAAAGCCACTGAGGGCTCCGGCCTGCCCGGGGGGCTGGTGGGCGGCCTGGAAG
>NZ_RAWI01001163.1 GCF_003612125.1 Corallococcus praedator
GTGTTTTCCCGGCAATGGTTCTGTCTGCGAAGACCCACTTGTTCTCCAGGTCGCCAAATCGTCGATTGCCGCTCATGGGCATCGTAGCTGTAGCAAGCTGCGATGAAGGGTCGTGTTCCTCCAGGCTGATCTTGGAAGGTTCCTGGGCTTTCCGGGCCGTTGGCGCGGCTTCCGGTGGTGGGGTGTCGGGCGCCATGCCGCTGCTGCGAGCTTTCTTTGCGCCCGTCACGCGGAATTGCAATGACTTGAAAGGAAACGGGTGCGAGCAACTCAGGAGTTGGTAGACGAGGAACGTCCCTTTTGGATCGTCGCCTCGTGACAGCCACTTCCCAGCGGCGCGCACTGTTGTCGTTCCTTCGAATGGAAATAGGGTCTGAGGGTAGATGTCCTGGCGCGCCTGCGCGGCACTTACACAGGAGGTACC
>NZ_RAWI01001164.1 GCF_003612125.1 Corallococcus praedator
GGATGGCAAGGCTGTCCTCACGCAAACACGAGCGCTATCATTGCAGCAAAGCGTTAATGAGGCGGCGGCAATGGTAGTAACAGCAGAGCGGAAACAGACAAAGACGACGACGGCGCAGGCCAACGCCATTAAACAAATGAACAAGGCAGCAGAAGCAGTCATGGCCGCACAGCCCCCGCGCACGATCGCTGACGTGTTGAACGAACTCACAGACCTCATTGCCGCCCAAACCGTTGCCAAGGTCGAAGCGCGATCCGCCACGTTGGTCAGCAACGGTATGGCATCCACCCCAGAACAAGCACCCGTCATTGAAGCAGCACCAGCGCAACCCACCAAGCTACCCAAGGTCAGGCTACAGGGTATCTTCGTGCCGACTAAATCGAACTGGACACAAGCCGCCAAACGTTACCTCAAAGCCGTCGAT
>NZ_RAWI01001165.1 GCF_003612125.1 Corallococcus praedator
GGTTGGCTCACCGCATGCTGACCGCGGGGGGCGAGATCGTCACGGCGCTGCTGGCCGAGGGCGTCGACGGGGCGCTGGGCGAGGGCCTGGCGGCCGACCTGCGGCGCACCCACCCGGAGGTGGAGTTCGCGGTGCACCGGGGCGGCCCGAGCGAGCACCCGCTGGTCCTGGGAGTGGAATGACCGACCTGTCCGACCCGCTCGCGCCCCGGCTGGGGAAGAAGTCGTCCGACCTGCTGGCCGCCCAGCTCGACGTCACCACCGTCGGCGGGCTGCTGCGCCACTACCCGCGCCGCTACGTGAACCGGGGTGAGCTCACCGCCATCGCCGGGCTGGAGGTCGGCGAGCACGCCACCCTCATCGCGCAGGTCGAGAAGGCGACGCTGCGGGAGATGCGGGCCCGGCGCGGCACGATGCTGCAGGTC
>NZ_RAWI01001166.1 GCF_003612125.1 Corallococcus praedator
AACTTGCAGTTTTCGGCAGACCGGGCGGGTTGATCTCCGAGGAGGCCACCGCTTCGGAGCCGAGGTTCCACCGGTCGATAACCTGCTGGTACGTGCCATTTTCGATGGTGTGATCGATCGCGTCGGCAAAGGCCTTGGCCAAGCCGTTGTCCCTCTTGGTCAGGACCGCGATTTCACCCTGTAAAGCCTCGCCCGCGCCGGAGAAGGTTCCGATCACCTTCGTTTCACCGAGCGAACCCACGTGATACTGCGCGGTCGGGTTCGGCCCGAAATATCCATCGATGCGACCTGAGGAAAGCGCCAGGTAGTAGTCCGTGGCGTTCTGGTAGTACTTGATGTCGATCGGCGCCAGGCCTTCCGCGACATTCTGGTCGTTCCAATCGACCAGGATCTTCTCCTGATTGGTTCCGGAACCAACAGCAA
>NZ_RAWI01001167.1 GCF_003612125.1 Corallococcus praedator
GGACGCGCAGCGTTTGCAAAAAGAACTCAGTGCCGCCTCTGGGCAGCAGCAAACCTTGGCCGCAATTTTGCACGAGCAAAACGCGATCGCCACAGCCTACGCTCAGTTTCAACAGTTGCAGGTGCAAGAAGAAGCCCAAACCGTTCGATCGCGCCAGCATCAAGCCGCTCAAGCTCAGCGGCAGCAGCTTCAGCAGCAGCAGACCGAGCGCAGTCGCGACCTTCAGACGCAGCAGCAGCAGGCGCAAATGCAGCTCGACGCGATCGCCCAGCAAAGCGGAGAAATTCAGCAGGTTCTCAGCAAAGCGGGTGATATTGCCAGCGCGATCGACCATCTGCGGCAGGCGCGATCGCAACTCGTTCGCTTTGATCAGCTTCAGCTTCAGGCATCGCCGCTGATGCAGCGTCGTCAGCAGATCCACAC
>NZ_RAWI01000116.1 GCF_003612125.1 Corallococcus praedator
CTTGCAGAGGCGGTTGATCTGATGGCTCAGGAGCGGCGCGTCGGTGGCGACCACGGCGATGATTGAGCCGTAGGACTTGCCCCGGTGCGGGGTGTTCTTGAACTTCTCCGCCAGCACCTCGCCCACGGGCAGGCCGCCCACGCGCAGGTTGTGCATCTTGCCGAAGTTGGACATCACCAGCACGCCCAGCGTGTAGCCGCCCAGCACCTCCGGCAGCTTGCGCGACGACGTGCCGATGCCGCCCTTGAAGTCGCACGTCACCATGCCGGTGCCGCCGCCGACGTTGCCCTCGCGCACCGGGCCGGTGGCCGCGTTGTTGATGGCCTCCAGGACGTGCTCCTGGCGCACGTGGCGGCCGGAGATGTCGTTGAGCCACGAGTCGTCGCACTCGCCCACCACGGGGATGATGACGTCGTGCTCGTCGCCGATGCCCGGGTAGCGCTGCACCAGGTAGCGGGCCACGCCGTCGGACACCGCGCCCACCGCCATGGTGTTGGTGAGCAGGATGGGCGTTTCGATGAGCCCCCACTCCATGAGCTGCGTCATGCCGGAGACTTCGCCCGCGCCGTTGAGCACGAAGCCGCCCCCGCTCATGCGGTCCATGAAGATGTTGCCCAGGTTGGGCAGGATGGCGGTGACGCCCGTGCGCACCGGGCCGTGGCCGGGCCTCAAGGGGCCCTCGCCCTGGATGATGGTGGAGTGCCCCACGAGCACGCCCTCCACGTCCGTGATGGCGTTGAACTTGCCCGTCTTGAAGCGCCCCAGCGGGAGTCCCAGCTCCCGCGCCCGGACCCTCGGCCCCGTTTCTTCCGGTATCCGCACCATGGAACCGACCGTACCCGACAATCTCCGACGGTCAACCCCGCTTCCCTACCGACCGTCGCTGTTTCCGCCCGCGCCCGGGTGCGCGAGCCCTGAGATCAGCAGTCGCGTCTGCACGACGGCGAGCGCCTCCGCGGCCTCCAGGCCCTGCACGGCCTCATCCAACTGCCGGTCCACGAACAGCGACGCGAGCCCATGCACCAGCGACCACGCGGTGAGCGTCAGGGCGCGCGGCTCCCCCTGCCGCAGCAGGCCCGCCGACTGGCCGGCGGCGATGCAACCCACCAGCAGGGCGAACGCGTCCGGCTCCCCTTCCGGGCTCCGCGGCTTCAGGGGGCGCTGGAAGTGCGGCCCGAACATCACCCGGAAGTGCGGCGGGTGGCGCACCGCGAAGAGCACGTAGGCCACGCCCGCGGCGCTCAGTTGCTCCAGCGGTCCTTCGGGGGCCCGGTCCATGCGCTCGCGCATCTCGCGCGCCATGGCGCGGAAGCCCTCGAGCGCCACCGCCCCCAGCAGCGCCTCCTTGTCGGTGAAGTGCCGGTAGGGCGCCGCGTGCGTGACGCCCGCCCGCCGGGCCACCTCCCGGAGCGTCAACGCGCCAAAGCCCTCCTCGGAGATGAGCGCCACCGCCGCGTCCACCAGCGCCTGGCGCAGGTCCCCATGGTGGTAGCGCGGCTTGTCCCCCAACTCCTTTGGCGCCTCCTTCACCGTCCGCTTGCTCCGGGTCGCCACCGTCCGTGCCTCCTCACCGTTCCACGTCCGCGACCTAACCATCCAGGGCATGAAGTTTCCAGCGTCAACATCCATGTTGACAGCGACAACATGCGATGTTTACTGTGTCTACATGCTGAAGGGACACGGGGGTGTCCCCGGCCTTCCACACGCACCAGGAAGAAGGGTTTTCGCCATGACGACCGCGATGAAGCAGACGACGTCCTCCCCGGCTCCGGGCTGGCTCCGGGGCTTCCGCACGCTTCCCCGCCAGCACGGCTTCGAGCCGCTGCGGGTGGAGGGTCAGGTGCCCGAAGGGCTGAAGGGCTCGCTGTACCGGGTGGGGCCCTGGACGTTCGACGTGCACGGCCGGCCGTACCAGCACTGGTTCGACGGGGATGGCGGGATGCTGGGCGTGCGCTTCGGGCCGGACGGAGTGAAGGGCGCCGCGCGGCTCCTGGAGACCCCCTCCATGGTGGCCGAGCGCCAGGCCAGCGCGCAGCGCTACGGCGCCTACGGCACGCCCACGCCGCTGTGGCACAAGCTGCGCAACGCCCAGAAGAACTCGGCCAACACGTCGGTGATGGCGTGGAACGGCAAGCTGTACGCGCTGTTCGAGGCCGACAAGCCGGTGGAGGTGTCCATGGAGGACCTGTCCACCGTGGGCGAGTCGGACCTGGAGGGCGTGGTGGTGGGCAGCTTCTCCGCGCACCCGCACCGCGTGCCGTCGCGCAAGACGTCCTACAACTTCGGCATCCAGTACGGCCGGGAGACGAAGGCTGAATTGTACGCGCTGCCGGACGGGGGCAAGGCGCGGCGGCTGGGCGCCGTGACGCTGCCGGGCGCGACGATGGTGCACGACTTCATCGCCACGGATCGCTACCTCGTCTTCTTCCTGACTCCGCTGCGGCTCAACATCTTCCGCATGCTGCTGCGGATGGGTTCGTACTCGGAAAACTTGAGGTGGCGTCCGGACGCGGGGGCGGAGGTGCTGGTGGTGCCCATCGACGACGTGGCGCACCCGGTGCGCATCCCCGCGGAGGCCTTCTACCTCTGGCACTTCGCCAACGCGTACGAAGCGGGCGACACGCTGGTGGTGGACTACGTGCACTACCCCGACTTCACGACGAACCAGTGGCTGGGTGACCTCTTGCGCGGAGGCAACGGCACCCCGGCCCAGGGCATGCTGCACCGGGCGGTGGTGGACGTGAAGGCGGGCACCTTCCGCACGGAGCAACGCTCGGACGTGAGCTGCGAGTTCCCCCGCGTGGCCCCCGGCGTGGTGGGCCGGGCGCACCAGACGGTGTACCTGGGCGGGCACTCCTCCCTGGACGCGCGACAGGGCGCGTTCGACGCCCTCCTGCGCTACGACGTGGCGACAGGCCGCATGACCCAGGCCGCGCTGGGTGAGGGGCAGTACCCCTCCGAGCCCGTCTTCGTCCCCCGCCCCGGCGGTAGCACCGAGGACGATGGCTGGCTGCTCGCCCAGGTCTACGACGCGAAGGCGGATGCGTCCCACGTCGCGGTGCTGGACGCGCGGAGGCTGGAGGACGGGCCCTTGGCGCGGTGCCACTTCGACCACGCCCTGCCGCCCACGTTCCACGGCGGCTTCGCGCCTGCGTAGGCGCCCTGCCCTACCGCCCTGTCACGGTGATTATCCATCACCAGGAGAATGCGTTTCATCCAGACGCAGCCCGGCTCTCTCTGTTTTCCTAACCATTTCGTACTAAATGGAGAGATTCAAAGACAGGGAGGCAGGCCATGAAACAGCAGCGACGCAGTGCGCGTGCAGGGCTTCTGGCGGTGGTGGGGCTCGCGGTGGCGCTCGCGGGGTGTCAGCCCCCGGCGCAGGCGGACCCGAACCTGGCGTCGCGGCGGCAGGACGCGACGAACGTGCCGGGGCTCTACGTCGTGTTCAACCAGCCGGACAACACGGGCACGCGCGACTACCGCATCAAGGATGAGGTCGTCCGGCTCATCGACAACAGCCCGAAGGGTTCCTACATCCGCATCGCGATGTTCCTGTGGACGACGGACCACCTGAACGCGGCCATCAAGGCGGCGCTGTGCCGGGGCGTCATTGTGCGGCTGGTGGTGGACGAGCAGAACGGCGGCGCGGCCTCCGAGTTCGCCTCCGGCGGCGTCATCCACGACATCAGCAGCCACGTCCCCCCGGCGGCGACCTGTCCGGACGCGACGCGGCTGGAGCTGACCCGGTGCAACGGCACGGGCGCGGGCAGTGCGTGCATCGCGGGCTTCGACCGCGAGGGCACCATCATGCACGACAAGATCTTCACCTTCTCCACCACCACGGATCCGCAGGGCAATCGCATCCAGCGCGTCGTGGTGCAGGGCTCGTGGAACAACACCTACTCCCAGAACAACTACTGGAACGACATGGTCGTCAGCTACGAGGACTGGGATTGGTATGACTATTGGGTCGGCTACCACAACGACCTGCGCGGCGGGACGAAGACGACGGACTACTACAACCCCACGTCGGGCCAGGGCTACTACAGCTCCCCCAACGCCCCGTGGACGGTCTACTTCTTCCCGCGCACGGGCAATGACAACGAGCTGTCGTCCGATACGGTCACGAACAACTTCACGGACTACGTGAAGACGGCGTCCGCGGGCTGCACGCTGGATGTGAACCAGAACCACTTCAACGACAGCCGCATCATCGTGGCCACGGAGCTGCTGCGCATCGCGAAGCTGGGCTGCAAGGTGCGGGTGCTCTACACGGACATGGACGCGGGCGTCCGCTCCAAGCTGGGCGGCTCTTCGAACATCACCGTGCGCCAGCTCTACGACGTGTCCGCCAACAACGTGAAGACGAGCGACGGCACGCCCCGGGAGGTGCTCACCCACAGCAAGCACTTCGTGTACTCGGGGAACTTCAACGGGACGGTGCGCAAGATGGTGCTGACGGGCTCGCACAACCTGTCGAAGAACTCGCTGCGCTACAACGACGAGAACTTCGTGAAGTACTACTCCGACACGCTCTGGCAGGCCTTCCACGACAACTTCGAGAAGGGCTGGGCGCAGGCGCTCAACGACGGCTGAGCCGGGCCACGGGAAGGCAGGGGGAAGAAGCCCCCTGCCCTCTCCGGCCTTCAGCGACTCAGGACTTCAGCTCAGGGCGCACGGGCTGCGCTTCCGCAGACGCCGTGTTGCCGTTCGCCTGGGTGGAGGCGGCGGCGGTCGCGGCCGCGGCGGCGTTGGCCTGCGCGGTCTGCTCCTCGATGCGCTGCACCACCTTGTTGAGCGGCGGCGTGGGACCGGGCGGGTGCTCCGTCTGGGCCCGGCGCGCCTCGCGCTCCTTGTAGCGGCGGATGGCGGGCGCCATGATCTCGCCAATCAGCGTCCGGTAGTCCATGCCGGCGCCCTGCGCGATGAGCACCAGGTCGCTCCAGCCGGGCGTGAGGCCGGGCAGCGGGTTGCACTCGATGAAGTAGATGCGCCCCTTGTCATCCATGCGGAAGTCGATGCGCGCCACGTCGCGGCACCCCAGCGCCATGAACGAGTTGCGCGCCGCCGTGCGCAGCTTCTCCAGCAGCGCCGGCTCCAGCTTCGCGGGCGCGTCGTAGCGGATGCGGTCCGTCCAATCCAGCTTGTGCTGGAAGCTGTAGACGGGGTTCTTCTCCGCCTTGTCCAGGAAGACGATCTCCATGGGCGGCAGCACGCGCGGACGCCGCTCGCCCAAGAGGCCCACCGTGAACTCGCGCCCACCGATGTACTCTTCAATCAGCGCGGGCTGCTGGTACTTGCCGGCGATCTCCTTCACCACGTCGCGCAGCTCCGTCTCGGAGTAGCAGACGCTCTTGGTGACGACGCCCTTGGAGCTGCCCTCCGCCACCGGCTTCACGATGAGCGGGAAACCGGTGAACTCCTTGTTCAGCCGCTCCTTTCCCGTGACCATGAGCTGGAAGTTGGGCGTGAGGATGCCCGCCTGACGGACGATCTTCTTCGCCAGCGCCTTGTCCAGCGCCAGCGACAGCGTCGCCGGATCAGAACCGGTGTACGGGATGTCCAGCAGCTCCAGCATCGCGGGCACCTGGCTCTCGCGATTGCGTCCCTTGAAGCCCTCCGCGATGTTGAAGACGATGTCCAACGGCGTGCTGGAGAGCACGGTGGGCAGCTCCGCCGTGGCCTCCAGGTCGATGACCTCATGGCCCCACGAAGCGATGGCCTCACGGATGGCCTGGAGCGTGTTGGGCGAGTCGTACTCCGCCTCGCTGTCCTCCACCGTCTCGCCAGTGGCCGTGGCGCTGGGCTTCACGCGCTTCACGTTGAAGGCGAAGCCCACCCGCAGAGGCCCCGACTTGCGCGCGGGCTTGCCCTGGCGCCGCGAGGAGTCGCGGATCTTGTAGCGCTTGGCCGCGCTCTGGATGATGGAGTTGATGACCCCGTCCAGGTGCAGCCCTTCCAGCTCCGCCGCGGAGTAGATGCCCGCGCCCGGCTCCAGGCTGGGCAGCGCGTTGATTTCGAGGAAGTACGGCACGCCCGCGTCGGAGAGGCGGAAGTCCAGGCGGCCCAGGTCGCGGCAGTCCAGCACCTGGAGGATCTTCTGCGCCATCTTGCGCACGTCCTCCGCGATCTTCGGGGGGATGTTCGCCGGGGCGCGCACGCTCACGACCTTCTCGTGACGCGTCTTCAACTCGTAGTCGTAGATGGCGTACTTGCGCCCGGCGGAGACCTCCGGGTCGATGATGTACTCCACCGGCGTCAGCACGCCGTCGTAGTCGTTGTCCACCGCGGCCAGGAACGGCACCGTGAGGTCTCGCCCGCGGATGTACTCCTCCACCAGCACGCCCGCCGGGTACTTCTCCAGCGCCTTGGCCACCTTCTCGCGCACCTGCTCCAGCGTCTCCGCGACGGAGTCCTGGGTGATGCCCTTGGAGGAGCCTTCGAAGTTGGGCTTCACGATGACGGGGAAGTGCAGGTTCTCCGCCGTCAGCTCACTGAGCTTCTCCACGTACTGCCAGCCCGGCGTGCGGATGCCGTGCTTGGAGAGGATGAGCTTGGTGAGCTGCTTGTCCAGCGTCAGCGCCAGCGCGTACGCATCCGAGCCCGTGTACGCGAACCCCAGCTCGTCGAAGAGCGCGGGGTAGAACGCCTCGCGGAAGCGGCCCCGGCGGCCTTCGGCGGTGTTGAAGATGAGGTCCGGGCTGTAGGCCTCCAGGCGGGCCACGGTGCGCGACGCGGGACCGCTCACCTCGAAGCGCTCCAGGCGGTGCCCGAGTCGCTCGATGGCTCCCGCCAGCGTGTTCACCGTCTCCTGCGTGTCGAACTCCGCCTCTTCTTCCGTGTCCGACAGACGCAGGTTGTAGGTCAGCGCGATGCGCATGGCTTACTCCGTATCCCTTTCCTGAATGCCTTGGCGCGGCGCACCTTCGCCGCGGACATCAAACGGCCCGGAGCGCGTGCCGCCGCCACCGGCGTGCGGGCTGCAACCGTCGCGCCCGCCACAACCTTCCCATCCACCACCTGCGTCTGCGCCCAGGTGTCCCCCAGTCGCAGGCCCAGCGGATCCCTCAGCACCCGCCACGCCTCCACGCCGCCAATCACCACGAAGCCCGCCGCCGCGGCCACGAGTCCGTGCGGCGCGGGCATCATCCCCAGCAGCACCACCAGCGCGAGCGGCGCGTTGCGCAGGGTGCTGTCCCGGTGCCGCGCGGCCGAGCGCGTGGGCAGGTGCATCACCTTCACGCCGAAGATGCGCTTGCCCACGCTCTGTCCCTGGAGCATCCCGTCCGCGAGCAGCAGGAACAGCAGCGCCACCACCGCGCCCGCCGCGCCGCACACGACGTACAACCCCCAGGCCGTCAGGCAGTCCACCACGCGCGCACCCAGGCGCAAGAGCAGCGACGCCTTCGGATAGGGCGAATCCGGCTCCGCGTCCTCCTGCACCAGCCGCAGCACGCGGCCTCCGCTCCGCTCCGTGGCCATCAGGCTGCGTTCAGGGGCGGCGCTCACTCTTCCGGCTCCAGCGTGAGGCCCTCTTCGCGGGCTTCCGGTTCATCCAGCCCGGCCAGGCGCGCCAGCCGCTCGTGCGCGGACAGCGGGTGGACGAAGGGCACCACCGTCTGGGATTGCGCGTCGGCGTGGCTTGCGTACTCAGCCGCGAGCCGCGCGGTGGGGCTGCCGGCTTCCGACAACCGCTGCAACCGCTCGCGCGCGCCGGCCTCGTCGTGCTGCGCGGCCTCGCCTTCGCGGGTGAAGAAGATGAAGGCCATGGCCGGACGCTTGGAGGACTCGCGCATCGCGAACTGCACGCCGTCCAGGTTCCAGCCCTTGCCGGTCCACTCGTTCAAGGTGCGCTCCAGCGCTCCCTCGTCCACCGTGGACAGCTCCACCACTTTGTACTGCAACGGGCCGGGCTCACGCACCACGGGGGTGCGGCCACGGTCGGGGCGCTTGCCCGCGCGCGCACCCTTGCGGGCGGCGGGGGCGCGTCTGGGCGGAGGCTTCGCGGTTCTGCGTCCGGGCCGCTTCTTCTGGGTGGGCATCGTGTGGGGACCATTTGGGCGCAAGCGGCGGAGCCAATCAAGCTCTCCGCCGCGCTGACGCGCCCGGGGTGTTGCCTAGAGGAGTTTGGCTGCTTCCAGGGCGTGGTAGGTGATGACCAGGTCCGCCCCGGCGCGCTTGATGGACGTGAGGACCTCCATCATCACGCGCTCGTAGTCCAGCCACCCGTTCTGGCCGGCGGCCTTGAGCATCGCGTACTCGCCGGAGACGTTGTACGCGGCGAGCGGCAAATCGAAGTTCTCGCGCAGCGCGCGGATGACGTCCAGGTACGACAGGGCGGGCTTCACCATGATGAAGTCGGCGCCCTCCTCCACGTCCAGCGCCGTCTCGCGGATGGCCTCGCGCACGTTGCCCGGATCCATCTGGTAGCCGCGCCGGTCGCCGAACTTCATCGTGCTCTGCGCGGCCTCCCGGAAGGGGCCGTAGAAGCCGGAGGCGTACTTGGCCGAGTACGCCATGATGGGCGTGTCGGTGAGCTTCACCTCGTCCAGGGCCTTGCGGATGGCGCCGATGCGGCCGTCCATCATGTCCGACGGGGCGACGATGTCCGCGCCCGCCTGCGCGCACGTGACGGCCATCTGCGCGAGCAGCGGCAGCGTGGCGTCATTGGCGACGTGCTGCCCGTCCAGGACGCCGCAGTGGCCGTGGTCGGTGAATTCGCAGAGGCACACGTCCGCGATGACCTGGAGGTCCGGCACCGCCGCCTTGATCTCCTGGATGGCGCGCTGGACGATGCCGTCGCGCGCGTAGGCCTGCGTGCCTTGCGCGTCCTTGTGGTCCGGGATGCCGAAGAGGATGACGGACGGCACGCCCAGGGACTTGGCGTGCTTCGCCTCCTGGACGGCGTGCTCCACCGACAGGTTGAAGACGCCCGGCATGGAGGACACGGGGCGGCGGATGTCCCGGCCTTCGACGACGAACAGCGGGTAGATGAAGTCCGTGGGCGAGAGACGCGTCTCTCTCACCATGTCACGGAGGGCCGCGGAGCGGCGCAGCCGGCGGGGGCGGTGGACGGGGTGGGCCATGGTTCGCCGGTATAAACCGCCCGGCCCCGCGCTTCACCCCTTCCCTGTCACCCACCTGCCTGCTCAGCCGGCGACAGGGCGCCAGCTCAGCTGCTGGCGGCGGCTGTCGCGCGCCATGCGGTCGGCCCGCCGGTGGGCGAGGTCCGCCTCGTACAGCGCCCGCGCATAGCGAACCCGAGCCGCCTCGGTCCCGCTGGCAAGCTCGCGCTCGGCCGCCTCCAGTTCGCGGCGCGCGTCCTGAAGCTGCTGCTCGGTTCCGTTCGTCCACGTCATGCCCGTGACTCCTGAAAAAGATGTGTCGCGTGAGGTACCGCGTGTCCCCGCATGCATTGCAGGGGTTGGACCAACCGCACCGTTGGAGCCCCCAGAAACGCAACGCCCTGGAACGACGAGGTGTCGCGGCGCGGCACGGCCCCAGAGGGTGCGCAAGGTGTTTCCCAGCGGCGCGAATGGGTGGACGCGGGCGGATGGAAAGTTTCAGGCCCGCTTGCCCCTCCCCCGAGGACGAGCCGGAGGCAATCGTCGCCCCCGTGGGTCGTCTACAGTCGCAACCGTGACAACACCACCTCCCGCCCTTGAAGTGCAGGGCCTGCGAAAAACCTATCACCGCGCGTTCGGCCGGGGCGGCCACGAGGCCCTCCGGGGCATGGACCTGGTGGTGCCTTCGGGCAGCGCCTTCGGGCTCATCGGCCCCAACGGCGCGGGCAAGACGACCTTCATCAAGAGCGTGCTCGGCATCGTGCGGCCCACGGCGGGCACGGTGCGCGTGCTGGGCGGCTCCCCGGAGGATCCGGCCATCCGCGCGCGCATCGGCTACCTGCCGGAGCGGCTGCACCTGCCGGGCACGTGGAAGTCGCCCGCGTTCCTGGCCACCGTGGCCCGGCTCAAGGGGCTGAAGCCGGATGCGCCAGCGCTGCTGCGCCTCCTGGAGCGCGTGGGGCTGTCGGACGCGGTGGACCGGCGCATCGGCGGGTACTCCAAGGGCATGCGGCAGCGGCTGGGGCTGGCGGCGGCGCTCTTGGGAGAACCGGCGCTGCTGGTGCTGGATGAGCCCACCGACGGTATCGACCCCATGGGCCGGCTGGAGGTGCGCCGCATCCTCCAGGAGGAGGTGCGCCGGGGCGTGACGCTGTTCTTGAACTCGCACCTGCTGGCGGAGACCGAACGGGTGTGCGACCGGGTGGCCATCCTCGCGGACGGGCGCGTGCTGCGCGAGGGCCGGCTGGAGGACCTGGGGCGCGGCGGGGCCCGGTGGCGTGTGCGCTTCGCGCCCGGCGCGCAGGCCTCCGCCCTGGTGGCCGCGGGCTTCGTGCCGGTGGGTGGCGCCGGTTCGGACGCGACGGCGGCAACAAACGTCCAGGCCGAGGGCGCCAGGGACGAAGGGGTGTACGTGGTGGACGCGGCGGATGTGACGGTGCTCAACGCGGCGTTGGACCGGGCGCGGGCCTCCGGGGCGCTGCTGGTGGAGCTGCGACGCGAGGGCGCGGACCTGGAAGCGGTGTTGCTGGGCGCGGTGGGCAGCCCGGGGGTGGCGGCGTGAATCCTGTCTTCGTCATCGCGGGGTACGTGCTGCGCGAGGCGGCGTCGCGCAAGTTCATCCTGGCCTTCATGGTGGGGCTCACGCTGGTGCTGGCCACCGTGGCGCTCAGCCTCAAGCTGGAGGTGGTGGACGGGGCGCTCGCGGCGACGCGGCTCTTCGGCGAGGTGGTGCGCGCCAACATCGTGTCGGTGGACGTGGCACTGCGGCCCATCTTCCGCGCGGCGGCCTACCTGGTGTTCTACGGCGGCATCCTCTTCGGCATCGTGGCGTGTTCGGACTTCGCTCCGGGCCTGTTGTCGCCCGGGCGCATCGAACACCTGCTCGCCCTGCCCTTGCAGCGCTGGCACCTGCTGGCGGGCACCTTCCTGGGCGTGATGACGCTGGCCGTGGGCGGCACGGTGTACGCGGCGGGAGGGCTGACGGTCATCTTCGGCGTGAAGACGGGGTACTGGACGGTGGGCCCGCTCGTCGCGGGGGGCATGGCGTGCGTGGGCTTCGCGGCGGTGTACGCGGTGATGCTCACCACGGCCACGGTGGTGCGCAGCGCGGCGCTGTGCTCCGCCGCGGGCTTCGTGTTGCTGGTGGGCGGCATCCTCGCGGGGTTCCGCGCGGACGTGTCGCGCTACCTGGAAGCGGGCTTCGGCCGCACGTCGTTCGACGCGGTGACGATGGTGCTGCCCCGGTTGTCGGCGCTGGCCGTCGGGGCGGCGGACCTCGCGAGCGACACACCGCTCCTGCCGGGTTCGCTGGGGATGCTGCTGGGCGGCGTGCTGGTGTTCGGACTGGGAGCGCTCGCGGTGGGCTTCTGGCACTTTGAAGGAAAGGATTGCTGAGCATGGATTCGCGCAGGCGCAGGAAGGTGTGGCTGGGCGGGGCCTTGCTGCTGTTCGCGGTGGCCGCGGTGATGATGTTCAGGGGCCAGGGAGACGCCGCAGCGCCCCCCGCTCCGGAGGTGAACTTCCCCTCGCGCATGAGCGGCACGGACTTCGCGCGCGCGGAGAAGCGCCGCACCTGGGTGATGCCCACGCTGGACGCGGGCGTGCCCCAGGCGCCCGCGAAGCCCCGCGACCCGCTGCTCGCGGCCCTTCCGCGCGGCCCGGGACGCACGGCCGTGGTCATCGAGGCGAACGCCCTGCGACACTCGCCGCTGGGGGAGCTGCTGATGGCGTGCCTGATGCGCGACGGCGGCAAGAACCTGGAGCAGTTCAAGGCGCTGAGCGGCGTGGATCCCTTCCAGGACCTGGACCGCATGGTCATCACCGACGAGGGCCTCATCCTCTCCGGTGACTTCAGCAAGGCGCGCTACCAGGAACTGCTGGGCGAACGCGTGTCGTCGGACCACGGTCCGGGCGCGCGCGTGTACGAACCGGGCGACATGTCCATGCCCCTGCCGGACGGCGGCACGCAGCGCGGGCGGATGGACAACGCGGTGGGCACCTGGAACAACCAGATGCTGGTGGTGGGCCGCTCCCCGGACGAGGTGAAGACGGTGCTCGACCGCATGGACGGGCGCGGGACGGAAGCGGGGCCGCCGCTGCTCGACGAGAACAGCACCTACGGGGAGATGTACGGCGTGCTCGCGGTGGCGCAGCTCGCGAAGCTGCTGGGCCCGGATCAGCAGGAGCTGGCGCAGCGTCTGGTGGACGTGGCCCAGAACGTGGAGCTGCACCTGGACACCAGCGGCGACGTGGCCATGGTCGCGAACGTGAGCGGCATGGACGCGGACAAGATGACCGACCTGGGCAAGTCGCTGGGCGGCATGCTGTCCATGGCGCGGATGAAGGCCCAGTCGGAGGGCAACACGGACCTGGCGCAGCTCCTGGACTTCGCGAAGGTGCGGCCGGACGGCACGTCCTTCAAGCTGGAGCTGGCGGTGCCCCTGGAGGCCATCCAGGAGCAGCTCGCGTGGTGCCGCGAGGGGAGCAAGACGGCGGAGAACGCGCAGCCCCCCACGCCGTAACAACCCCGCCCCGCCGAGAGCGCTTCCGCTTCAACGGAGGGAGCGCGTCTCGCGGGCCTTCGGGCGATTGGGCTGCGGACGCCAGCCGAGCACCACGCGGGCATACGGCGTGGGGCCCGCCCCCAGCCCCGGAATGTTGAGGCTGTCGCGCTGGCGGTCGAGCAGCGCGAGGTCGTTGATCAGCGACAGCCCCACCGCGGAACTCAGCCACAAATCCTGGCCCAGGTGGACGTTGACGGTGGGCGCGACCCGGACCGTGGTTTCACGCACGTAGGACGCGCCCAGGCCCAGCGCCTCCGGCTCGAAGCGGGTGTGGAGCACCTGCTGCTCGAAGCCACCCACGAGCCCCAGCTCCACCGTGTCACCCAGCTTGTGCAGCACGGTGAGCTTCGGCAGGCCCACCTCCAGGATCCACGGGCCCCGCCGGTAGTTCAGGCTGGCCATGGGGAGCACGGGAAACAGGTCGAAGGGCCACAGCGCCACCAACCCGAACGTCACGGAGAAGCCGGGCTCTTCGCCCAACTGGTGGTTGGCCATCGCGTAGGCCACCCAGGTGGTGTCCAGGCCCGGGTCGAAGGAGGACTTGAAGTCCGTGCGGGTGCTGCCCGTCACCCCGGCGATGAGCAGCCAGCGCGGCGCTACGGGCCGGATGAGCGTCAGGCCCAGCTGGATGCGGTGGAAGCTCCGCCCCAGGTCATTGTCGCCGTCCCCGGAGAGTCCGGGGGGCGGCACCTGCACGCCCAACCACCTCAACTCGTAGCCCAGCGAAGGCAGCAGGTACGTGCGGCCCAGGACGATGGGAGGCAGTGGAACGCGCAGGTCCAGTTGGCGTCGCCGCTCGAGCCGGATCCGCCCCGCGTCCAGCGTGCCGCCTCCCGACACGCCGTACCCCACATAGAGCCGGTCCGCCTGCGTCTGGGCGAAAGCCGAGGCGCTGAAGAGCGCCATCGCGACCGCCACCCAGGGCAAGGCCATTCGTCGTGAGCCCACGCGCATCACGTCCTGCTTTCGGATGAGACAGGGGACTCCCGGTCCGAGCCCCAGGGCGCGAACTCTACGTCAGAACCGCCCCGTGCGAGGAGTGCGACCTGCGCCCCCGGGACCGCCCGCATCCAAGTCGGGTCGCGACTGTGATTTTCCGCTCAGCCCACCATCGCGCCCACCTCGTCGGTGAAGGCGTGTTCGTCCTCCGCATGGACGACGAGCGACGGAAGCACGGTGAGGTCCGAGCGGCCGCCCTTCACCGCGTGCAGCAGCACCAGCTTCGCGGGACGATCCGCGCGCGGATGCACCATGCGCACCGTGCGCGGCTCCAGTTGCAGCGTGCGCAGCACCGACACCAGCTCGCTGAAGCGAGAGGCCGGATACACCATGCAAAGCCCGCCCCGGGGGACCAACAGGTAGGCCGCCGCGCGCACCACGTCCGGCAGCTCGCAGGAGATCTCATGCCGGGCCAGCGCCCTCTCCGTGGACAGGTTGCTCTGGCCCGCCGTGCGCGCGCGGTACGGCGGATTGCACAGCACGTGGCCGAAGCTGCCCGCGGGAAACATCTCCGTCACGTGCCGCAGGTCGCCCTGCACCAGCGTCACCGCACCCTCACAGCGATTGAGGTACACGTTGCGCTCGGCCAGGGAGAACAGGCCCGGTTGCAGCTCCAGCGCGGTGATGTCCGTGCGCCCCAGCCGCCGGGTCAGCACCAGCGGGATGATGCCGCACCCGGTGCCCAGGTCGAGCAGCCTTCCCCGGTGCGCCCCCGCCTCGAAGACGGCGAAGTGCGCCAGCAGCACGGGGTCCAACGTGAAGCGGTAGCCCGCCCTGCGCTGGAGCACCTGCACCTCGCCGCCGCAGATGGCATCCAGCGTCTCCCCGGGGCCGGGCTGCAACTCCAGCCGCACCTGCCGGGGCCAATCCTGCGGGGTTCCGGTCAGCGCCCGCACGTGAGCGTCAGGCTTCAGGGTCCAGGAAGAGCAGGCCCGCAGGCACGCGCGGCTCCACGCGCAGGGTGCGTGGCGGCAACGTGGCCTGGGCCTCCATCACCGCGCGCACCTCCCATACGGGCGGCGGGTTGAGCGCGAACCCCGCCTGGAACATGCCGCTCTCCACGCCCTGCACCAGCGACTCCAGGCCATGCACCGGGTAGACCTGGGAATGCCCCGGCGCCTCCGGATCCTGGATGCCCAGCACCGTGCGCAGCACCAACGTGTTGAGCAGCGCCAGGTCCAGGCTTCGCAGCGTGGGACTGCGCGGCGCGCCCTTCAGGTGCGCCAGGTCCAACCCCTGCCGGAAGCGAAGGATCTTCCCCCGCCCTCCGGGCAGCACCAGCAGCACCGCGTGCTGTCCGGGCACCAGCGTCGCCAGCCGCTCGCGCGCCGCCGCCATGCCCTGCGACGTGGTGAGCGGCGCGTCCACGTCCGTCACGCGCGCGTAGGCGGCCACCAGGGTGAGGAAGGTCTCCTCCTGGAACGTCGTCACGCCCTTGAGCGCGCGGTGGATGGGGCACAGCTCCAGGCCCGGCTCGGA
This sequence comes from Corallococcus praedator, assembly GCF_003612125.1. Taxonomy (GTDB): domain Bacteria; phylum Myxococcota; class Myxococcia; order Myxococcales; family Myxococcaceae; genus Corallococcus; species Corallococcus praedator. The sequence continues at coordinate 15,110 of NZ_RAWI01000116.1, forward strand.
CAGGGGCACCACCGCCGCCAGCGTCTGGCGTTGCTCGCTCAAGGCCGCCAGGGGCCGCATGGGCGCTTCGTCCAGCACGGCCTGCAGGCGCTTGGACACGGGAGAAGGTTCGATGCGCAGCAGCGACACCGGCGCGCCGTCGTACTCGCCCTTCCAGACGGAGATGCCGCGCTCGGCGGCCTCGGCCAGGAGCGCGCGCAGGGCGCCGTGGTCGTCCGCCACCAGCGTGACGGCGGGCTCCACCTCCCACGCGCGGGGCCGGTACGGGTCATGCTCCAGCGGCGCCACCGCGTCCGGCGTCAGCGCGCACAAGAGGTAGCGCAGGGGCGGGCCGGAGAACTTGCCCGCCGCGCCGTACAGCTCCACGACGTAGAGCGAGGGACGGGTGTCCTTCAGCAGCGTGCCCGCGTCGCGCATGCGGCGCAGCTCCGCGCTGGGATTCGCGGCCTCCAGCAGGGGCCGCAGATGCGCCGGCCATGGGGCTGCGTTACCGCGGGAAGGGCTGTCGCCGGGCTCCAGGGAGCGATCCAGCGAAGCCAGGAGGGCCGTGAAGGGTAGGACGCGCGCCATAGATGGTGGGAAGGTGATGCTGGCCTTCCCTCCGCGCCATGACGCCTGCCCGCCCGCCCTCCGGGCCGTCTACCACCAGACGTTCTTGTAGGGCCGGTCCTTGGAGGAATGCCCGCTTCGCAGCGTCGTGGCGGAGCGGTCCACGCTCTCCTCCCACAGCAGGCTCACCGTGGTGATGGCACCGGCGGACCCGAGGAAGGACAGCACGTAGGGCGTGGACTGGTTGAAGCCGCCCAGCACCAGCCCGGAGATGAGCAGCACCGCCGCGCCCACGCCGGCGCCGAAGAAGTCCGCGCGCAGGATTTGAGACGGCGTCGGGTTGTAGCGCATGGTCGCGAGCGCCAGCACGCCCGCGCCCACGCCCGGAGCGATGAGCAGCATGTCCTTCCACGTCTTGCCGGAGATGGACGTGCCGGAGAAGTGGACGATGGCGAGCAGCAGCGCGCTGTACGCCGCCGCCCAGCCCGCGCCGGAGGCCACCAGCAGGCCGTCGTTGAGGGGCAGCTGTCCGCCACCGATGCCCGCCGTCAGCCACGCGCCCAGCTCCGCGCCCAGGAACGCGGACCAGGTGAGCACGCCGGGGTCCTGGGTGATGAGGTCCATGAAGCCCGCGAAGAACATGGAGCCCACCAGCGAGTTGCCCACGCTGAAGTTGGCCATGGGCTCCGCCACCCAGTTGTTGAACTGCCACCACGCGGAAGCGCCGAAGCCCAGGCCCGCGCCAATGAGCGTGCCCGCGAGCATCGCCTCGCGCGAGCTGCGGTCGAAGCTGAAGTCCTGCGAGAACGCCTGCGTGAAGAAGCCACCCAGCGCGCCCATCGTCGTGTGGTGCGCGATGAACTTCATGCTGCCGGGGCCGGACAGGAAGGGCCCCCGGCGCCGCTGGCCATCCAGCCACACGCCGTTGTCCGCGGGAGGCGGACGGACGTAGTTGGCCGCGGCCGCGGAGTCCTGGGTGGACTCCTGGCGCACGCCCGAAGGGCCCTCGGTCAACGGGGCCTGCGGTTCGGTGCGCAGGCGGTCCGGCTCCGGCGGGAGCACGGGCGCGTCGCTCGGGGGAGGATACGTGTCGTTGGGATTCGCGGACTGCGGCTGCGCGTAGCCCTCGTTCGACGGCGCCCCCTGCGACGGCGGATACCCGTCGTTGGACGGAGGCGCGGACTGTGGCTGCGCGTAGCCCTCCGACGGAGCGGCCTGCGACGGCGGATACCCGTCGTTGGACGGGGGCGTCTCAGCCTGCGAGGGCGGCGCCGCGTACATCCCCGGCGCGGGCGGCGGTGGCGGTTGGGGCGCCGGATACACCGACGTGCCACCCGCCTGCGCGTGGGCAAGGCCCGGCAGCATCAGCGCGACAGCGAGGACGGTGACAGGGAGGTTCCAGGTTCGACGGTGTGCCACGCAGAGGGCTCCTTGGGTCCGGCCGCTCGGCAGAAAACCACAACCCGTGCGCGGGTGTTGGATTTCCGCCGCGTCCGAAACATTCGCGCGGACATGAGGTCCACCACACAACGCGCCGAAACTCCCACCGCGACGTGCACACGGATGCGGCATCTTCGCCGTCCCATGCCCCAAGGCATCTCGTGGTCCGAACTCGCTGTCGACTCCGCTCGAATCCAGGGGGTGAAGGACGTCCCCTTCCCTTCGGGCCAGCGGGACTTCGTCCTCTACTGGTGCATGGTGAACCATCGGTGGGAGGAGAACCACGCGCTCGACGCCGCCATCGCGCTGGGCAACCACCTGGGCCTGCCCGTCGTCGTCTACCAGTCCATCCGTCCGGATTACCCCTTCGCGTCGGACCGGCTCCACGCGTGGGCACTGGAAGGCATGGCGGACATGGCCAAAGGCTGCGCCGCGCGCGGACTTCCGTACTGGCTGGAGCTGCCGCGCACCGCGAAGGAGCACAAGCCCCGGATCGCGAAGCTGGGCAAGCGCGCGGCGGCCATCGTGTCGGACCTGTTCCCCACGTACATCATCCCGGGCCACCTGCGGGGCGCGGCGAAGGCGCTCCAGGTGCCCCTCTTCGCCGTGGACGCCTCCTGCGTGGTGCCCATGCAGCGCATCCCCGCGGCCCAGGTGGGCGCGTACGCGCTGCGCCCCAAGCTGCGCAAGCTGTGGCCGGAGTACCTGGAGCGCACCCTGCCCCTACGCAAGGTGAAGGCGTCGGGCGCGCACCCGCAACCGGACTTCGAACTGGCTGACGCGGTGAAGGCGCGGGCCGCGTTGCACACGTTCGCGCTGGATCATTCCGTGAAGCCCCTGGACGAACGGGGAGGCCGCAAGGCGGGCCTGAAGGCGCTGCGCACGTTCCTGGAGGAGCGGCTGGAGGGCTACGAGGAAGGCCGCAATGATCCGGGCCTGGGCCAGCAGTCCAACCTGTCGCCCTACTGGCACTGGGGAAACCTCTTCCCGGGCGAGGCGGCCCGCGCGGCCATCGCGGCGAAGGGCAAGGACCACCCGGCCGTGCAGTCGTTCCTGGAGGAGCTGCTCGTGCGCCGCGAGCTGGGCTTCAACTACTGCTTCCACACCCCCGGGCCCCGACAGCTCACCGTGGACGCCCTGCCCCCCCTGGGCGCGCGAGACGCTCTCCCGCCACGCGAAGGATCCGCGCCCGCACCTGTACTCCTACGAGGAGCTGGCCCAGGGCCGCACGGCGGATCCGCTCTGGAACGCGTCCCAGAAGGAGCTGCGCGAGCGCGGGCGGATCCACAACTACCTGCGCATGCTCTGGGGCAAGAAGATCCTCGAATGGAGCCCCACGCCTCAAGAGGCCCTGGAGCGCATCCACCGGCTCAACGACACCTACGCGGTGGACGGCCGCGACCCCGCGAGCGTGTCCAACTTCATGTGGATCCTGGGTCTGCATGACCGGCCCTTCCAGGAGCGCGCGGTGATTGGAAAGGTGCGGCCCATGAGCTCCCTGCGCACGGCGCAGAAGTTCGACCTGGCCCCCTACCTGGAGCGCTGGGGCGAGCCGGAGCCGGAGGTGGCGGTGGAGGCCGCCCCCGAAAAGCCGCGTCGCCCCCGGAGCAAGGCCGCCCGGTAGGCCACCGGCGGACATCGACCGCCGGCAATCACCACACGGCGGTTCCATTTCCGGCCCGGTGTCACTAAACCGCAGGGACCAGCCACCTTCTGAACAGGAGTCACCGCCATGGGCATGTTGAAATTCGAGGTCCCCCACAACCTTCCCAAGGACGAGGTCAAGAAGCGCGTCGAGCAGCTCCTCAGCTACTGGGGTTCCAAGTACGGCGTGAAGTCCGACTGGACGGGCGACGAGGGCGCGAAGCTCAACGGCAAGGTGATGGGCATCAACCTGGACGCCAGCTTCGTCATCACCGACAAGACCGTGACGGGCGAAGGCACCGACCCCGGCATGCTGCTGCGCGGTCAGGCCAAGACGTACCTGCAGAAGAAGTTCGGCGCCGTGTTGGATCCGTCCAAGAGCCTGGATCAGGTCAAGGGCAACCTGGACTGAGCAGCACCCGCGGCCGGGCCCTCAGCCCGGCTGCTCCTCCAGCGCGGCCAGCGCATAGCGGGCCGCGCGGGAGATGGCCTCCGCCGAATCGAGCATCTCCGGGTAGTGCCCGGCCAGCGGGCGCTGCGGGTGCTTGAGCTGCGCGACGGCGTTGCGGTAGCTGCGCCGGGCCGCATCGAAGTCCTGGGTGCGCTCCTGCACCTGCGCCAGCAGGTAGTGGCCAATGGCCAGCGTGGGCTCCAGGAAGAGCGCCTTCGCCAGCTCGGAGCGCGCCTCGGCCAGGCTCCCCGCCTGCATCGCCGCCACGCCCGCGAAGACGCGCGCCTCCACGCACAGGGGCTCGCGCTGGAGCGCCTGCGCGAAGGTGTCGCGCGCGTTGGCGCTGCGCCCGGTGAGCGAATACAGGTTGCCCAGCGTCAGGAGCGCGTCCAGGTCACTGGGCTCGTCCACCAGCAGCCGCTCCACGCCTGAGATGGCGCCGGGGAAGTCCCCCGCCGTCATCTTGCGCACCGCCATGTTGAGGCGCTCCGCGGGCGGCAGCAGCTGCGGCCACGAGCCACTCGGACGCGAGGAGGAACCCTCCGGCGAAGGCGTGGTCGGCGAGGGATTCATGCGCGCCACCGGGAACGAACCGGAGGAGCGCTCCGGCACCGCGCGAGACGGGGTGGCCGCCGTGCGCGCGGGCTCCACGCGGACGGCCGGGAACTCCCCGGTGCGCCGTCCGGTCAGGTTGCCCATGGCGGGCAGTTCGGTGGTGGGCCGGCGCGGAGCCTCCGGGCCCCGGGAAGAGAGCGAGCCGGCGCCGCCCGGATTGCGCAGCTTCGCGGCGGTGGCCGCGTTGGCCTGGAGTCGCTGGCGCAGGTCCACCGCGAAGGACTCCGGGCTGCCGGGACGCAGCGGCGGATCCGACGGGCTGGACACGCGAGGCGGCGGCGAAGGGGGGCGCTCTCCCAGCGGCCGGCGGTACACGAAGGCGCCGTCCACTTCGATCATCTCGAAGCGGTCATAGACCTTGAACAGGCTCTCCGAGTACCCCAGGAACAACAGCCCGCCCGGGCGCAGCGCGGCGAGGAACCGGTCCATCAACCCGCGGATGGTGGGCAGGTCGAAGTAGATGATGACGTTGCGGCACAGGATGAGGTCCAGCGACGCGGGCGCCACCTTGTCGAACAGCGGCACGGCCAGGTTCTGTCCGTCGAAGCGGATGTACTCGCGCAGCACGGGCGACGCCTCGTACCCCTCCTCCACCGGCTTGAAGAAGCGCGACAGACGCTCGGGGCCAATGGCCATCGCCCGGCGGGTGGTGAAGCGCCCCTGCCGCGCGGCCTCCACCGCGGCCAGGTTCAGGTCGGTGGCCCACAGGTCCACCTCCACCGCGAGCGCGCCCAGCTCCGCCATCACCAGCGCCAGGCTGTAGGGCTCTTCGCCGGTGGCGCAGCCCGCGGACCAGATGGTCACCTTTCGCATCTCGCGCCGCGCCCGGGCGAGCAGCTCCGGCAGCACGCTCTGCTCCAGCGCGCGGAACTGCTTCGCGTCGCGGAAGAACTCCGTGTGCCCCACCGTCACCAGCGGCAGGAGCGCGCGCAGCTCCTCCTCGCCGTGGGTGCTCATGAGCCGCTGCATGTACTTGTCCGGATCGCTCAGGCCCAGCACGGGCATGCGCGTGGACAGCGCCAGCCGGAGGCTGTGGTAGCCATCCAGGGTGATCTTCAGCCCCGCGCGCTCCAGCAGGAGCGCGGCGAGCTGCTGGAGGACCTTGTTGCCAATGGTCAGCACGCGTCCACCCACTGCACCAGCGTCGGGCCGATGAGGTCCAACGACAGCACCTGCTGCGCCGCGCCCAGCAGCACCGCCTCGCGCGGCATGCCGTAGACGACGCATGAAGCCTCGTCCTGCGCGATGGTGCGTCCACCCCGTTCGCGAATCTCCTTCAGACCCCTGGCGCCGTCGCGGCCCATGCCCGTCAGGATGACGCCGATGCAGCGCCGGCCGAATGCCTCCCCCGCCGAAGTTAGCAGCATGTCACACGAAGGGCGGAAGCCCCGCAGGGCAGGGCCCGAGTCCAGTTCCAGACGCCCATCCGGCTTCACCAGCAGGTGTCCTCCCGAGGGCGCGATGTACACCGTGCCCGGTTCCATCGCAGCGTCGTGCGTCGCTTCAACGACACGCAGCGCCGTCTCCGTGGACAGCCAGTGCGCCAGCCCCTCCGTGAAGCCCTGGCTGATGTGCTGACAGTAGGCGATGGGCGCCGGGAAACCGCGTGGAATCATCCGCAGCACCTGCGCCACGGCCTTGGGGCCGCCCAGCGACGCGGCCAGCGCTACCAGGGGGAACGGCGCCGTCGGCCCTTCCTGGGGCCGCTTGCGGACCGAAGGCGACGAGCGCACGCCCTTCACCTGCGCCAGCATCACCAGCTTGCGGTTCACCGCGGCCCAGAAGTCCTGGGTCGGGCTCATGGGCCGGTCCATCACGTCCAGCGCCCCCATGGCCAGGGCCTGGAACGCCTGCTGCCCGGTGAGCACCCCCGGGTGCAGCGCGAGGATGGGCAGCGGCCGGGCCGCCATGATGCGCTCGATGGCGCCCAGGGCCTGGGATGAACTCAGGTCCACCAGGACGACGTCCGGGAAGTGACGCCGCACGACCTCCTCGGCGTTCACGAACTCCGCTTCGGGTGGGCCCACGGCCACCAGGGACTCCCCGTCGAAGAGCCCGCGCACCAACGAGCGCAGGCCCCGCCCGACCAGGAGTACCCGGAACGCCATCCCCATCAACGCCGAGCCGCCGCCCACCAGAGGCTCCTCAGGTCAGCCGATCGATGGACTGGGCCAGGCTCTCCACGCCCAGCTCGCCCTTGACCAGGTACGCATCCGCGCCCGCATCCAATCCGCGCCGCTTGTCCTCCGGCGACGCGAGCGACGACAGGATGATGACCGGGATGCGCGCCACCGACGGCGTGGCCTTCAGCCGCCGCGTGAGTGAGAAGCCGTCCAGCTTGGGCATCTGCACGTCGGTGAGGATGAGATCGTACGTGTTCGTCTGCACCTTCGCGTACGCCTCCTCGCCGTCCTGCGCCTCCTCCACGTTGTGGCCCAGCGCCTTGACGAGTGCGCCTTCCGTCGCGCGGGCAATGGGCGAGTCGTCCACCAGCAGCACCCTCAGCCGACGGCTGGCGGGAGCCTGGGTGACGGGGCGGGCCATGCGGCGCACCTCGGTCATGATGTCCGGCACGTGCAAGAGCACCGCGATGCGCCCGTCCTCCAGCGCCGCCGTGCCCGCGATGAAGGGCGCGCCCTTGAGGAACTCGCCGCCGCAGGGCTTCACCGCGACCTCGCGCTCGTCCACGAAGCCGTCCACCACCAGCGCGGCGTAGTCGTCGCCGTGGCGCACCACGACCGCGGGAGGCTTGTCGAAGCGGTTGCCGCCGTTGAGGCCCAGGAGCGGCCCCAGCGCCACGAGCGCCGTGGGCTTGCCCCGGTGCCGCACCGCCAGCGTGCCGAACACCTCCATGCGGTCATCGGGCTTGATGCGCATGACGGCCACCACGTCCGCGGCGGGCATGCCGTAGACGTCGTCGCCCAGGCGCACCAGCAGCACCTTCATCAGCGCCAGCGACTGCGGCAGGCGCAGCGTGATGGTGGTGCCACGGCCCTGACGGCTGGAGACGCCCACGGAGCCGCCCAGCGTCTCCACCTTGCGCTTCACCACGTCCATGCCCACGCCGCGGCCGGACAGCTCGCTGACCTGTTCGCGGGTGGAGAAGCCGGGGCGGAAGATGAGCTCGATGGCCTCGCGCTCCGACAGCGCGGCGGCCTGCACCGGCGACAGGAGGCGCTTGTTGACGGCCACCTGCTTGAGCCGGTCGGTGTCCATGCCCCGGCCGTCGTCCTCCACCTCGATGTGGAGCATGTCGCCATCCACGCGCACCCGGATGCGGATGCGGCCCGTGGCGGGCTTGCCCATCTGCTGGCGGAGGTCCGGAGACTCCAGACCGTGGTCCACCGCGTTGCGCAAGAGGTGCACCAGCGCGTCGCGCACGTCGGCCAGCATGGACCGGTCCACGCCGATGTCGGCGTTCTCGATGACCAGGTCCACGTCCTTTTCCTGCGTCTTCGCGATGTCGCGCACGGCGCGCGGAAAGGCGTCGAACACCGTGGCCAGCGGCACGAGGCGCGCCTCGGCCACGTGGTCCGCCAGCTGGGCCAGGTTGCCGTGCAGCGTTTCGATGCCGTCGCCGTTGCGGCGCACGAAGCGGAAGGCGTCGTCGCGCAGCATGTGCAGGTCCGCTTCCGCGCGCTCCAGCTCCGCGCGGATGGCGTCCGGCACGTCCACCTCCTCGGACATGCGCAGGAAGCGGTCGCCCAGGCGACTGAAGCGCTCGAAGAGCGCGGCCGTCTCCGTGCTGCGCAGGCGGCCCCGGGCGCTCTCCACCAGCAGGTCGCCGGCGAGCAGGCCCAGCGAGTCCAGCACCTCCACGTTCACGCGGATGCTACGGTCCGCGATGGAGTTGCCCTTCGCGGTGTTCGGGGCCTCCTCCTCCCTCGCGGGCGGAGGCGCCACGGGCGGCTCGGGAGCGCGCGGCGT
>NZ_RAWI01001168.1 GCF_003612125.1 Corallococcus praedator
GGTCTACACCAACTGCATGGACGCGGTGGCCACCATCGCCACCCCGGCCGCCGATGCAGGCACCATCAGCAGCTCCAACAGCTGTGTCGATGTCAACGTCACCGACGGGCTCAACTACTTCGCCCAGATCCAGGCCCCGGCCACCCTCACCGTGGGTGCCGTCGGCCAGACCATTCCGTTCTGGTTCTACAACACCGACGACCGCACCCTGGTCGACATCTGCACCCCGATCGTGCTGCCCAAGGGCGTCAAGTGGGACGGCACCCAGATCGGCGCGATGAGCCCGTCCAGCGGAATCCTCGGCACCGCACCGGTTCCCACCATCAGTTCGCTCGGCACCACTGCCGGTGGCGGCGAGATCGTCAATGTCTGCTACGACCAGGCGCCGCCGCTGCTGCAGAGCAGGCAGCGGGTCGACTACAC
>NZ_RAWI01001169.1 GCF_003612125.1 Corallococcus praedator
GGCCGAACTCCACCGAGGGGTCCACGAAGGTCTTGATGGCGTCGTAGGGGACGTAGAGCGGCTCCGGGTTGTCGCCGAAGTTGAGGGTGATGGAGAAGCCCTCCGTGCCGACGTCGAGGTCGGCGAACCAGTGCTGCATGACGATGGTCATCTCGCCGGGGTAGCGGTCCGAGAGCCAGTCGGCGATCTCCACGTCGGGGTGCTGGGTGTCGAAGGTGATGAAGAAGTGGTGCTGGCCCGGCAGGCCGTTCGCGGCGACATCCGTCAGGACCTCATGGATCAGCCCGCGCATCGCCCGGTGCATGAGGTTGCCGTAGTCGATGGAACGCGTCACGGGCCGGCCCTCCGTATCCATGCCCGGGACCATAATTGATTCGAGGGCGGGCGAAAGGGGGGCTCAGGCCAGCCCGGCGAGGTGGAGCC
>NZ_RAWI01001170.1 GCF_003612125.1 Corallococcus praedator
CTACTGCGGCATCCTCCAGGGCGACTGGGGCACCTCCACCGTCTTTCGCGCCGAGGTCGCCGACGTGGTGGCGCGGGGCCTCGGCCTCACCGCCAAGCTGATGTTCTTCGTCATGCTGGTGATGGTTCCCGGCGCCCTGGTCGTCGGCGTGCTCGCCGGGATGCGCGAGGGGTCGCGCACCGACCGCGTCCTCTCCACCGCGTCGATCCTGACGACGGCCACGCCGGAATACGTCTCCGGCGTCCTCTTCATCGCCGTCTTCGCCTCGTCCGCCGTCGGGCTCAAGTGGTTCAACGGCTCCGCGACCTCCGCGATGGAGGACGCGACCTTCGTCAACTTCACCCTGCCGGTGATGACCATCGCCCTCTACGGCATGGGCTACGTCGCCCGCATGACCCGCGCGAGCATGACCGAGGTGATGAC
>NZ_RAWI01001171.1 GCF_003612125.1 Corallococcus praedator
GCCTCGATCTCGGCGGGCATGTCGGCCGGGTTGTGCACCTCGACCCAGTCGCCGTTGCGCTCCTGCACCCGGTAGGCGACGTTCGGCGCGGTCACGATCAGGTCGAGGTCGAACTCCCGCTCGAGCCGCTCTCGGACGATCTCCATGTGCAGCAGACCGAGGAAGCCGCAGCGAAAGCCGAAGCCGAGCGCCTGCGAGGTTTCCGGCTCGTAGAAGAGCGCCGCGTCGTTCAGCTTCAGCCGCTCGAGCGCGTCGCGGAGCTCCGGGTACTCGTCCGAGTCGGTCGGGAAGAGGCCGGCAAACACCATCGGCTTCACTTCCTTGTAGCCCGGCAGCGGTTCCGCTGCCGGCGCCTTCTCGTTCGTGAGCGTGTCGCCGACGCGGAGCTTCGAGACGTCCTTCAGCCCGGTGATGATGTAGCCC
>NZ_RAWI01001172.1 GCF_003612125.1 Corallococcus praedator
ACATGAAGATCAGATTCATGCAGACCGACAGCAGCGCAGCGCCCAGCAAAACGCCGATGGCCGTGTAGTCTCGCTTTTGGAAACGTTCGAACCCTATTGGTTGCCACACGTCCATCTCTACCCGGAGCGGGACGCCTGCATTGCTGAGCTTCAGGTAGTAATCGCGTGGATCTAGCGAAACATCCATCGGAAAGACGAAGTTGTGGTCGGGGACTGCGCGGTCTGCGAAGGGCTGGCGGTCGCCCAGATGGGTCTCTGCGTAGCCGCCGTGGCCGTCGGGCGCATAGAGCGTGGCGTCGTTGATTCGAGGGGGGCGTAGTCGCAACAGCCATCCGGCCACGGTCTCAGGCGTGCGCTGCAATGTGAAGCGCACCCACACCGTGTCCTGCGTGAAGCCCTTTTCCACGGCACCAGGCAGATGGC
>NZ_RAWI01001173.1 GCF_003612125.1 Corallococcus praedator
ACATACCATTGGTCGGTAAGATAGGGCTCGATCACCACGCCGGAACGGTCGCCATGCGGCACCATGTGCGTGTTGGGCTCGATCCGTTCCAGGAAGCCGAAATCCTGCAGCCGTGCGACGATCTGCTTGCGCGCAGCGAACCTTTCAGTCCCGTTCAACTCCTCGGCGAGCTGGTTCGACCCTTCCGGCAGGCCGCGCTGATAGTCCTCATTGCCGAGCAGTGCCAGACGGCCCTCCTGGTCGAGCACGCTGATCTGCGCCAGACCGTGCCGCCGGCCGACCTCGAAGTCGTTGAAGTCGTGCGCCGGGGTGATCTTGACCGCGCCCGAACCCTTTTCGGGATCCGAATAGGTGTCGGCGACGATGGGAATCTTCCGCCCGACCAGCGGCAACACCACGTGCTGGCCGATGACATCGGCATAC
>NZ_RAWI01001174.1 GCF_003612125.1 Corallococcus praedator
CTCCTCGCTCATCCCGTGCGTTGCGCTCATTTCACTTCCTCCACCTGATCGACGTACTCGCCATAGCCCTCGGCCGCCATGTCGTCGCGGTGCACGAAGCGCAGCGACGCCGAGTTGATGCAGTAGCGCAGGCCGCCGCGGTCGCGCGGGCCGTCCTCGAAGACGTGGCCGAGGTGGCTGTCGCCGTGCGCCGAGCGCACCTCCGTGCGCGCCATGCCGTGCGAGCCGTCCTTCAGCTCGTTGACGTGCGCCGGCACGATCGGCTTGGTGAAGCTCGGCCAGCCGCAGTGCGACTCGAACTTGTCGGCCGAGGCGAACAAGGGCTCGCCAGAGACGATGTCGACGTAGATGCCCGGCTCGTCGTTGTGCAGCAGCTCGCCGCTGCCGGGCGCCTCGGTGCCGCTCTGCTGGGTGACGCGGTAC
>NZ_RAWI01001175.1 GCF_003612125.1 Corallococcus praedator
GGGCGCTGGGCGCCACGGTGGCGACGTTGCTTTCGGTTTCCGCACAGGCGCAGACGATCCGAGCGGTCATGCATGCCGACATCAAGATCATCGATCCGATCTGGACCTCGGCCTACAACGTCCGCAACTACGGCTACATGGTCTACGACACGTTGCTGGCCATGGACGAGAAGCTCGCGGTGCAGCCGCAGATGCTCGAAGGCTGGAAGATCAGCGACGACAAGCTCACCTACACCTTCACCCTGCGCGACGGCCTCAAGTTCCACGACGGCGCGCCGGTCACCTCCGCCGACTGCATCGCCTCGCTGCAGCGCTGGGCGCCCAAGGACGCGATGGGCCAGAAGTTGTTCTCGATGGTGAAGGAGTTGACGCCGGTCGACGACAAGAGCTTCGTCATGGTCCTGACGGAGCCCTATGGCCTGG
>NZ_RAWI01001176.1 GCF_003612125.1 Corallococcus praedator
GGCCGGGAGTAGACCGCCCGTTCGTAGGGCTACGCCATTGCCTTGTTACGCAATGGCAAGTGCATCGGAAGAATGGACACATGCGCGGGACCACCGCGCATGCGCGGCTGCCGCCAGCAGCCAAATCCATTCTTGGAGTATGCGATGCCGACAGGCCAATCCATTGCCACAGTCGTCAACCACTATCTGCGCAATGCCGAGCTGCCCAAAGCCATTTCTGCGCAGCAGACGTTCCAGCACGCCTTCGATGTCTATCTGAAGGATTCCAACGCCTACGCAAACACGTATTTCGCCCGGTATTTCGAGTGGCAGGGCGTGGTGCGCGAGCGCTGGTTCCACGAATGCATTGACGCTGAGCTGCTCATGAGCGGACGTGTGATCTTCGTGACCAAGCTGGCGCATCAGGAATTCGTTGAAGAGACA
>NZ_RAWI01001177.1 GCF_003612125.1 Corallococcus praedator
CGTCGCCTCCACCCCCGAGACGACGAACCCGGTGGCGACCACCTGCGAGGCCGAGGGCATCCCCTGCGTCTCGACCGTGGCGCCCTGGCAGCCCTGGTTCATCGGCCAGCAGGGCAACCCCGGCGACCCCTCGACCTGGACGCCGTTCAACTACGCGTTCCACTACTTCTGGGGGCTGGAGGACGTGATCGGCGTCTTCACCGCGATGTGGGACCAGATCGACACCAACAAGCAGGTGGGCGGCCTCTTCCCCAACGATGCCGACGGCAACGCCTGGGGCGACCCGAACGTCGGCGTCGCGCCGGGCTTCGCGGCCGCCGGCTACGTCACCACCGATCCGGGGCGCTACCAGAACCTGAGCGACGACTTCTCGGCGCAGATCCTGTCTCTTATACCCATCTGACGCTGCCGACGAACCCTAAG
>NZ_RAWI01000117.1 GCF_003612125.1 Corallococcus praedator
GTCCAGCGGGACCACGGGGGTGGCGTGCTGTTGGGGACTTCACGCCGGGAAGGACAGGTCCCTGGGCTGCCCACCGTCCGGAAGCGGTGCGTGTGGGATTCAAGTGACGGCAGGGCCGGATGGCGCCATGCTCGGGGAATGACACAGAGTCGGAGAGAGCGGGCCGAAGCGCTTGGCGCGGCGCTGAAGACGGCGCGGCAGCAGGCGGGGCTCTCCATGGAGGAAGTCGCCGAGCATCTGGAGCTGGGGGTGGAAGTCCTGGCCCGTGTCGAGCGCGGCGTGATGGTGCCCACCATCCCGACGTTGAGCCGGCTGTGCGCGATGATGAAGCTGGATCCGGACAGCCTGCCGGACCTGCCGGAGCTCAGCGACTGACGGTGGGCCGCCCGCCCTCCAGCCCGACGGCAGGTCGCTCGGGCTTCAGTCCAGCCGCCCGAGCAGGTGCGGCTTCCCCTCCTCCGACAGCACGCGGAACGCCACGCCCCCGGACTCGCGGGCCGTCTGGAACGTCACGCGGGCCGGCAGGAGCAGGGGCTTCTTGAAGTCGCAGTCCAGGCGGAGCGCGTCCGGGTGGGCCGCCTCGCCCAGCTCCGCCACGCAGCGCGCGAGCGTCCACATGCCGTGCGCGATGGCGCGCGGGAAGCCGAACGGCCGCGCCGTGAGCGCGGTGAGGTGGATGGGGTTGAAGTCCCCGGAGGCCCGCGCGTAGCGGCGGCCGGTGTCGGCGGGCACGGTCCAGGGGGCAGGACGGCTCGCGGCGAACCGCGCGGCCTGGGCATCGTCCGGCGGGCGGTCCTTGCGGGAGGAGTCCTTGTCCTTCCGGGCCCCGTCCCGACGCAGCATGGTGGTGACGGCCTGCCACAGCAGTTCGCCGCTCTCCTCCGCTTCGACGCGCGTGTGCACGTCGAACTCATTTCCCGCGGGCACCTCACGTGGGCCCTCGAAGTGGCAGGACACGGTGAGCGGGGCGGCGTCCGCGATGCGGCGGTGCTGCTGGATGTGGTTGCGCACGTGCACGGTGCCCAGCACCGGGTACGGGAAGTCGGGCAGGCCCAGCAGGCCCAGGTGCAGCGGCGTCGCGAGCACCTGCGGATACGTCACCGGCAGGAAGCCATCGGCGTCGAAGCCGCACGCGGTGCGGTAGCGCGCCAACAGCTCCGGTGAGGCGCGGCAGCCATGCGCCCGCAGCGTCATCTCCGGCAGCGCCGTCCCACGCCCCTTCCTGCGGGTGAAGGCCGCGCGCAGGAGCGCGGCGGGCATCGCGGGGAGCGTGTGCAGGTCGAAGATGGTGGCGGACATGGGCGGGATTCTCCGCCAGCCGCCCCCATCCCGCGTGGGAAAAGTCAGGGGGATTCCGGCCCGCCGAACCGTCGGGCCGGTCCTCCCCTCCTCCAAGACGCGGCGGGTTCAGCGGACCGCGAAGCCCCAGGTGTAGGGGACGCCGCGATACCTGCAGGTGGTTCCGTCGCTCCACGCCCAGGTGTAGTCGAGCCGTGCGCCGGCGCAGTACTCGCCCGCGTAGTCAGCGAGGTGCCCCTGAGCCCCTCTCTGGCCGTCACTATCGCAGGCGTACTCAGGATAGACGCCCCCGTAATACCCATAATTGACACACCCCATCATGATCTGGGAGCTGGCCGGCCCGTAGGTGCCTTGTTTGAAGGCAGTTCCCGCGACACCGAAGGCCATGTTCGTCTGGCTGTAGCCCCATGCCGAGGGAGCGTAGGACTGGGTAAAGCTCTCTCCAAAAGTGCGGTTGAAGACCCTGACGCTGTTGAAGTCGAGGCACGCCAGGCTCTTCGACCAGTCTTCGTCGCCCGGGGTGCCGCGCGTCGCCACGCCCAGGCTCGTCTTCGCGTTGGACGCCTGCCATCCGGCCACCGTCCATCCGCCTCCGGACGTGGTCATGTCGCAGTAGTACGCGGACGGCTGCGAATCACAGGGGTTCAGGAAATAGACGCCGCTGCCCAGTGACGGGCAGTACTGATGCAACTCCTGGCAGGAATGCACGCTTGCGGAAGGGGCTTCCGGACAGGGCTTCTCCGGCAGGGTGGGACCTCCCGAACCCGTGCCCGACAGGGGATCGCTCCGCACCGTGAAGACGACGTCGTTGAAGTCGTCGTCCACCTGCTCATGCGCTCGGTCGAAGTCCTCGAAGGCCAGGACCCGGCGCTGGGTTTCCAGGTGGTACGCGCTCATCACGTGGCGCCTGCGCTCGACGGCCTCCGGGTTGAGCGCGTCCACGGAGTAGTAGGTCAGCTTGGAGAGGTCCACCTGGGTCCCATCCCAGCCGTCCGCCACCAGGAAGAAGCCAAGCCGTGTCCCGGCGGAGAACTGGCCCAGGTGGACGCGGTCCCCCGTGTGGAGTTCCCCCGTGGAGCCCCACGCCGAGGCATTGGGGAAGATGACGACTTTCTGCACGTCCTCCACCGTGGCAGGAGGACTCCCGTCCGGGTACGTGAAGTAACCCAGCGTGTTGCGGTAGGTGGCGCCCTCGGACACGAACGTCACCCAGACATCCGCAGTGGCCGTGACCAGGATGTTGGGGTCGTTCGAGGGCGCGACGTAGTCCGGGTGATGGACCGGGACGGACTGGTTCTCCGGCAGGGCTTCAGCGATGTCGGACAGGAAGCTGGCGGGCAGCGTTTCGGGCGTCGCGGCGGTGACCACGGATTGACCGCTGCTCAGCGCCTCCAACGGAGGAGACGGATGCGCCTCCGAGGGCTCACAGCCCCCGGACACCACAGCGCAAAAACCAAACATGACTCCAGCAACAAGGCGATACGGATTGCGGCGCATGGAATTGCCTCCAGACGGAGACAGATCCAACACCCCATGAAGCCAGTCAATGACTGTATATTTCAACCCGCCCGAGTCAAAGCAGACATCAACTCTTCAGGCCATGCCGGCGCAGGAGCCGATACAGGTACACGCGGTCCATGTCCGCGGCGGCGGCGGCCTGGGACACCTTGCCTCCGTGCAGCTTGAGGAGCGCTTCCACGTAATCGTGCTCGAAGGACTCCAGCGCCTGGCGTCGGGCCTCCGCGTACGTCAACGCGGCATCCACGGAACGGGGGGCCACGGGCGGATGACCGGAGTCGGAGAGCGCTGGCGGCAGCGCGCTCTGGAAGACGAGGCAGCGCTCCAGGTGGTTGCGCAGCTCGCGCACGTTGCCCGGCCACGGGGCCTTCTGGAGTCGCGCGAGGAAGTCCGGCGTGGTCAGCGACTCCACCTGCGCGGGCGTGGCGCCCAGCCCCGCGAGGATGCGCTCGGCGATGAGCGGGAGGTCCTCCGGCCGCTCGCGCAGGGAGGGGATGGGAATGCCCACCACCGCGAGCCGGAAGTACAGGTCCGCCCGGAAGCGGCCCGCCTGCACCTCCGCGCGCAGGTCGCGGTGCGTGGCCGCGATGACGCGCACGTTGACCGCTTGATGCATGTTGGAGCCCAGGCGGCGGATCTCCCGGTTCTCCAGCACGCGCAACAGCTTGGGCTGCAGCTCCGCGGGCAGCTCGCCAATCTCATCCAGGAAGATGGTGCCTCCGTCGGCTTCCTCGAAGGCTCCCACGCGCCGCTGGATGGCCCCGGTGAAGGCGCCCTTCTCGTGGCCGAACAGCTCACTCTCCAGGAGGTTCGCCGGGAGCGCGCCGCAGTCCACCACCAGGAAGGGAGCGCCCGCGCGGGCTCCCGCGCGGTGGATGGCGAGCGCGGCCCGGCTCTTCCCCGTCCCCGTCTCTCCTTCCAGCAGCACCGTGGCGTTGCAGGAGGCCGCACGCTCCATCCGATCAAAGCTGGCCCGAGCCGCGGCGGACCGGGCCACCAGTTCCCCGAAGGCCGCGCTCTCTGGAAGGGATTCCGGACGCGTCAACGGAGCGTCCTCCTCGCGCGACTCGCACCGGGCGGAGAACGACACCCCGCTGGTTCCGCTTCCCCCCCGCGTTCGCGCCTGGCGCCACCGGACCCCACCCACGAAGGTTCCGGGACGCTCTTTCGGGGACCTCGTGCGCGCGGCCCCCTTTCGCTCCGTCTTCATCTCGCAGTGGAAACGCGACACGGCGACTCCCTCGCTCGACCTCTTCATTGACGAAACGCTCCTCCCCCCAGCCACCACTTCGTTCAACGACTTGGAGGCCGTTCCCGTCACTTGTGACACGGTGATGCCGCGCGCGTGGAGGCAGGCATCCCGTTCAACTGGACGGACGGAGGTCCTGGGGCCCCCTGCCCCGGACGGTCTTCCAGCATCCCTCGTCAGCCTTTACGCCGGACCTTCTGGATATTCCCGGACAATTCCCCGGGCCATTTCCGCCCCTCTGGGGACGAGGCCTTCAGCGCACGATCAGGTCCACCACGAAGTCCGCACCGGCATCGCCCGTCCGGGCCGCATCCACCACGTCGGGCCGCTCGTCCCCCACCCAAAGGCCCAGCACGTCGTACACCAGCCACTGCGCAAGCGGTCGGGACACACCTTGCGCCGCCTCCCGGGGCACACCGGCCAGGGCCCCCTGCGTCTCCATCAGCGCCCGAGCCAGTCGCGCCGGTACCACCCAGCACTCGGCACGCACGAAGGCGGGCACCAGGAAGAGACAGAAGGCGGCCTCGGTGCGTGCGAGCAACGCGTCCAGCCGCTCGCGGCCCAGGCGGAACGTGGGCAGCCACTGGCCCTCGCCCCGCTGCTCCAGCTTCGCCACCGGCATCCGGACCACGCGCCGCGTGCGCACGAAGCCCTCGCGCTCCACCGACACGACGAAGGCCACCTCCACGCCCCCGTCACGCGCGGGGGGCGGCGCGCGTTGCACGGTCATCGTCAGGGACAGTGGGGAGGCGCGCCCCTGGGCCAGCAGCGAACCCAGGTCCGCCTGGATGCGCTCCAGCTCCGCGCGCAGGCCCTCCAGCAATCCGGCCACCAGCTCCGCGGTCTCCTCGCGGAAGCGCTCCGGATGGCGCGCGGCGACGTCCGCCTCCACGCGCCCCACCGCGCCCACCAGCAGGTCCTCCAGGTCGCGGTCGCGCAGCCAGGTGCGCCCGCCCACCGGCACCGAGCGCGTCGCGTGCAGGTGGCGCAGCGAAGCCGTCAACGTCGCGGGCTCCGTGGCCTCCACCGGCGTCGGGGACCTGCCCTGCCCCGCGCCCGCCTGGAGCCAGGACTGGAGCGAGCGCGCCCGGAAGCGGGCCTTGGGGGATGGGTGCTCCAGCATCTTGCGCACCAGCCGCCGGTCCGTGGCGGTGCGCACCAACGCGAGCACCGCCAGCTCCGCCTCGGAGGACGCCTCGTCCGGCGCGCACCACAGGAGGAACTCGATGGCCGCCTTGCGCAACACGGGCTTCTTGCCCATGCGCTGCGCCACCTCCGCGCGCCACGCCACCAGCCCGTCCAGGCCGGGCCGCGCGGGGGAGCGGAAGCGCGGCCACACCTCCGCGCACTCCTCCGCCAGCCACACCAGGTGCGCGTAGCCGGGCACGGACTCCAGCCGCGCGCGGGCCCGGGTGCGCCGCTCGAAGGCCTCCGGCACGCCCCGCCGCACGGCCGCGCGGAACAGCCGCTCCTCCAGCCACAGGAGCGCGAGCGCGAGCGCGGGTTCGTTCTTGCGCATCGTGCCGTGGCAATGGTCCAGGACGAACCGCGCGTGGCCCAGGTCCGCCGCCGCCTCGAAGTCGCTCTGCACCAGCGCGCCCAGCGCCCCGCGCAGCCCGTCCACCGGGGGCGAGTCGAAGAGCGTGAGCAGGTCGCACAGGTTCTCCACCACCGCGGGCGGGCCACCCACCTCCACCGTGCGCGCCAGCAACAGTCCCGCGCGCGAACACCAGTCCGGCTCCTTGCGCCCGTTGGGGTAGCACGCGAGGAAGCCGCGCATGCCACCGCGGCCGTCCGGGGACGTGGCCAGCGCGAAGAGACGCTCGCCCAGCACCTCGCTCGCCTCGCGCCAGGGGATGCGCGCGGCGCGCGTGCGGATGAACTCGGCGAGCCGGTCGCGGCCCTCCTCGCGCGTGTCGGGCAGGAGCGCGCGCAACTGCTCCAGCAGCCCCACCGACTTCGGCCCCGCGCCCAGCACCAACTTCAGGTCCACCTCCACCGCGTCCTGGAAGCGCAGCGCGCGGCCGTCGAACGTGCATGGCACGCCCCGCACCAGCGCCTGCAATGCATCCGGGTGGCGCTTCAGGTAGCGCGTGAGCACCGTGGACAGCGACGCGTCCGTCTCGCGCTGGATCCGCTCCGCGCCCTCCGCGTCCCCCGCCTCGCGGAGCGTGGCCACTGCTTCGCGCTGCCGGGCCAGGAGCTGTCCCAACAGGCCCGAGGGCGGCTCCGCGTAGGGCCAGAGCAGCTCGCTGCACGTGGACAACAGGAAGAGCACCTCGCCCGGACTGCGCTCGCCCGGGGACAGCCGCTCCCACGCGGCGGCCTGGGCCCGCGTGCGCTCCTCCAACGAAGCCCCGCGCACCCAGCGGGCGAAGTCCTCACGCCAGCCGGCGCTCAGGGCCACGGCGTCCTGGGGCGTCGCCACCGCCACCTGCGCATGCAGCGACTGGAGCGACTCCGGCCACCCGACCCCGGCCGACGACGGCATGGGAACAGACAGGCTCACCCGGGCCTCGCGACATCCGGAGTCCCGGCCGGCAGCAGGGCGGCGGAGACAGTGCTCGGGGCCACGGTGATGACGATGGACTTCGACGTGGGCGTGCGGCTCTTCTCCGCGTGGCTGTCCACCGGCACCAGCACGTTCGCCTCGGGGAAGTACGTGGCCGCGCACGCGCGGGGGATGTTGTACGGCACCACCAGGAACTCCCGGGCCACGCGCGTCTGGCCCTGGAAGTGGCTGGTGAGGTCCACCTTCTGCCCCGCTGACAACCCCCGCGCCTTCACGTCCTCCGGGTGCAGGAACACCACGCGACGGCCCTGGTGGATGCCCCGGTAGCGGTCATCCAGGCCATACACGGTGGTGTTGTATTGATCATGCGAGCGCAGCGTCATCATCAGCAACTGCCCCGGCTCCAGCTTCAGGCGCGGCATGGTGTGCACCGTGAAGTGGGCCTTTCCATCCGGCGTGGGGAAGCGTCCCTCGCGCGGACCGTTGGGCAGCGCGAACCCGCCGGACTCGCGCACGCGGCGGTTGAAGTCCTCGAAGCCCGGGATGCAGCGGGAGATGAGCTCGCGCACCCGGTCGTAGTCCTCCACCAACGACAGCCACGGAACCTTCGAGCGGGCCCCCAGCACCGCGTGCGCCAGCCGCGCGACGATGACGGGCTCGCTGAGCAGGTGTTCGGACGCGGGCGTCACCGCGCCGCGCGACGCGTGCACCATCCCCATCGAGTCCTCCACGGTGACGAACTGCCGCCCCGTGGCCTGCACGTCATGCTCCGTGCGGCCCAGGCACGGGAGGATCAACGCGCGCCTTCCATGCACCAGGTGCGCGCGGTTGAGCTTGGTGGACACGTGCACCGTGAGGCGCGAGCGCCGCAGGCCCTCCGAGGTGAACTCCGTGTCCGGCGTGGCCGACAGGAAGTTGCCCCCCAGCGCGAAGAACACCTTCACCCGGCCATCATGCAGGCCCTTCAGCGTGGCCACCGTGTCCAGCCCGGTGTGGCGCGGCGGCGAGAAGCCGAACTCGCGCTCCAGCGCATCCAGGAACGCGGGCTGGGGATGCTCCCAGATGCCCATGGTGCGGTCGCCCTGCACATTGCTGTGCCCGCGCACCGGACACACGCCCGCCCCGGCCTTGCCGATGCTCCCGCGCAGCAGCGTCAGGTTGACCACCTCCTGCACGTTGCCCACGGCGTTGCGGTGCTGGGTGAGGCCCATGGCCCAGCAGAAGATGGTGCGCTCGGATCTCGCCAGGATGTCCGCCGCGGACTCAATCTGCTCGCGGGACACGCCGCTCTGTTCCACGACGTCGTCCCACGACACCGTGCCCAGGTGCGCCGCGTACGCGTCGAAGCCCGCCGTCCTGCCTTCGACGAACGCCCGGTCCACCACGGTGCCGGGCGCCTTCGCCTCGCGCTCCAGCAGCGACTTGCCCAGCCCCTGGAGGAGCGCGACGTCGCCGTTGATGCGCACCTGGAGGAAGAGCTTGTTGAGCGCGGTGCCGGGACCGAACAGGTGCAGCACCTCCTGCGGGTGCTTGAAGCGGTTGAGCCCGGTCTCCGGCAGCGGGTTGACGCTGACGATTTCACAGCCCCGGCGCGCGGCGGCCTGGAGCGCCGTGAGCATGCGCGGGTGGTTGGTGCCAGGGTTCTGGCCAATGACGAAGATGGCCTGCGCGTGGTCGAAGTCCTCCAGCGTGACGGAGCCCTTGCCAATGCCCAGCGTCTCCGAGAGGCCCGTGCCGCTGGACTCGTGGCACATGTTGGAGCAGTCCGGCAGGTTGTTGGTGCCGAACTGCCGCACGAACAACTGGTACAGGAACGCGGCCTCGTTGCTGGTCCGGCCGGACGTGTAGAAGCACGCCTCGTCCGGCGAGCCCAGCGCGTTCAACTCCTCCGCCACCAGCGCGAACGCATCGTCCCACGACAGGGGCTCGTAGTGCGCGGCGCCCTCGCGCAGCACCATCGGGTGCGTGAGCCGGCCCGCCTTGCCCAGCCACAGGTCGGACTGCCCGGCGAGCCGCGCCACGCTCCACTCGCGGAAGAACTCCGGCGTCACGCGCTCGCGAGTCCCCTCCTCCGCCACCGCCTTCGCGCCGTTCTCGCAGTACTCGTTCACCGACCGGTGCGACGGATCCGGCCACGCGCACCCGGGACAGTCGAAGCCATCCGTCTGGTTGATCTTCCAGAGCAGCTTGCCGCCGCGCCAGGGCCCCGCTTCTCCCAGCACGTGCTTGAACGCGTGCAGCACCGCGGGCAGGCCCCCCGCCACCGTCTTCACCGCGCCCACATCCGGAGGGCGGACCTCCACGGGAGGCTGGGCCGCCGGCACCGCCAGGGCCTTCTCGTCCGCGTCCTCCACCTGTCGTGGTGCCTTGGCCATGTCCCACCTTCGTCCCGGGTCCGTTCGCTTCCGGGCGCGGACTCTACCCCGCTCCCGCCTTCCCGACAGGTCGGGGGTTGATCAGGACTCTCCTGGAATAAGGACAAGACCATATTCTCAAGTCTCACCGGGCTCATGCAGGATGTGTCCCCACGGGGTGCTTCACGGCCCCCGTCCCCCCAAGCAGGAGCCATCCCCATGAAGGCCATCTCTTCCGTCGCCGCCGCCGCCGCGCTGTTCGTGTCCGTCCCCGCCCTGGCCGGGCACAGCATCCAGTCCACCCACGGATTGTCCATTGTCGACAACGGCGCGTCGTCTCCGGCGACGGGCGTCAACATGGCGATCACCTGGAACGAGAGCACCCTGTACGCGTACGCGAGCTTCAGCGGCATCGCGAACGGCAACTCCTACGACTTCAACCTGGTCGGCTCGTCCGTCACCGCCGTCACCGCCTCCAACATCAACGGCCTGTGGAACATCCACCGCAACGGCGTGCTCATCTGTGGCGGCTGCACCGGCAGCGCCTACGGACTGACGGCGGGGGTGGGCAGCGGCATCAAGTTCTACACGAGCGGTGAGGTCTACGGCTTCAGCGCCTACGTGGACTCGCGCCAGGACTACTGACGCACGGAGCCTGCGCGGTAAACACGTATTTCACGCATAGCGGGTTTCGTGCAGGATGGGGGCACATGCGGGGTCCCCGTGCCCCCATCACTCGGAGTTCCCATGAAGGCCGTGCGTTTCGCCATCGCCGCCGCGCTGCTGCTGTCCCTCCCCGCCCTGGCCGCCGCCGGTGTGCACAGCATCTGGTCCGACAGCGGCATGTACATCAGCGACAACTCGGGCTCGACCCTGTATCCGGTGACGGAAGGGGGCGTGGTGATCAGCTGGAGCGAGTCCACCGGGGCCGTGTTCGCGAACCTGCACGGTCGCGCCGTCATCCTTGGCAGCCCCACCCCCACCTTCCGGGACTATGACGTCGAGCTGATCAGCGGCTCCGCCAGCTTCCCCACCGAGGACGTCATGTTCGGGCAGTGGAACATCCGCCGCAATGGCGCGCTCATCTGCGGCAACTGCCGGGGGACCCTCGTCGGACTGGATTCGGGCAGCAGCATCCAGTTCTTCGACAGCACCAACAAGTTCCGCTTCTTCGCCAGCGTGGGGGCGCGCAAGGACTACTGACGCACGGCGTCCAGGCGGCCCGGGTTCGCGAGGGGACAGGCCCTGCACGGCGTCCCCCCGCGACGTGGAAGGTTCGGTTAGGGTGCCCGCCCGGGCGCCCCTTCACGCGCCACCTTTCCAGGAGCCTTCCGCATGTCCCGCATCATCCGCGCCTCTCGCGGCACCACCCTCTCCTGCAAGGGCTGGGTGCAGGAGGCCGCGCTCCGGATGCTGATGAACAACCTCGACCCGGACGTGGCCGAGCAGCCCGGAGACCTCGTCGTCTACGGCGGCACCGGCAAGGCCGCCCGCGACTGGCCGTCGTTCGACCGCATCGTCTCAAGCCTCCAGAGCCTCACCGATGACGAGACGCTGCTCGTGCAGTCCGGCAAGCCCGTGGGCATCCTGCGCACGCACCCGGACGCGCCGCGCGTGCTCATCGCCAACTCCAACCTCGTGGGCCACTGGGCCAACTGGGAGCACTTCCACGAGCTGGAGAAGAAGGGCCTGATGATGTACGGCCAGATGACGGCCGGCTCGTGGATCTACATCGGCACGCAGGGCATTCTTCAGGGCACCTACGAGACCTTCGCCGCCGCGGGCCGCTTCCACTTCGGCAGCGAGGACCTGGCCGGCCGCCTCATCCTCTCCGGTGGCCTGGGCGGCATGGGCGGCGCGCAGCCGCTGGCCGCCACGATGAACAACGCCGTGTTCCTGGGCGTGGAGATCGATCCGCACCGCGCCCAGCGCCGCGTGGAGACGCGCTACCTGGACGTGGTGGCGAAGGACATCGACGAGGCGCTGGCCCTGGCGAAGGACGCGCAACAGAAGCGCGTGGGCCGCTCCATCGCCATCATCGGCAACGCGGCGTCGGTGTTCCGCGAACTGTACAAGCGCGGCATCAAGCCGGACCTCGTGACGGACCAGACGAGCGCGCATGATCCGCTCAACGGCTACATCCCCACGGACCTGTCGCTGGAGGCCGCCGCCGAGCTGCGCAAGCGCGACCCGGAGGGCTACGTGAAGCGCGCGCGCGAGTCGATGATCATGCACGTGCAGGCGATGAACGACTTCCAGGCCGCCGGCAGCCACGTGTTCGACTACGGCAACAACCTGCGCGGCCAGGCGAAGGTGGGCGGCATGCAGAACGCCTTCGAGTTCCCCGGCTTCGTGCCCGCGTACATCCGCCCGCTGTTCTGCGAGGGCATGGGCCCGTTCCGCTGGGTGGCGCTGTCCGGAGACCCGGAGGACATCCGCCGCACGGACCGCGCGGTGCGCGAGCTGTTCCCGCACAAGGCGTCGCTCAACCGCTGGCTGGACATGGCCCAGGAGCGCGTGGCGTTCCAGGGCCTGCCCGCGCGCATCTGCTGGCTGGGCTACGGCGAGCGCGCCAAGGCCGGGCTCGCGTTCAACGAGCTGGTCCGCAAGGGCGAGGTGAAGGCGCCCATCGTGATTGGCCGCGACCACCTGGACTGCGGCAGCGTGGCGTCCCCCAACCGCGAGACGGAGGCCATGAAGGACGGCTCGGACGCGGTGGCGGACTGGCCCATCCTGAACGCGCTGGTGAACGCGGTGAACGGCGCGTCGTGGGTGTCCTTCCACCACGGCGGCGGCGTGGGCATGGGCTACTCGCTGCACGCGGGCCAGGTCATCGTCGCGGACGGCACCCCGGAGGCCGCGCGCCGCATCGAGCGCGTGCTCACCTCCGACCCCGCCATGGGCGTGCTGCGCCACGCGGACGCCGGCTACACGGAGGCCACCGACGTCGCGAAGGAGCGGGGCGTGCGCATCCCGGGCCTCACCGCCTAGAGTGCGCCGGATGCCAAGCCGGATCCGCGCAGTCTTGATGACGGGGGTGCTGGGGGTGCTCGCGGCCTGCACGCCCACCACCACCGGGCCCATGGTGATGCGCATGGGTCCGGGCCTGTCCAACGAGCGCTTCTATCAAATCGGCTTCCGCTCCGGCCCCCGCCTCAACGCCCCGCAGCTGTCCGAGCGCGGGGAGCTGGACGGAGCCTTCGAGGGCGACGCGAAGCCCTTCGACAGCGAGCAGTGGGGCATCGCCTACGACGGAACGGTGACGCTGCCGCTGGATGAGCGGCTGTCGCTGCACGTCGGGCTCCAGGGGGAGTTCTTCCTGGCGCCGGTGCCGGGCTACGGCCTGTACTCGGGCCTGTCGTACTACATCGGTTCGCGGACGGTGGGGCTGGCCCCGGCGATCGCGGTGCGGGGCGCGTCGGACTTCGGCCTGGGCGACACGGACAGCACCAGCAGCCTGTTCGGCATGGAGGGCACCTGCGCCTTCAGCGTGCAGCCGGAGCCCGGCATGTCGCTGGGGCTGGTGCCCTTCGTGGGCGTGCACCAGTCCCTGGTGAACCCCGGCTCGCAGGTGACGAGCGTGTATTACGGCGCGGTGGTGGCCGCGCAGATTTCCTTGGGCGAGGCCGGCAAGTCGAAGCTGGAGGTGTCCGGCGGTTTCGGCCGGGCCCGCGCGAATGGCAGCAGTTGGAACGTGCCCATCGCCGGGGTGCGTGGAGGACGCTGACACATGACGGAAGCGCTCGACCTGTGGGTTCGCAACACCTCCGAGGTGCTCACCGTGGAGGGCACGCACCGCGAGCCCGCGGAGGTGGCCCTCACCCCGCGCCCCGCCGCCTGCGTGGGCATCCGCCAGGGCCGCGTGGCCTTCGTGGGCCGGGAAGCGGACCTGCCCAGGGGCGCGCTCACGGACGCGACGGAGATCATCGACGCCGAGGGCGGCTTCGTGGGCCCGGGCTTCGTGGATCCCCACACGCACCTGGTCTTCGCGGGGGAGCGCTCCGCGGAGTTCGACCTGCGCAACCAGGGCGCCACGTATCTCGAAATCGCCAAGGCGGGCGGCGGCATCGTCAACACGGTGGGCGCCACCCGCGCGGCCAGCGAGGAGGAGCTGGCCCGGCTCGCCCTGCCCCGCCTGGAGCGGCTGCTCGCGCAGGGCGTGACGACCGCCGAGGTGAAGAGCGGCTACGGCCTGTCGCTGGCGGACGAGCTGAAGATGCTGCGCGCGGTGCGCCGGCTGGGCGCGCTGTCCCCGCTGGAGCTGGTGCCCACGCTCCTGTGCGCGCACGCGGTGCCCGCGGAGTACCAGGGCCGCCGAGGCGACTACCTGGACCTGTGCATCAACGAGATTCTCCCCGCCGTGGCGCACGAGGGCCTGGCGCGCTTCTGTGACGTCTTCACGGAGGAGAGCGCCTTCACCGTGGACGAGTCACGCCGCCTGCTGCTCGCGGGCAAGGCGCTGGGCCTCACGCCGCGCCTGCACGCGGATCAGCTCACCGCCTGCGGGGCCTCCGCGCTCGCCGCCGAGGTGGGGGCCAGCAGCGCGGACCATCTGGAGCAGGTGACGGACGAAGGCATCCGCGCGCTCGCCGCCGCGAACGTCACCGCCGTGCTCGTGCCCACCTCCACCCTCTTCCTGCGCATGCGCCCCTACGCGCCCGGCCGGAAGTTGCGCGACGCGGGCGTCAACATTGCTTTGGGTTCAAACGTGAATCCCGGTTCTTCCATGACGGAAAACCTGGCGCTGGTGCTGGGGCTCGCCTGCCTGGAGAACGGGCTGACGGCCGCCGAGGCGTACTGGGCTGCGACACGGGGCGCCGCGCAATGCTTGGGGTTGCAACGGCAGGGGCGGCTGGCTGTTGGTGATGCGGGCGACCTGGTGGTCTTCGGCTGTCGCAGTTACCGGCACCTGCCTTATCATCTGGGTATCAGCCACGCGCGAGTGGTGGTGAAGGCAGGACAGGTGGTGTGTCGCGCGCGGATGGATTGCTGTCCCTGAGTGCGTGCCGCTGAACAACGGGCATCGTCCGAGGGGGCAAGTGGAACTTCCCTCGTGGGCCGGCCGTTGTAGAGATCAGCTGCCACCATGTGCCGATTATTTGGATTCAGATCCGCGGTTCCCGCTGCTGTCCATACCGCCCTGGTGACGGAGAGGAACTCGCTCCTCATCCAGTCGCGCGAGCACAAGGACGGATGGGGCATTGCCTCATACGGACAGGAATGTTCCCCGCTCGTGGCGCATGGCGTGGGCCCCGCGCACAGCGATCCTGATTTCGAGCGGGTGTCGAGTCAGGTGTCCGCGCGCACCGTGGTCGCGCACATCCGGCTCGCGAGCGTGGGTGCGGTGGAGATCCGCAACTCGCACCCGTTCCATTTCGGCCGCTGGTCGTTCGTGCACAACGGCACGCTGCGCGAGTTCGCGAAGCACAAGGCCGCCGTGGAGGCGCTCATCCACCCGGAGTTGCGCGTCAACATCAAGGGCACCACGGACAGCGAGCGCTGCTTCTACCTGTTCCTGTCGCGGCTCGCGGAGCGGGGTCCGCTCGACGGCTCAGTGCCGGCGGAGTCGATGGCACGAGCGCTGGCGGAGACGATGACGCTCGTGTCCACGATGACGGACGTGCCAGGAAGCCGCGAGCCGAAGGAGCGCTCCGCGATGAACTTCCTCGTCACGGACGGCGAGGCGATGGTGGCCACGCGCCGCAACCGCACGCTCTTCATCTCCTCCGGCATCGGCGGCTGCCCTGAAGCGCTGCGCGCGCCGAACACGGACGTGCCGCTCCAGCAGTTCCTGGTCGCCAGCGAGTCGCTGTGCGGCGGTCCCCACTGGGTGCCGGTGGATGAAGAGGACGTGGTGGGCGTGGACGCGCGGCTCGTCTTCCGCCGCTGGAAGGTGCAGACGCTGGCCGAAGGTGTGCTGAACCCGCGCGCGTGTGAGCCGACCCAGAGCAGCGTGGCCTGAACCGCGCTGCGTGGTGGGCCGCACCCGGGGCGTGCTTCAGCCGAGCCACGCCTCAAGCAGCGCGGTGGGACGCGCACCAAACGCTTCGGCCTCAAGGCTCCGCTCGGCCTCCCCTGCATGGCGCAGCGAGATGCGCAGGAACTCGCGCGGCGCGGCCTGGGGGATGCGGTCCAACCACTCCACCAACATGGCGCGGTCGTTGTCGGCCACCATGTCCACGAAGCCGGTGGCGTACAGCTCCTCGTAGTCGGCCAGCCGGTACAGGTCCGCGTGGTACAGCGGGATGCGGCCCTCGTACGGATACACGATGGCGAACGTGGGGCTCGCCACCTCCGACTTCGCCACGCCCGCGCCTTCCGCCACGCCGCGCACCAGGTGCGTCTTGCCCGCGCCCAGGTCGCCCACGAGCCCCACGAAGTCCCCGGGCTCCAGCAGCTTGCCCAGCTTCACGCCCAGCCGGTGCGTCTCCTCCGGGGACGGAGACACGAGGCGCCGCGTGAGGGTGGGCTCGCTCATCGCCCCCACCGCACCCAGACCGACCCCAGGTCCTCCAGCAGGTCCGTGGCGATGAGGCCCATCAGGCCCCGCCGCTTCGCCGCGAGGTCGCCCGCGAGTCCGTGCGCGTACACCGCCGTCCACGCCGCCCTGGGCAGCTTGATGCCCTGCGCGAGCAGCGCGCCGCACACGCCCGACAGCACGTCACCCGTGCCACCGGTGGCCATGCCCGCGTTGCCCGTGGGGTTGATGAACACGCGCCCGCCCGGCTCCGCGATGAGCGTGCGCGAGCCCTTGAGCACCACCGTGACGTTGAGCGACGTGGCCATGTTCAGCGCCACGCCCACGCGGTGCTGCTGCACGTCCTTCGTCGTCCGCCCCCACAGCCGGGCCATCTCCCCCGGGTGCGGCGTGAGCAGCACGGGGCCCTTCGCCCGGCGCAGCACGGTCAGGTCCTCCGCCACGGCGTTGAGCGCGTCCGCGTCCAGCACCGCGGGCACGTCCACCGCCGCCAGCAGGTCGCCAATCAACGCGCCCGTCTCCGGGCCCCGGGGGATGCCCGGGCCCATCACCAGCGCATCCTTGCCCTCCAGCGCGCCCTTCAGCGCCTCCAGGTCGCCCTTGCCCAGCGGCCCCTCTCCCGGCAGGGCGATGCCCATGATCTCCGGCGAGTGCGCCATCACCCACGGCAGCGCCTCCGCGCGCGTCGCCACCGTGACGAGCCCCGCGCCGCTGCGCAGCGCCGACAGGGCCACCATCGCCGCCGCGCCCGTCTTGCCCGAGCTGCCCGCCACCACCAGCACGTGGCCGTAGGTGCCCTTGTGCGTGTCCGCGCGGCGCGCCGGAATCACCTCGCGCGCGTCCTTCTCCTCCACCCGCAGCAGCTCCGCGCCCGACACCGCCCGCGCGGACTCGCCGCCCAGGCCAATGTCCACGCGCCGCACGTCCCCGCACAGCGAAGCGCCGGGCTCCAGCTCATGCGCGGGCTTCAGGAACCCGAAGGCCACCGTGACGTCCGCCTCCACGCACAGCGGAAAGGGCTCCGCGGTGTCGCTCTGGAGGCCTGACGGCACGTCCGCCGCCACCACCTTCGCCCCCGCGCGCCGCCACCGCGCCACGGTGCCAATCGCATCCGCGAAGGCCCCTTCCGGCGCGCGGCGCAGGCCGGTGCCGAACAGCGCGTCCACCACCACGTCCCCCGCGCCCGCCTCCGGCAGCGCCTCGAAGGCGCGCGGCGATTCGCCAAAGCCCTCCAGCGCCTGGAGGTTGCGCTTCGACTCCGCAGTGAGCTTCGCCGTGTCGCCCACCAGCGACACCACCACGCGCGCCCCACCTTCGAGCAGGAAGCGCGCGGCGACGAGCCCGTCCCCGCCGTTGTTGCCGGGGCCGCAGAGCACGGTGAAGCGCCCCCCCGGACCCGCGATGCTCCGGGCGGCGTCCGCGAGCGCACGGCCCGCGTTCTCCATCAACAACCCGGAGGGCATCCCGTGGTGTTCCTGGGCGGCCGCTTCGGCTTCACGCATCTGGACGGCGGTGAGCACGCGCTGCATGGCTTCAGTCCTTCCTGCTTCACTTCGTCTGGAGCACCACCGTGGCCGCGGCCACGCCGGCATCATGGGTGAGCGCGAGCATCGCCTCCCACCCTCGCGCTTCCATCACTTCACGGGCCACGCCGGAGAGCACGAAGCGCGGCGGGCCGCCCTCGCGCACCACCTCCATGTCCTTCCAATGCACCCCGGGCGGCACGCCCATCGCCTTCACCAGCGCCTCCTTCGCCGCGAACCTCGCCGCGAAGGCACTGGCCGCGTCGTGGCGGGGCGCGCAGTAGGCACGCTCGCCTTCGGTGTACACGCGCGCCAGGAACGCATCCTTGCGAGGCCCGTCGAGGATGCGCTGGATGCGCTCGATGGAGCAGAGGTCCAACCCCAGGCCGACGATGGACATGGCGGCTACCCCGGGTCGCGCATCAGTTCCAACATCTCTCGCACCGCGCGCTCGAAGCCCACCAGCACCGCGCGCCCGACGATGGCGTGCCCGATGTTGAGTTCGTCGATCTCCTGGATGCGCGCGATGGCCTGCACGTTGTCGTAGTTGAGCCCGTGGCCCGCGGCCACGCCCATGCCCAGCTTCGCGCTCGCCTTGGCCGCGTCCACGATGCGCGCCAGCTCCCGCGCGCGCTCCTTGTCGTTGCGCGCCTCGCAGTAGCGCCCCGTGTGCAGCTCCACCCGGTCCGCGTTCACCTTGTGCGACGCGCGCACCTGGTCCAGGTCCGGATCGATGAACAGCGAGACGGCGATCTCCCCGTCCTTCAGGTTCTTGATGATCTTCGCGATGGTTTCGCGCTGGCCCGCGACCTCCAGGCCGCCCTCGGTGGTGAGCTCCTCGCGCCGCTCGGGCACGAGCGTCACCACGTCCGGCTTGTACTCGTAGGCGATCTTCACCATCTCCGCGGTGGCGGCCATCTCCAGATTGAGGAGCGTCTGCACCGTGTCGCGCAGGATGCGCAGGTCCCGGTCCTGGATGTGGCGCCGGTCCTCGCGCAGGTGGATGGTGATCTGCCGGGCGCCGGCCAGCTCCGCCATCGCCGCCGCCGTCACCGGATCCGGATACACGGTGCGCCGCGCCTGCCGCAGCGTCGCCACGTGATCCACGTTGACACCCAGTCGCTGTCCCATCGACCGCTCCTCACCCGGCGCGAGGTGCGGGATTGTCCGAGGCCCGGGCCCGCGCCGGCCCCTCTATTGGTGGCCGGCGTCCGGAAGTCAACCGTCCTGCGCGGGGCCCGGGACGGAAGGCCCCGTCCTGCTAACCGTTGAGCGCCTTGGAGATCGCCTCGACGATTTCGCGGGCGTAGGCCTCGTTGCGCGTCGCGTCCTCGCCTTCGATGAGGACGCGGGCCTTGGGCTCGGTGCCGGAGAAGCGCACCAGCACGCGGCCGGAGGAGCCCAGCTTCTGCTCCACGTTCTTGATGGCCTTCATCACCGTGGGCAGCTCGCCCAGCTCCCGGCGCTGCTTCACCACCACGTTGAGCAGCGTCTGCGGCACCGGCTGGAAGATGGAGGCCAGCTCGCTCAGGGGCTTGCCCTGGCGGCACATCACCGCCAGCAGCTGGAGCGCCGCGAGCGTGCCGTCGCCGGTGGTGGTGTGGTTCAGGAAGATGAGGTGACCGCTCTGCTCGCCACCCAGGCTGTAGCCGTTGCGGCGCATCTCGTCGACGACGTGACGGTCACCCACGCGGGTGCGCGCGACCTTCACGCCCCACTGCGCCACCGCGCGCTCCAGGCCGATGTTGCTCATCACCGTGGCGACGAGCGTCTTCTTCTTCAGCTCCTTGCGAGCGACCAGCTCACCCGTGCAGATGGCCATGATGGCATCGCCGTCCACGACGTTGCCCTTCTCGTCCACGACGATGAGGCGGTCCGCGTCGCCGTCCAGCGCCACGCCCAGGTTGGCGCCGTGCTTCACCACCGCCTTGGCCAGGCCCTCCGGGTGGAGCGCGCCGCACTTGTGGTTGATGTTCTTGCCGTCCGGAGACACGCCCAGGGCGATGACCTTCGCGCCCAGCTCCTCCAGCACCGCGGGCGCCGTCTTGTAGGCCGCGCCGTTGGCGCAATCCACGACGATGGTCATCCCCTCCAGCGTCAGCTCACGGGGGAAGGTGGCCTTCAGGTAGACGATGTAGCGGCCCCGCGCGTCCTCCAGGCGGATGGCGCGGCCAATCTTGGTGGCCGTGGGGCGGATGTTGTCGATCTCTCCGCTGGAGACCAGCTCTTCAATCTTCGCTTCCGTCTCATCCGGCAGCTTGAAGCCGTCGCGCCAGAAGAACTTGATGCCGTTGTCCTGGTAGGGATTGTGCGACGCGGAGATGACGGCGCCCGCGTCCGCGCGCATGGACGTGGTGAGGTTGGAGATGCCGGGCGTGGGCAGCGGGCCCACCTGCTCCACGTCGACGCCCATGGAGATGAGGCCGGCGGACAGGGCCTGCTCCAGCATGTAGCCGGACAGACGCGTGTCCTTGCCCACGATGACGCGGTGCCGGTGCGGACCGCTGCGGATGAGGTACGCCAGCGCGCGACCGAGCTTCATCGCGACCTCGGCCGTCATCGGATAGACGTTGGCCACGCCGCGCACGCCGTCGGTGCCGAACAGCCGCTCCGTCTTCTGCGCTTCCTTGGGGGGCATGTTCATCCTGTACGCCATGTGTCCCGCTCCACCTTTCCCACGCCGGAGATGTCCTCCGGCCACGCTCACGTCCCGGGGCTTATACCCCTTCCGACACGCGGGCTCGAACGTAGGGACGGGATGACCACCAGGCAAGCACCCAGGCACGCCCGCCTGGCCTCTTTATGACAACCAGGCTTGCGTGCGTCAGGCGCCGTACAGGTCGCCGCCGCCCCGGGCATGGCGAATGGCATCCGCCACCGCCAGCGCGTCGCGCGCCTCCGTCACGTCGTGCACCCGCACCACGTCCGCGCCGCCCATCACCGCCATCGCCGCCACCGAGCCCAGCGTGGCCGCCAGCCGCTCGGTGGGGCCCCTGCCTCCCGTGAGCTTTCCAAGGAAGGACTTGCGGCTGGTGCCCACGAGCAGCGGCTGACCCAACCCCCGCAGTTCCTCCAGCCTCCGTAGCAGGAAGAGGTTGTGCTCCAGCGTCTTGCCGAACCCGATGCCGGGGTCCAACAGGATGCGCTCGCGAGGGATGCCCGCCAGCAGCGCCTGGAGCACGCCCTGCTCCAGGTAGTCCATCACCTCGCCCATCACGTCCTCGTAGAAGGGCGCCTGCTGCATCGTCCGGGGCATCCCCTGGGTGTGCATCAGACAACACGCCGCGCCCGCGGCGGCCACCACGCCGGGCAGGGTCGGGTCGAAGTGGAAGCCGGTGACGTCGTTGATGAGGTGCGCTCCGGCCTTGAGCACCTCCGCCGCCACCGACGCCTTCATGGTGTCCACGGAGATGGGCACCGACGTGCGCGCCCGCAGGCCCTCCACCACCTGGAGCACGCGCGCCAGCTCCTCCTCCGCGGGCACCGGAAGCGAGCCCGGCCGCGTGGATTCACCTCCGACGTCGAGGATGTCCGCGCCGGCCTCCGCCAGGGCGACCCCGTGCTCCACCGCGCTGGCCGCGTCCGGGAACCGGCCGCCGTCGGAGAAGCTGTCCGGCGTGACGTTCACCACGCCCATCACGTACGTGCGCGTGCCCCACTCGAACCGGCGTCCGCCCAGCTCCAGCACGGGCGGCGTCTGGAGTTCGAGCACGGCCTCCAGCGCGCGCGCCAGCGCGTCCGTGCGGGGCGACTTGCGCGCCAGCGTGATGAGCCGCTCGAACTGCTTGCGGCTGCCGGACAGGAGCGCATCCCCGGCCCGGTCGCTGGCCTTGCCCGACACCCAGGTCGGGAACTGCTCGCGCTCCCGGGTGCCGTATTCGGGAAGCAGCTCCTCCTCGTAGGAGGGCCGTCCTCCCGTGACGAGCACCTGCGCGTGGCCCAGCTCGCGCGTCAGCTGCTGGCAGGAGCGCACGGACAGGTTCAGCCGGCGCAGCGCCAGCATCAGGTCGTCGGGACGATCGCGGGAGATGAGACGGGCACGCATCACGGTCGGGGCACCTCGGCGGCAACGGGCTCAGGCGAAGGCCCAGTGTCGCCGCTTCCTTTCGCCCACGGAAGGCCAGACCCAAGCGAAAGGCCCTCCCCGACAGTCGCGGGAAGGGCCTTCGTCACTGCGTCAGGTGCCGCGAGAGGCGACTACGCCTTCTTCGGCTCCATGTTGGGCAGGCCCTCGAGCGCGTCGAGGATCTTCCGCTTGTCCTTCTTCTCCGTCGGCTTCGGGGAGGAGCTGACGCGCGGGGGCGGACGCTCACGGGTGAGCTGGCCGCCCTGCAGGATGATGTTCACGTCCTCGGCGTCGAGCGTCTCGTACTCCACCAGGGCGTCGGACACGCGCTGCAGCACGTCCATCTTGTCGGTGAGCAGCTGCTTGCCGTGGGTGTAGCAGCCCACGACGATGCTGCGCACTTCCGCGTCGATCTGCCGGGCGGTGTCCTCGGAGTAGTCCTTGGACGAGTTGAAGTCGCGGCCCAGGAACACCTCACCGTCGCTCTTGCCGAACGCCAGCGGGCCCATCTTCTCGCTCATGCCCCAGCGGCACACCATGGCGCGCGCCGTCTCCGTCGCCCGCTCGATGTCGTTCGCCGCGCCGCTGCTCATCTCGTTGAACATGATCTCCTCGGCGATGCGGCCACCCATCGCCATGGTGATCTGATCCAGGATCTGCTTGCGGTAGCCGTTCACCTTGTCCTCGGTGGGCAGGCTCCAGGTGACGCCCAGGGCCTGACCGCGCGGGATGATGGTGACCTTGTGCAGCGGGTCGCAGCCCGGCAGCAGCTTGGCGAGCAGCGCGTGGCCGGCCTCGTGGACGGCCGTGTTCCGCTTCTCCTTGTCGGTCATGATCATGGACCGGCGCTCCGGGCCCATGAAGACCTTGTCCTTGGCCTGCTCGAAGTCCGTCAGGTCCACGCGCTCCTTGTTCTGGCGCGCGGCCATCAGGGCCGACTCGTTGACCAGGTTCTCCAGGTCCGCGCCCGTCATGCCGGGCGTTCCGCGGGCGATGACCTCCAGCTCCACTTCCGGCGCCAGCGGCACGCGGCGGGTGTGCACCTTCAGCACGCCCAGGCGGCCCTTGAGGTCGGGACGGGGAACGATGATGCGGCGGTCGAAGCGGCCCGGGCGCTGGAGCGCCGGATCCAACACGTCCGGACGGTTGGTGGCGGCGATCAGGATGACGCCGTCGTTGGACTCGAAGCCGTCCATCTCCACCAGCAGCTGGTTGAGCGTCTGCTCGCGCTCGTCGTGACCGCCGCCCAGGCCCGCGCCACGGTGGCGGCCCACGGCGTCGATCTCGTCGATGAAGATGATGCAGGGGGCGTTCTTCTTGCCCTGCTCGAACAGGTCGCGCACGCGGCTGGCGCCGACGCCCACGAACATCTCCACGAAGTCCGAGCCGGAGATGGAGAAGAACGGGACGCCTGCTTCACCGGCCACCGCGCGGGCGAGCAGCGTCTTGCCCGTGCCCGGAGGCCCCATCATCAGGACGCCCTTGGGGATGCGGCCGCCCAGCTTGGTGAACTTCTTGGGGTCCTTGAGGAAGGCGACGATCTCCTCCAGTTCCTCCTTGCACTCGTCCACGCCAGCCACGTCCGCGAACGTGACCTTGTTGTGGCTTTCGCTCAGGAGCTTCGCCTTGGACTTCCCGAACGTCATCGCCTTGCCGCTGCCGCCCTGGAGCTGGCGCATGAAGAAGATGAAGAACAGGAACAGGAAGACGACGGGCATCCACTGCCCGAGGATGGTGAGCCAGAGGCTGTTCTGCTCCTCGCGCTCGTACTTCACATCCACGCCGGCGGCACGGAGCTGGTTGAGCACGGCCACGTCCGGCGGCGGTCCCGTGGTCCGGAACTTGTCGTTCGAATCATTGAACGTGCCGGAGTAGGTGTTGCCCTTGACGGAGACGGCCCGGACCTTCTTCTCCTCCACCTTGGTCAGAAGCTGGGTGAAGGTCGGTTCCTGCACCTGCTCGTTGCCTTGCGAGAAGAAATTGTAGAAGGCGACGAAGAGGACGATCAGGATGACCCAGAGCCCGATGGTCTTGTAGGTCGAACGCACGTTTCAGCTGCCCTTTCGGTACTCGGCGGGATGAGGGCCGTGCCAGGAAGAACCCCGGCGATGTTCGTCATTTGCCCGGCGCCCGCCTGTGTGCAGGCCAGCGACGGACCGTATCAGCAACAGTAAAAAGCCCTCAACTATTTAGGGGTCCGCGACCATCCCCCCGTTTCGAGGCATCGACTCTATAACGGAGGCCCCTTGCGTTCGCTTGTGGCCGGAGATGACGCCCACAGCGAGTGTCGGGAAGCCACCTCGGTGCTTGGCGCTCCCCGGTCCGCGACGGAGACCCCGACCCCGGGGAGCCACAACAGCCCCCCGTCCGCGTCCACCACCACCGGTTGCGCGTCGCGCGCCTCCGCCGGAACGCGGGCATCCACCAGCACGTCCTGCACCTTGCGGTGCCCCGACCGCGTGCGGACGCGGTCCCCCGGCCTCCGGGAGCGCACTGTCAGTGGCCACGCCGTCTCCTTCCCCAGCGCGAACTCCAACACGCCCGGGGGCGCGGATCCTTCCGCCACCTGGAAACGCCACGCGCCAAATCCACCCTCCGCGCCCCCGGGCGTGTTGGAGTTCGCGCTGGGGAAGGAGACGGCGTGGCCACTGACAGTGCGCTCCCG
>NZ_RAWI01001178.1 GCF_003612125.1 Corallococcus praedator
TGTGGGACGATCGGGATAATCTTGAGCCATGAAGATTCCGCGGAAAACTTTGAAAAAGAAGGAACCGCAGGGGTACCTGGACGGTCAGATGCTGATCGCGACCCCCGCGATGACCGATGAACGCTTCATGCGCAGCGTGATCTATCTGTGTGCCCATTCGTCCGAAGGTGCGATGGGGATCGTGGTGAATCGCCCGGCCCCGAATATCAAATTCCCGGATCTGCTGGTGAAGCTGCAGGTCATCCCGCAAGCCGAGGTGACCGACGCTGCGGCGCGGCCGGACAGTGTCAGGGTGATGAAGGGCGGCCCGGTCGAAGCCGAACGCGGGTTCGTTTTGCACAGCGCGGATTTCTTCATCGAGAATTCGACGCTGCCGATCGATGACGGCATTTGCCTGACGGCGACGCTCGACATCCTGAAGG
>NZ_RAWI01001179.1 GCF_003612125.1 Corallococcus praedator
GACTATGCCAAACGCTACGGTCAGCAAAATCGCGAAACGATCAATTCCGAAAATGCTTTTGACTGGTCGGAATCAGCAGTCGCCCGAGTACATGACGAGCGCCGCCAAAAACTTGAACTTGAAGGCATTGCATTGCGATCCGCCTGGCGTGACCGCCGCCTTATGGCTCTCGCTGCGCACAAGCGTCAAGCACCAAATTCCTGACGGCATCACTTCATCCTGAACACCAAAATAAAAGTAACCAGGAGGTCACCATGGCTCGTAAAGTCATCATCACTTGCGCGGTCACCGGCGCAATTCATACACCTTCCATGTCCCGTTACCTGCCGGTAACACCAGGTCAAATTGCCGAAGCGGCGATTGGTGCCGCTGAGGCTGGCGCCTCAATTGTTCACCTACATGCTCGTAACCCAATTGATGGC
>NZ_RAWI01001180.1 GCF_003612125.1 Corallococcus praedator
GCAAAGGCGAGGGAGAGGAGGCCGGCGGCCACTGGGGTCTTGAGGAATTTCATGCCAGATATTTTACGGTCGGGGGATTTTCAATTTTACTACAAAACTCCGCGGTTGCAGAGGGAAGCTGAAGCGGAGGCGTTGGTAACGCTAACGTGCGCGCCAAAAAGTTTTTTCAGGGGATCAACAGCGCGTGGCCGCACGCTAATGCGGTGGTTGTTTCGGCACAAGAGAAATTCCGGCAATGCGTTCAACAGGAATGCCTCTTGCAGGTCGGTGGTGAGACGCCGGGGTGCCATCGTATATGAAGTATGCCGGCTTTCTTTCGTTTCTTACAAATATCCAAAAGAAAACGGGCCGCACCCCGGGAGAGTTCCCGGGAGCGGCCCGTTATCGGGTGGGGATTTTTTAGTGGCCGAACACCTTGAGG
>NZ_RAWI01001181.1 GCF_003612125.1 Corallococcus praedator
AATGTGCCATCTCCCTGGCGTGCCGGAGCTGATGAGGCTACCACCATGTCTTTTTCAACCGATGTAACCATCAATGGAAAAAAATTGCCTGCCGGCAAATATGCTTTTTTTATTGAAGTGCATGAAGATAGCAGTGTGTTGATCTTTAATAAAAATACTAAAAGTTGGGGAAGTTATTTTTACCAGAAGGAGCTGGATGTGCTGCATGTGCCCACTGTGCAAAAGAAAAACTTGCCCAACATGCAGGAAAGGCTGGTGTATAATTTTGCCAATCAAACTGACAGGTCTGTTGACATTTATTTAGATTGGGAAAAATGGAGCTTCCCCATCAAAGTAACAATTGATGTAAAGGGGACAATTCTTGAAAATATTCGGGAACAAATGAGTGGTGCGATCGGCTTCGATCCAGCCAGTCTTGAAG
>NZ_RAWI01001182.1 GCF_003612125.1 Corallococcus praedator
CGGCGAGGCGGCCCTGGTCCATCGACGTGGCGGCCAGGGCGGGGAAGCCGATGACGTCACCGACGGCGTAGATGTGCTCGACCTCGGTGCGGTAGTGCTCGTCGACGTCGATGCGGCCCCGGTCGTCCGCGCTCAGGCCCGCGTTGTCCAGGTCGAGCGAGGCCGTCGAGCCCTGCCGGCCGGCGGAGTACATGACCATGTCGGCGGGCACCGCCTTGCCCGACTTCAGGTTGGTGATGGTGCCCCGGTCGCTGACCGCGACGTCGACGACCTCCTCGCCGAAGCGGAAGGTGACCCCGGTGTCGCGCAGGTGGAAGCGCAGCGACTCCACCGTCTCCGCGTCGCAGAACCCGAGCATGTCCTCGCGCTTCTCCACCACCGTGACCCGGGTGCCGAGCGCGGCGAACATCGACGCGTACTC
>NZ_RAWI01001183.1 GCF_003612125.1 Corallococcus praedator
ATCCAGGATCAGGCACTCGGCACCGGGCTCGGTGGCCACCACGTAGCAGTTCGTCTGCCACGGACCGGCGGGGAAGGAGGCGATGAACACAGTGGCGAGACTAACGACCAGGCGACGCAGGCTGAGAACCTGATATGACCCTGGCGAGTGAATCAGGCAGGATAGGGCCCTATGAGCGACGGCGCGGGGCCTGCCTCCTTTGGCCGGGTCGACCCAGACGGGACGGTGTACGTCCGCACGGAGTCCGGTGAGCGAGCCGTCGGGCAGGTGCCCGACGTGCCACCGGAGGAAGCGTTGTCCTTCTTCACCCGACGGTACGACGCCCTCGATCTCGAGGTCTCCCTGCTGGAGACCCGGATCGCCTCCGGGGCGCTCTCCCCCGACGACGCGGTGTCCTCGATCAGAACCGTCCGTACGGCGG
>NZ_RAWI01001184.1 GCF_003612125.1 Corallococcus praedator
ACATAGCCCTCCGCACTTTATTACGCGGGCGAAATGAGCGACAGGAATGACACTTTTCTGCAGGTTCCTTCCAATAGCGATGTTTGCCGGAGCTGGGAGCACCGCAGCACAGAGCCAGAGTTTTGAGGAAGCGGCGACGCTTCTGCGTGATAGCTGCGCCAAGGACATCGAGGAATATTGCTACGGCGTGAGCCCGGGCAACGCGCGACTAAGTGATGTATCGCGCGCAACAGCGATAGCGAGCTGCCGCGGAGACTACCTCCGCGCCTATGCCATGATCTCAAAGCGGGCGCAGGCGCGGCGCAGTACTAAAGCTTTGCGCAGAAGCCGTACGCAGGTTTTGCCCTCAGTCCCCGGTTGGCCCGTGCAGTCGCTGGAATGCGTGATGGCGGCCCCAAAGGCATTTGCCGTCGTTGAACGC
>NZ_RAWI01001185.1 GCF_003612125.1 Corallococcus praedator
GCGATGGGCGTTCTCAATGATAATGGTATTGATGTACCGGGTGAGATTTCGTTAATTGGCTTTGATGATGTGCTGGTGTCACGCTATGTGCGTCCGCGCCTGACCACCGTGCGTTACCCAATCGTGACGATGGCGACCCAGGCTGCCGAACTGGCTTTGGCGGTGGCGGATAATCGCCCTCTCCCGGAAATCACTAATGTCTTTAGTCCGACGCTGGTACGTCGTCATTCAGTGTCAACTCCGTCGCTGGAGGCAAGTCATCATGCAACCAGCGACTAACCGCAGTTAAAGCCATTCCAACGCCAGTAATTCTTCGATGGTCTGGCGACGGCGAATCAACCGCGCCTGACCATTATCAAACAGAACTTCTGGTAACAGCGGACGGCTATTGTAGTTGGATGACATTGATGCGCCATATGCC
>NZ_RAWI01001186.1 GCF_003612125.1 Corallococcus praedator
CCCGTTATGATTCCCCTGCTCGGCTTATCTGTGGCGACGATCGCCTGTGCTCTCGATCGCGCTCAGTTTTGGTATCGGCTGTTGAAGCAAGAGCGTCGCATCGTGCAGGAGGTCTTGGATGCAGCTCGGTTTGATTTGGACGAAGCCGCCTCGATCGCCGCTCGTGCCGAAGCGCTGCCGATCGGACGGTTTTTGCTTGCTCCGCTGCGACTGAATCTGCCCACGCCCGAAACCTTTCGGCTGGCAATGGAAGCAGCAGGCGATCGCGAATTTGTCAAAATGCGGCGCGGCGACAAGTTTCTCGAATCGGTGGTCGGCATCGCCCCGCTGTTGGGACTGTTGGGTACGGTGACAGGCTTGATCATTACCTTTACCAACCTCAATATTGGCGGCGGAGCAGCGGCAGCAGATACATCCAAGG
>NZ_RAWI01001187.1 GCF_003612125.1 Corallococcus praedator
GTCTAATCGATCAAGCGACTAACCGATCGTCC
The DNA here is from genome assembly GCF_003612125.1 of Corallococcus praedator. Lineage (GTDB taxonomy): Bacteria > Myxococcota > Myxococcia > Myxococcales > Myxococcaceae > Corallococcus > Corallococcus praedator. Next base: position 33 of record NZ_RAWI01001187.1, read on the forward strand.
GCAAACGCAGCAGTCTCGGCATTCTTATGATTCAACGTTAGCTTAACGGGCTGCAAAGATAAAATTTCTGCATTTTTGCTAGAGCTTCCCGGTGCTGAGCGCTGCGATCGCGCTTACAGGGCGTCGATGCGGTGCAGCGACTCGATCAGTTCCTCTACATCTTCATCGTTTGTACATTGCTCCACTTGCGACTTAAACCACTCCACTTCTTCGGCTTCGGTCTTCTGCAACTGATAGACCAGCAGCGTTCCAGCAACACGGGCAAGGGTCAGCGGCGCATAATCGGTCTGATGAAGCAAGTCGCTAGCCGTTTGATAAAGCTGCGCGGCTGATTGCTGATCGATCGACTGCCCCAACTCCAGCGCCAGATCTTGCAAGCTCTGCTCGAT
>NZ_RAWI01000118.1 GCF_003612125.1 Corallococcus praedator
GGGTGGGGCTTCGGTGCGCGAGCGCATCAGCGCCAGGCCCGTGCTGGACAGCAGGATGAGGACCAGCGGGATGGCGGAGTTCACCAGCGCGCGGAAGGACAACAGGCCCAGGAGCACGGCGTTGCGCAGCGCCATCGCGGCGGTGGCCAGCATCACGCCCCGGTAGGCCACGTTCAGCAGGCGGCCGGAGGTCTCGCGCACGCGGTTGGCCAGCTCCGCCACGGTGACGGTGCTGTTGACGAGTCCGCCCAGGAAGCCCGTCACCTCCACGCCGTGCGCGCCGAACACCTTCCACAGGAGGTAGTTCACGAAGCCGATGGCGGCAATGAGGATGACCGTCACCCACGCGGCGCGAGGCTCGATGAGGCCCCACGGGTCCACTGGCTGCGCGGGCAGCACCGGGTAGATGGCGAAGGCGAGGATGGCCAGCAGGATGGCGGAGCGCAGCTCCTCGGCGGTGATTTTATGGCTGAAGGTGGCCAGCCGCTCCTTCCACGCGAGCAGGCCCGCCGTCGTCACGCCCACCGCGGCGGGCGTCACCGTGTGGCCCAGGCCGCAGAGCACGCCGGTGAAGCCCGTCACGAGCAGCGCGGCGGAGGTCGTCAGCTCGGCGCCGCCGTTCGCGCGCAGGGACTGCCAGTTGAGGAAGCACAGGAGAACGCCCAGGAGCGCGAGGCTCATCAGCGCGAAGTTCGGGCCCAGCAGGCCGCCCATGCCGCCCAAGAGCGCCGCGAAGCCGAAGGTGCGCAGGCCCGCTTCCTTGCCGCGCCACTCCCGCTCCAGCCCGACGAACAGGCCCACCGCGAGCGCGAGCGTCAGCCGCATCAGGGTCTGCAGCGGCGGCCAGGAGACGACGGGGGGAAGACCTTCCATCATGCGCGGTTCCTCTGAGTCGAACTGTCATGCTCGCCCATCGCGCTGACGTCAACGCCGCGCTCCGTCATGCGCATGCGGTTCCATCGGACCGGGAGTCGGCCGGGCACTGCACGGCGGCGCGGCCGTGAGCGCTGCCTGCGGGATGTGCGCACCATCAGCGCCGTCCTTCGCTGCGCTTTCCCAGGTCGCTCCGGGGGCACGGTCTCGCCTTTCTGGCGTTACGCGCCGCGCGCCAGCTGCATCACGTCAGCGCGCGAGGGCCCTCGGGCGCGGGCCCGCTCACGACGTGCAGCCGTTCCCAGCCCCGTCGCGCCAGCAACTGGATGAGCCGGGGCCGCAGGGCGGACTGCAACGCCCGCGCGCCGGCCTCGTCCGTCAGGGACAGCGCGGGCAGCGACCAGCGCTCGCGCACGCGGGCGTCCATGCCCGGTGCCTGGCCCGCCACCTCGATGAGCACGTAGTGCGACGCGGGCACGCCCCGGTCCCTCAAGGGCGCCGGGCGCAGGTGCAGCTCGCGCATCAGCGCCTCCACCGCGAGCGGTGGCCCCGAGCCCCCCTCGGCCGGCGGCGTCACCACCGCGCGAGCGCGCTCCGGATGGGCCAGCGTGTTGAAGAGCGCGGCGGCCAGGTGCGCGGGCCCTGCATCCGCGCACTCGAAGACGACGGTCTCCATCGCCTCGGGCGCGGGGGCGGGCTTCGGCGTGCCTCCCAGCAGCCAGCGGAAGAGGAACACCGCCAGCGCCGCGCCCAGCAGCTGCGCCGCGATGAAGGACTCCACCTCCAGCGGGTTCATCACCCCCACGTGCGCACTGGCCGCGCGGGCCAGCACCAGCGCGGGGTTCGCCAGCGAGCGCGAGTCCGTGAACCACACCGTCGCGGCCACATACCCCGCGATGGCCAGCGGCGTGGCCGATGGACGCGTGCGCACGCAGCCGCGCACCACCACCAGCAGACCGAACGTCGCCACCATCTCCGTGAGGAACCGGGCGCCGTCGGCCGTGGGCGGGCTCGCGGTGAGCAGCAGCGGTTCGTTGCACATGCGGTGCGCGATGAGCCGCCCCACGAGGCTGCCGAAGAGCTGCGCCAGCACGTACAGCGGCACCTCCCGCCACGGCGTGCGGTCCCCCAGCGCGTCCGCGAAGGTGAGCGCCGGGTTGAGGTGCGCGCCGGACAACGGGCGCAGGACCCACAACAGGCACGCCAGCACCGCGCCGCACGACAGGGACATGAAGAGCCGTCCCTCGGTGGCGCTCGCGCCCAGGTGCTCCGCGACGTGGTGCGAGCCCTCCAGCGCCACCACCACCAGCCCGCAGCCCAGCGCTTCCGTCGCGAGACGGCGTCGCAGGTCCAGGGGCACGGGCGGGGAAGACACTCCAATTTCTATGCCTCGTGGGGCTGACACCGTCAACGCCACGCGCCGGGCCCGCGCCCGCCGGTTTGCTTGCGGACGCTCCACGACGCGAAAGCAGAACCATTGCGTCCCATGGAGCGGGCGTGGTCTGTGGCCGTCCCATGCCCGGTGAGTTCGACCTCATCCAACGCTTCCTCGCCTGCTTTCCCAAGGCCCGCGTGCCCGTCGGCCCGGGGGACGATTGCGCCGTGCTCACCCCGTCGAAGGGCGCGCTGTGCGTCACCACCGACGCGGTGGTGGAGGACGTGCACTTCACCCGCGCCACGTTTTCTCCCGGCGACATCGGCCACAAGGCGCTCGCGGTGAACCTGTCGGACCTGGCCGCCATGGGTGCCACGCCCCGCTGGTTCGTCTGCGCGCTCGCGCTGCCCGGGGACTTCCCCGCGCGCCACCTGTCCGCGCTCGGCCGGGGCATGGCCGCGCTCGCCACGGCGCACCGCATCGCGCTCGTGGGCGGCAACTTCACCTCCGCGCGCGAGCTGTCCGTCACCCTCACCGCCACCGGCGAGCTGTCCCATCCGCCCATCACCCGCGCGGGCGCCCGGCCCGGGGACCGGCTCTATGTCTCCGGCACCCTGGGCGACGCGCGCCTGGGCCTGAAGCAGCTCCAGGCCGGCCTGCGCCGGGGAGGCGCCGTGCGCCGCCAGCGCCGCCCGGAGCCCCGCGTCGCCCTGGGTCGCCTCGCCGCCCGCTTCGCCTCCGCCGGCCTGGACGTGTCCGACGGCCTCGCCCAGGACCTGGGTCATCTGTGCGCCGCGTCGCGGGTGGGCGTCACGCTGGAGCTGGAGCGGCTGCCCCTGTCACCCGCCGTGCGCGCCGCGCTGGGACCCGAAGGGGCGCTCCAGGGCGGTGAGGACTACGAGCTGCTCCTGGCCGTCCCCCCTTCCAGGGCCCCGGCGTTCGAGCGGGCGTGCGCTCGCGCCGGAGAGGCCGTGACCTCCATTGGCGTGCTCACCCGGGAGCGCCGCTGGAGCTTGAAGGACGGCGCCGGGCGCCTGCTGACCCCGCCCGCCGGTTTCGACCACTTCGCCCGTCCAGGCAGGCACATCCGGGCGGATGATTGACCCGTACCGGACAGCAAGGCTAAACCCCTGGGCTGCTTCCTGCCCCTCCCAGCTGAAAGCACTCCGTGCGCCGCCCCCTTCGCGACGACCCTTCCTCCGGTCTCACCCCCCGACGCGACCCCGTGCAGCGAATGCTGCGCGCCGTGGAGGGGCCCAAGGTCGTCCGCGAGCAGTCGCTGCACCGGAAGATCACCACCGGCTACATCGTCCTGGGCCTGCTGCTGGGCACGTGGCTGCTGGGCAGCGAGAGCAGCTTCGACGCGTCCTGGGGCCGCTGGAGCTACGTCATCCGGGTGGGCGTGGGCGTGCTCATCACCTTCGGCGGCGCGGCGTACCTGCCCTCGCTGCTGGCGCGCGTCACCCGCGTGAAGGTGCTCAGCCGCTCCGCGTTCGAAATCTCCCAGGGGGATTTGTCCAAGCCCGTGGCCGCGGAGGTCCACAGCACGCGCGACGAAATCGACGAGCTGACGGGCGCCATCTCCCGCATGCAGGAGAACCTGCGCGAGCTGGTCGGCAAGATTCAGGACACCGCCAAGAGCGTGGCGGACACGGCCATCGACCTGCAGCGCTCGGCGGAGAACGTCAACGGGTCCACCGAGGAGGTGGGCTCGTCGATGGAGAAGATCGCCAGCGGCGCGGAGACCCAGTCGCAGCTCGTGTCCCAGGCCTCCAAGGTCATCACGGAGATGGCCGGCAGCATCCAGCGCACGGCGGCATCCGCCCTGGACGCGGCCCGCACGTCCGCGGAGACCAGCAGCAGCGCGGAGGACGGCTCCAAGGCGGCGAAGCTCGCGGGCGACAAGGTGAAGAAGGTCTTCAACCGCATCGAGTCCGCCAGCCAGCAGGTGTTCGCCTTCGGCGAGAAGACGCAGGAGATCTCCAAGATCGTCGACGCCATCACCCAGGTGGCCCAGCAGACGAACCTCCTGGCCCTCAACGCCACCATCGAAGCGGCGCGCGCCGGCGAGTACGGCCGCGGCTTCGCGGTGGTCGCCGACGAGGTGCGCAAGCTGGCGGAGAGCGCGGGCCGCTCCGCGGAGCAGATCTCCCGCCTGGCGCGCGACATCTCCGGTCAGTCCTCCTCCGTCGTGAGCGCCATGAAGGAAGGCATCGCGGAGCTGGCGGAGGGCCGCGAGGACCTCACCGACATCATGCGCTCCATGGGAGCCATCACCGACACCGCGCGCAAGGGCGCGGAGAAGGTGACGCTCATCTCCGACAGCACCCGCGAGCAGATGAAGGGCAGCGAGGAGATGGTGAAGGCCATCGAGGAAATCAAGCTCGTGGCGAAGAACAACGCCAGCTCCACGGAGGCCATCCAGGCCGTCATCCAGGAGCAGACGGCCGCGGTGTCGCGGATGACGTCGCTGGCGAGCGAGCTGACCAACCTCTCCGTGGAACTGCAGAGCGTGGTGCGCAGCTTCCGCCTGGGGCCCTGAGGGCTCCGGACGGTCCGCCGCCTCTGCTACAAAGGGCTCCACCGTGCGGCACGTCATCTTCCGGGTAGAGAAGGAGCGCTACGGGCTGCCCTTGTCGGCGGTCCGGGAGGTCGTCGTGCCCCCGGAGCGCTACACCCGCGTGCCCCGGGCCCCTTCCGCCATCACTGGAGTGATGAACCTGCGCGGTCGCGTGGTGACGGTGGTGGAGCTGCGGCAGCTCTTGCATCTGCCAGAAGGCCCCACCCCACTGTGCCGCGTGGTACTGCTGGACCGGGGGCGGCGGGATTTGGGGCTCCTGGTGACGGATGTGGACGGCATCGAGGCGGTGGAGCGCGTCAGCGCGGCCCCGGGCAAGGTCATGCCCGCGGTTCGCGGCGTTGCCCGCCTGGGCGGTCTGGGAGTGACCGTGCTGGATCCGGAAGGACTTGATGCGGCGGTCGTTGCCTTGTTCACTCCCTCCAAGTGAGTAGCCCCCTGGAAACGGCCGGTGATAGGGTGCGCTCCCTCAGGCCTGAAACGGAGGCGGAGTTCTTCACATGGCTAAGCGGGTGCTGGTCGTCGACGACGCCATCTTCATGCGCAACATGATCAAGGACATCTTTGCGTCTGGAGGGTTCGAGGTCGTCGGTGAGGCGGCCAACGGCCTGGAAGCCGTGGAGAAGTTCAAGGAGTTGAAACCGGACCTCACGACGATGGACATCGTGATGCCGTTCAAGAGCGGAATCGAAGCGACGCGGGAAATCATCAAGGCCGACAGCAGCGCGGTGGTCATCATGTGCTCCGCGCTCGGGCAGGAGAGCCTGGTGATGGAGGCCATCGAGGCGGGCGCCTCGGACTTCATCGTCAAGCCCTTCCGGGCCGAGGACGTGCTGGCGGTCGTCAAGAAGGTGTTGGGCGAGGCCTGAGCGACGCAGGGCCGCGCCCGCCCGGGTCGCGGCCCCGTCCGCCTGTGGGAGGTACCGGGTCATGACGATGGACATGTCCCGGTACCTGGGCCTCTTCATCTCCGAGGCCACCGAGCACCTGGAGGCGCTCGGGCGGGACCTCGTGGAGTTGGAGCGCGAGGCCACCGCCAGCACCGTGGACTCGATGTTCCGCCACGCCCACTCCGTGAAGGGCATGGCGTCCTCCATGGGGTTCGAGCCCATCGCCATGCTGGCGCACCGGGTGGAAGACCTGGTGGATGCCGTGCGTGGGGACCGGAAGCTGCTCGACCGGGACCTGGTGGACCTGCTCCTGAGCGCCGCGGACACGCTGACGGCCCAGGTGCGCGCCGTCGCGTCCAGCCGTGAGCCGGAACAGGCGGAACCCCTGCTGCAACAGTTGAGCGCGCGCGTGCGGGCGCTCACCGGACACGCGCCCGCGGTGACGCGCGTGGCCCACGTCACCGTGCTCAAGCCGGCGGAGGCGTCCTCCGAGGCCGGCTCGGCCACCGGGGACGGGACGGCGGGGGGCGTGGGCGCTTCGGATGCGGCCGGGACGTCGGGCGGTGCTGCTGGGGCTTCGGGCGACACGGCGTCAGGCTCCGGCGGTACGGCTTCGGCGTCGGGCTCCGGCGGTACTCCGGCGGGCTCAAGTGCTTCGGGCAGCGCGGCCTCGGGCTCGACGGGCTCGGGCGGTACGGCTGGGGCTTCTGCGTCGGGTTCGGGCTCGGGCGGTGCGGCTGGGACGTCGGGCTCGGGCCCCTCGGCCGGAGCTTCGGGCACGGCTGACGCGTCGGGGCTGGTGGCTTCGGGCGCTCCGGGCAGTGCGGCCGGGACGTCGGGCTCGGGCACTTCGGGCAGCGCTTCCGGGACTCCGGGACCGGACTCCGGCGCTGGCCGGGACGGTCCGGGTGCTTCCGGCGCGGCGGGGTCCACGGCCCTGGCGGTCCTTCCTCCCGCCAGCCTGATGCCGCCGCGCGAACTGAGCAGCCCGGATGCCCTCTACGGGGCGCCCACCGGGCAGTCCCTGGTGCGCGTGCCGGCGGAAGTCGACCCCGGCTCCCCCGTGGCGGCGCTGGCCGCGGGCCTCAAGGCCGTCACCAACGTGGGCGTGGACGGACGCGCCGCCGCGCCCCGCTGGTCCGTGCGGCTGCGCATCTCGCCCACCTGCCAGGTGCCCGGCGTGCGCGCGTTCCTCGTGCACAAGCGGCTGTCCACCCTGGGCACGCTCGTGGACCTGCGGCCTCCCCTGGAGGAACTCAAGGCTGGTCGCATCCCCGACGGCTTCATCCAGGTGGACCTGGAGACCGCCGTGGGCGAGGCCGGCATCCAGACGGCCCTGCGCAACGTGGCGGAGGTGGAGGTCGTCTCCGTCTCCCAGGCCGTCCCCGAACCGCCCATCATCGCCGTCCCCCCGCCGACGTCGGACAGCGCGCGCGCCACCGCGGACGCCAGCTCCCGCACGGTGCGCGTGCGCACGGAGCTGCTCGACTACTTCCTCGACACGGTGGGCGAGCTGATGCTCGCCACCGCCCGTCTGCGCGAAGTGGGCAAGGAGCTGCCGGAGAACACGCGCCCCGCCCTGGAAGAGGGCGTCTACCGGCTGCACACGCTGGTGAAGGACCTGCACGACAAGGTGATGAGCGCGCGCATGACGCCGCTGTCGCTCATCACCGACCGGCTGCCCCGCGCCGCGCGCGACCTGGCCCGCCGCAAGGAGCGCGAGGTCGAGCTGGTCATCACCGGCGCGGAGATCGAACTGGACCGCGCCATCCTGGACGAGCTGGCCGACCCGCTCCTGCACCTGCTGCGCAACTGCATCGACCACGGCCTGGAGGCCCCGGAGGAGCGGCTGGCCGCGAAGAAGTCCGTGCGCGGCCGCGTGCTGGTGACGGTGCGCCGCGCGCGCGACCGGGTCATCATCGATATCGAGGACGACGGCCGGGGCATGGACCCCGTGCGCCTCAAGGCCTCCGCGTTGAAGCGCGGGCTCATCACGGAAGAGGCCGCCGCGCGCATGGCGGACCGCGACGCCTTCCTGCTGTCGTGCCTCCCCGGCGTCTCCACCGCCAAGGAGCTCACCGACATCTCCGGGCGCGGCGTGGGCATGGATGCCGTCAAGCGCGTGGTGGAGAGCGTGGGCGGCACGCTCGAAATCGACAGCGAGCGCGGCCGGGGCACCGTCTTCACCCTGCGGCTGCCGCTCACCGTGGCCGTCGTGCACCTGCTCCTCGTGCAGGTGGGGGAGGAGGTCTTCGGTCTTCCCATCGCCAAGGTGGTGGGCGCCACGGAGGCGGATCCAGAGACCCTGAGCCGCAGCCGGGAGACGGCGCTCCTGCCCCACGGCAACGGCCTGCTGCCGGTGCACCCGCTGGAGGTGCTCCTGGGCGTGCCCGCGTCACCCCGGCCGGGCTTCCGGCCCTTCGTGGTGATGGAGGGGGATGCCGGCACCGGCAAGGTGGCGCTGGCGGTGGATCGCCTCCTGGGGCAGGAGGAAGTCGTCCTCAAACCCCTGTCCCGACCGCTGGACTTGCTGCCGGGCCTGTCCGGGGTGACCATCCTGGGCAATGGCCGGCCCGTGTTCATCCTGGACGTCCCGAGGTTACTGACCGCGTGAGTCCGCCCCTGCCCAGCGACGCGCAGCTCGACGCCCTGCGCGAGGTGGCCAACATCGGCTGTGGCCACGGTGCCAACGCCCTGGCCCGCCTGATGGGCGGCCGCGTGGACCTGTCCATCCCCGAAGTGCGCTGGGTCTACCCCCAGGACGGGCTGGCCCTCCCGGGCGAGGACGGTCCCGCCGTCGCCGTGCGCCTGGGCATGACGGGCGAGCTGCGCGGCGCCCTGGTGCTGCTGCTGCCGCCCCGGGACGGTGAGGCGCTGGAGTCGGTGCTGGTGCGAGGCCAGCCCGCGTCCCCCGAGGAGCGCGAGAGCGCCCTGGCGGAAGCGGCGAACATCATCGCCAGCGCGTGTCTGTCCGCCATCGGACGGCTGACGGGCTGGCGGCTGCTGCCCACGGTGCCCCGGCTGGAGCGCGGCCCGGTGCGGCCGGTGCTGGCGGGCGTGCTGGGCGAGGTGGACGCCGGTCCGGGCCCGGTGGTGGTCCTGGGCGCGCACTTCACGGCCACGGCCCCCACGGCGCTGGGCGGGCGGATGCTGCTGGTGCTGGAGCGCGGCAGCACCCAGGCGCTGCTGGCCCGGCTGGGCCTGTAGGTCTCCCTGGCAGGCCCGTCCCGCCGCCGCGCGTCTGGAGCACCGGGGGCGGGTGGGGTAGACGGTCGCCCATGGACGAGAAGGCGCTTCGGCAGCTGCTGGGTCAGGTGAAGACGGGCAAGGTCACCCTGGACGACGCGGTGGGCAAGCTCAAGGACCTGCCGTACGCGGAGCTGGGTTACGCGACGCTCGACACGCACCGCAACCTGCGCTTCGGCTTCCCGGAGGTGGTGCTGGGCGAGCCCAAGACGGTGGAGCAGCTGCTGGGCATCGTGGGCGCGCTCGTGGAGCGCAAGCAGACGGTGCTGGTGACGCGGCTGCAACCGGACAAGGCGGAGGCGCTGCTCGCGCGCTTCCCCAAGGCCGAGTACCACCCGGTGGCGCGCATCTTCCACATGCGCCAGCGCAAGGTGAAGGCGGGGCTCGTCGCGGTGGTGACGGCCGGCACGAGCGACATCCCCGTGGCGGAGGAGGCGGCGCTCACCGCGGAGGCGATGGGCGCGGAGGTGCGGCGCGTCTACGACGTGGGCGTGGCGGGCATCCACCGGCTGCTGCGCCGGCGCGAGGAGATCCAGGAGTGCCACGTCGCGGTGGTGGTGGCGGGCATGGAGGGGGCGCTCGCGAGCGCGCTGGGCGGCCTGGTCGGAATCCCGGTGGTGGCGGTGCCCACGTCGGTGGGCTACGGCGCGAACCTCAAGGGCATCTCCGCGCTGCTCGCGATGGTGAACTCGTGCGCCGCGAACGTGGCGACGGTGAACATCGACAACGGGTTTGGCGGCGGCTTCTACGCGGCGCTCATCTCCCGCACGAAGGGACGGCGCTGAAGCCATGCGACGCATCCTCTACCTGGAGCCCGTGGGCGGCATCGCCGGGGACATGTTCCTGGCGGCGGGCATCGACCTGGGCGTGTCCCCCGACGCGCTCACCCAGGCCCTGAGTGGCCTCAACGTGCCGGGCTGGAAGCTGGCGGTGTCGCGCGCGGTGCGCCACGCCATCAGCGGCACGCACCTGGACGTGGTGCTGGACGCGAAGGAAGCGCACCCGCACCGCGCCTACGCGGACATCCGCCAGCTCATCGAAGCCGCCCCCACGCTGCCGGAGCGCGCGAAGGCCCGCGCCCTGGCGGTGTTCCGCGCCATCGGCGAGGCCGAGGCGAAGGTGCACGGGGTGTCCATCGACGCCATCCACTTCCACGAGGTGGGCGCGGTGGACTCCATCGTGGACATCTGCGGCGCGGCGGTGGTGCTGGAGCTCTTGGGGGACCCGGAGGTGCACGCCGCGCCGCCGCCCCTGGGCAGCGGCACCATCCGCGTGGCGCACGGGCAGATGCCCATTCCCGTGCCCGCGACGCTGGAGCTGCTGCGCGACGTGCCGGTGCGCTTCGAGGGCGTGGGCGAGCTGACGACGCCCACGGGCGCGGCGCTGCTCAAGGTGCTGACGAAGATTGGCCACCCGCCGGACTTCATCGTGGAGAAGGTGGGCTACGGCGTCGGCACCAAGGACTTCCGCGACCGGCCCAACGTGCTGCGCGCGTCGCTGGGGCGCATGGAGGCGCAGGCCACCGAAGGCCTGTGGGTGGTGGAGGCGAACCTGGACGACGCCACGCCGCAGCTCCTGGGCCACCTGGTGGAGCGGCTGCTGGAGGTGGGTGCGAAGGACGCGTGGGTGGCCCCGGTGGTGATGAAGAAGGGGCGGCCGGCGCACCTGTTGGGCGCGCTGGTGGAGGGCGGCCTGCGCGAGGCGGTGGTGGACACGGTGCTGCGCGAGTCCACGTCGCTGGGCGTGCGCTACCACCGGGTGGAGCGCCACGCGCTGGAGCGCGACTGGGTGGAGGTGGAGACGCCGTGGGGCAAGGTCCGCGTGAAGCGGGGCCTGCGCGATGGCCGGGTGCTCAACGCGCACCCGGAGTTCGACGACTGCGTCCGCGTGGCCCAGGCCGCGAACGTGCCCGTGAAGCAGGTGATGGCCGCCGCGCTGGCGGCCCTCACGCACTGAGGCCCAAGCGAGGCGGGGGGCGCGACTCAGGCCGCGCCCATCTCCGACAGCTTGATGATGCCGAAGCTCGCGCCGCCGGGGTCGGCGACGATGCTGATGCGACCGTAGGGCGAGTCGAACGGCGCGACGAGCACCTTGCCGCCCAGCCGGGTGACGGTCGCCGCGGCTTCGTCGGTGTTCGCCACGGAGAAGGTGGTCACGCAGTGAGGCGGAAGGTCGGCGGGATCCCTCGCGGTCATCTTCATCAGGCCGCCCACCTCCTTCCCGTTCTTCTTCATGACCCAGTAGTCCATCTCCTCGGTCTGCATCTTCTCCGCCGTGAAGCCGAAGAGGCCCTTGTAGAAGTCGAGGGCCTTCGCGCCGTCGCGCGTCTTCACCTCATTCCACGCCATGGACCCGGGCTCGTTCACCACCCCGGCGCCCTGGAACTGGTTCGGCTGCCAGAGCCCGAACGGCACCCCGGTGGAGTCCTGACAGAAGGCCATGCGCCCCGCGTCCATCACGTCCATGGGGGCCAGCAGCTCCCGGCCGCCCAGCTCCTTCACGCGTGCCAGCGAGCGGTCCACGCTCTCCACGCTGAAGTACAGGTTCCACACCGGCGGGAACGGAGCGTCCTTCGCGCGTTGCATCAGCGCCGCCACCTCGCGGCCCTGGGAACGGGCCATCGTGTAGTAGTTCGTCTCCTGGCCCCCCGTCTCGAACGTCCAGCCGAACAGCCCCCCATAGAAGGTCTTGGCCTTCTCCAGGTCCCAGGCCATCAGGTCCACCCAGCACACCGTCCCGGCTTCGTGCTTCGTCACTGCGGGCATCGAACGCTCCTTTCGACGTGGGCCCGAACCCCTTCGGGCTACCTGAAAGGTAATATCCCGCGCGGCTCGGTGACTGAAAGGATTTTCAGTGCCGCTTCGCGTCAGTGAAGTGGCTGACGTGCGAGCCCCTGCGCGAATGCATCCGTGTTGCCGGCCACCACGCACACGGACAATCCCTCCACCCGGCCGCACCGCGCGCCCGCGTCCAGGAACGGCCGCAGGTGTTCGGGCAGCACCACGTACGCGGTGGTCGCGTCCAGGCCATCGCGGGGCAGCTTCGCGTGGCACTCGGTCTCCAGGGCCTGGGGCGTGCGCGACGCGTAGCCGCTGTTGAAGGTGAGCTTCAGCCGGTACGCCTGATACGCCAGCGCGTTCACCAGCGGCTCGTCGTAGCGGCACACCCACTGCGCATGCGGCGGGAAGAGGGCCAGATGCTGGTAGGGGCCCTGGAGCGCGGCCCACTCGGGGGACTGCAGGCGCTGGAAGCGCACGGGCTTGAAGAGCGCGCTCTTGTCTTCACGCAGGTCATACGCCTGCACCGCCAGCGCCACCGTCAGCGCGGCCACGGTGACGCCAGGGACAGCGCGCCACAGACGCGCCACCATCAGCACCGCGCCAATGACAATCAGATAGCTCAAGGGCCAGACGAAGCGGCCGGAGGCGCGGAACGCGTTCGTCGCCTTCTCCAGCGGCGCGTACAGCGCGCCCAGGTCCGCCACCGGCTGGCCCAGCCACGTCACGCGCGAGGACAATGCATACACAGCCATCAACCCCACCACGACGGCGGCGGGCAGCACGCGGCGCCAGTCCACCGTGCGCGCTTCCCGCAGGCGCGCGAGGAGGCTCACCCCCGCGAGCACGACGAGCAGCAGCGCGCCCGCGCCCAGGTAGCCGAAGCCCTCTCCCTGCCGGGGTGACGCGGGCAGGTCCGGCAGCAGGCGCGACCAACCCATCGGGTTCACCAGCGTGGCCAGGTCCGCGGAGAAGTCCCCGAAGCCCTCCGCGCCCAGCCCCTGTCCGCCGAAGTAGCCGAAGACGGCGAACAGCAGCACGTCCAACCCGATGATGCCCGCCACCGCGCCCGCGACGCGCGCGAGGCCGAGTTTCCGGCTCCAGACGATGCGCACGCCCAAGCTCAGCGTCAGCGGCATCAGCATGGCCACCCAGTACGGATGGGTGCCGGAGGCGACGGCGTTGAAGAGGGCCGCGAGGCCCAGGCTCCGCGTCGCGGTGCGCGCATCCGGCAGGTCGCGCAGGTTGAGCCACAAGAGGGCCACCAGCAGCCAGTGCGCGCACAGCGTGGGGTGCCCGAAGCGCGCCGCCATCGCCGGGGACAGCGCCAGCAGCGTGCCGCCCAGGGCCACGGGCACCGCGCGCGGGGACACCGTCTCCACCAGCCTCGCGCCGAAGTACCCCATCAGCGCGTAGCACAGGCCCAGCCACGGCCCGGTGTACTGGAAGTCCGCGGGCAGGAGCGCGTTGAAGGGCTTGAGCAGGACGGCCACCCACGGGTTGCCGTCGGTGAGCGCCACCGACGTGCCGTAGGGGAAGAAGTGGTTGGGCGCCGCGCCCAGCGGCAACTGCCAGTCCGCGTTGCGGAAGAAGAACCAGCCGAAGATGTGCGCGGCCCAGTCCTCGCGCATCATCCAGTCGATGCGCGTGGGCGGCAGCACCGGCCCGCCCCCCAGCCACAGGAACCAGCCCAGTCCCCCGAGCACCGCCAGCGTGCGCGCCACGAGGAGGGCGCGGCGGGACGAGGTGGCGGAGGCGTTCGGAAGGGGAGGATTCGACGACATGGGCGGGGCGTCTCGCGCGAAGGTGCGGCGACTGTATAGGCGCCGTCTTCCATGCCCTACAACCGCCGCCCCAGCGCGGGACTACGGAGGACCCGTCCCCGCGTCCTCCAGGACGGGGCGGGCGCCGCCATCCTCCTGCGTGCCCGCGTCGGATCCACCGAGCCCCGCGTCGTCGCCGTCGGGCGCCTCCACGACGACGACACAGACACCCGCGTCATCCGTGTACGCGTAGCCCTTGTCCGGCGGGGAGAGCCCGGTGACGCAGAGAGGGTCACAACCCGCCAGCAGGACCGCGGACATGACGGTGCTCGGCAGCACGATGTGCAGGAGGAACGAACGGGGCATGGAACGGGACGACCGTCAGGGGCTCGGGGTGTGGGCGCGGCGTGCGCAGGCCGGCGCACGACACACGGACACGGCCGGGCCCACCGGCCCGCGTCCGCTAGCGCCGGAGGGTGATTTCCAGGCCGTACTGCGGATCCGCGCCGGTCTGCCCGTTGGCGGTGACGCGGTCCAGGCCCACGTGGGCCGACAGCCGCAACTTCATGCCCGCGAGCCGCCCGGTGACGCCCGCGGCCACGTGGGTGGTCAGCATCGTGGGGTCCGCCTGCCGGAAGCCCGGCGCCGTCAGGCCCAGCAGGCCCCAGCCCACGCCCAGCTCCGCGAACAGCGGCGTGCGCGCCGGATTCTGCAGGCCCACCAGGCCCTCCAGCGTGAGGCGGTGCAGGCGGATGCCGTCCCGGGCCGCGAGCGGCGTCACGCCGTAGGCCCCGCGCACGCCGTAGTACAGCAGGTGCACCGACGTCGGATTGCGCCAGGACAGGCTGGGCCCGGTGGCGAAGCGGGCCAGGCCCAGCGGCGAGCGCCCCGCGCCCAGGCCCAGCTCCCACGCGCTGCCCAGGTCCGACGACGGCGCGGCCAGCCGGGGCATCAGCCCCCCGACGACGGGCGGCTGGAACATCGCCGTGAAGTCCACCGGCACCAGGCCCGCGGCGACCACGTACTCGTCATAGAACGACCGGTCCAGCGGCACGGCGAACAGCCCGCGCCGCAGCGCCTCCTCCGCGGGACCGCGCTCCTGCAATTCGCGGGGGCGCAGCTCCGGCGTCCCGGACGACAGCTCCGCCAGCGTGACGCGGGCCTCCGCGTTCGGCGCGCGCACCCAGTACACGTCGCGCGGCGGCAGCAATATCTGCGTCCACTGCTGCGGCGAGCGCCGCACGTCCACCAGCCGCTGCCCGTCCGCGTCCTCCACGGAGAGGCGCGCGTACTCGAAGCCCGCGGGGAAGGTGACGCGGGGCCCTTCCGGCGCGGGGCCCACCAGCGGACGCCGGGGCGCGGCCGTGGGCGCGAAGGCGTTCACCGACAGCCGCGCGGGCAGGCCCTTCACGCCGTGCAGCGACGCGGCCACGAAGGCGGCCAGCTCGCTGTACTCCACCTGTCCGTCGCCGTTGATGTCCGCGCCGCCCAGCAGGCCGGAGCGCGCCACGTGGCTGAAGACGCCGGCGCGGATGCGCGACCACTCGTGCGTCTCCCCGTCGTCGCTCTCCGCGAAGAGGGCGCCCACGTTGGGCCGCGACGCCAGCTGCTCGCGCGCGAGCACCCCGCGCAGCTCCGCCAGCACCGCCGCGTCCGGTTTTCCCCCCCGGCGGCCCACCACGCCCGACGCGCGGCACGCGTCCGCGATGACGTGCACGTAGTCCGCGCCCAGCGGATCCACCAATTCCGAATAGAGGCTGGTCCGGTCCAGGCGCGCGTCGGCGAGCGTGAAGTAGGACCGGCCGGCGTCGTCCGTGTTGCCGTGGCCCACGTAGACGATGAGCACGTCCGTCTGGCGTCCCGCCGCGCGGTCCGCCAGCGACGACGCCTGGAGCTTCTTCACCGCCTGCTCCACCGCCGCGCGCGTGGGGGCCTGGGCGGACTTCAGCACCAGGCTGCCGGACAGCCGCGTGGCCTCGTCCGGATCCACCAGCAGGGTGGTCTCCACGCCCAGGCGCTTGAGCGTCTCCGCCCACAGCACGCCGTCGTCGTCCGCGTAGCGCAGGGGCGCCAGGGCGGGGTCGTCGCTGCCGTTGTGGGCGATGACGAGCGCCCGCCGCACCGTCTCCGCCAATGCCTCCGGAGCCGCCATCAGCAGGGCCGCACCCAGGAGCATCTCCAGCTTCTTCATGGACCTTCCTCTACCCGGACCTCCTGCCTGAGCACCACCACCCCCTCCGTCGTTCCGCCACGCAGGGCCGCCAGGGTGGCGTCCGGGTGTTCGGAGAACGAGGCGGTGACCTCGGCCATATCGGACGTCGCGGGCAGGGCGAACGTCAGCTCCAGGGGACGCTCCTCGCCGGCCTTGCCGCTCAGGGGGAAGGGCCCGTTGAGCTCCTCCTTCCCACCGACGCGCACCCGCACCGCCACGTGCGTGTAGGGCGGACGGGCGCTGGCGGCGAAGGCCAGCGTGGCCCCCGGCGCGCAGGCCGTCCCGGTCTTCAACTCGCGCAGCGACTGGCCGGGGACGGCGCAGAAGATGCGCAGGACGGGCTGCGCCAGGGGCGTGCTGGGCGGAACGGGGTCGTGGACGACGCCCCGGGGGCTCCACTCGGGTTCGGTGGGCGCGATGCCGGTGGGGCCGGAGGAGGGCGTCACCACCACGGCGAGGAACAGGGCCGCGAGCGTGGCGCCGAGCACCGCCAACGTGGGCCAGCGGGCCTGGACGGCGTCGGCGGGGGCGGCGGCGGACAGGGCGGCCTCCAGGCCCGCGACGGTGAGCGTCTCCAGTTCGATGGAGGTGGGCGTGTCCGTGTTGCCGGATTCGAGGGCGCGGTGGGCGCGGGCCCACTTGTTGTAGCGGGTGCCGCAGCGGTTGCAGGCGTGGGCGTGGCGCAGCAGGCGCGAGGATTCGGGGGCGGACAGCTCCCCCAGGGACCAGCGCGTCAGTCCCGCGTCCACATGGCGTTCGTACCACTTCATGGGAGGCTCCCGAATCGGATGGCGCACAGGGCCAGGGTGGCCAGCAGGGCGCCCAGCTCCAGGCGTCCCGGTGCGACGTCACTGTCCAACCAGCCCGAGTCCTTCAGGTGTTCGGTGAACTGCACCCGCAGTCTCCGTTCGCGCACGCGCACCTCGCCGCGGGTGAGCTTCAGCTGGTCGGCGGCGGACTCCTGGGACAGGCCGTCCATGAAGCGCAACTGGGCCAGGGCGCGGCCTTCGGCGGGCAGGGCGTCCAGGAAGCGGCGCACCAGGGAGCGGACCTCGGAGCTCAGGGCTTCCTCTTCCGGGCTGCGGCCGTCGTCGGGGGCGTGCACCAGCTCCGGCGCGTCCTCCAGGGGGATGGCCTCCCGGGCGACCCGGCCGGACGCGCGCATCAGGTCGATGGCGGTGGAGCGGGCCACGGTGAGCAGGAAGCCCAGGTAGGGGCGCACCCCGTCGTAGGCCTGGCGCATGTGGGGGCGGAAGGCCCGCACGAAGGTCTCCTGGTGGGCCGCGTCCAGGTCCAGCGGCGTGAGCGACACCGACCGCATGCCCGTCTCCGAGTGCACGGAGAAGCGGCGCGACAGGTAGCGCAGCACCTCCGACGAATAGGCGCGGTAGACCTGGGTGAGCACGGGGGTGTCCCCCCGGCGGAAGGCCTCCAAGACTGACCGCTCGTTTCCTGGCAGCACGCGGAAGCTCCGTGGCGTTGCGCGGGCCCGGCCGGGCCCCGTGCCCGGCCCTCCTGGCCCTTCTGAAAAGGAGATACGCAATGACCCCGGGACTCGGGTCGTACGGGGCGAATTTTCCTGTCCCGGAGAGGGGTGGGGTCCCGGAAGTGGACTGCCCCCAGGTTCGGTGTGCTTCGTCGGCGCGAGGCCCCTCGGGGAGGGGCCCAGGCATGCGCCCTGCACACAGACAAAAAAATGGAGGCCGAAACCAGAGGGGTTGCTGCTCCCTCATGGGACGGCCTCCGTATAGAGGGCGGTCAAGCGACCTGCTCACAAAATAGGGCGCTCAATGCTCGAAAGCAAGGACACCTCCCAACGGGTCGCGGCACGTCTCCTCGAATTCTTCGCGGCCCAGACAGGATGGTTTCGGGGGCTGTGGGAGGTCGGGACCGTGCTCAGTCTCCGGGAACTCCTGGAGGCGGTGGATGCCGTTCCCGCAGGCATCCTCTCGGAGAAGGCTGTCGAGTGGTTGGCGAACGAATTGTCCAAGGCACTGGGTCAGGACGAAGGCATCGCGCCACCGTCTCGAAGCCTGCTGCAGCGACTGCTGGGCTCGCCGTTGAAACACCGCTCAGGAGAGCTGCCCGCGGTGATTCGACTCACCGAGCAGATCGACGCCGCGTACCTGTCCCGTTGGGCCCAGCGGATCGCGCTCGGTATGCCGGTCAAACCGGAGCGACTCGCCCGCGCCGTCGCTTCACATCTTCTCGATGCGGGGTTCAGTCCGGATTTCCTCCACCGGTGGCTCAAGTATCGGCTCCTGCATGCCAGTCAGCTCCAATCGTTGGCGGAGCTGCTGGAGGATGCACATGCGTTGGCCCGCTCACCGCCCTCTGACTTTCGGGTCCTCCTGACCGTGAACAGCGCGCTCGGGACCCCGGGGCTTCCACCATCGCAGTGGTGTGACGCCCCTGCGGTTTCGAAGTGGCTCTCCACGAACGGCTTCGATCCAACCCATGTCCGCCAGGGCGGAGGCTGGCTGCTGACCATTCGTTGTCGCGATGCCTATTCCGCGGTCGAGCGCGCCTCGGAGACCGTGGAGAAGCTGGCCGCCCGGCTTCTGATTGGCGCGGGCCATCAGATGCGGCCCGGTGAGCATGCGTACGTCGAAGGCGTCAATCATCCACTCCCCCTGCGTCGCCAGCGGCGCGTCGAGGTCCGGAGCCTGGAGCGTCAAGCCCAGTTGTTCGAGTACGGAGCCCCCAGCCGGGTGGATGCCGCCTTCGAATTGCTGGGGCAACTCGATGCTCCCGCGGTGGTCGCGGTCGCCGCGGGATGGGCGGCCATCGAGGCGCTGCTGGTCGCGCCAGGGGATGGTCAGAAATCACCTGCGGGTGACCGACTGGCTTCCCTGGTGGCCTGCTCCTTTCCAAGAGCCGAGCTGACGTTGTTGGCATCCCTCCAGGGCAGGAACAATGACAGTCCCCTCCGGGCGCAGCTCCGACAGTGCGCGCGTGGTCGCGACCGCGCGGCCCTGATGGGCAATGCCATCCGTCAGGCCCAGCCTCTTCCCTGGGCCGAGGAGGATTGGAGCCAGAAGGCGGCGGTCGCACGAATGGACGGGCTGCTCAAGGATCCCCAGAAGAAGCTCAAGGACGTTGAAGGGTACGCGGTGCGAGCTTTTCGCCGGCTCTACCGTCAACGCAATCTGGTGCTGCACGGGGGAAAGACGGATGCCGTCGCGCTGCGCGCCAGCTTGCGGACCGTCGCGCCCCTGATTGGAGCGGGGATCGACCGGATCGCTCATGCCTGGTTTGGTCACGGGGTACAGCCGCTCGAACTGGCGGTGAAGGCCCGTCACCGCTTGGACCTCCTGGAGGCCAGGGAGCCACTGGCCATGCTGGATCTGCTGGAGTAGCCCGGATGGAAGGCGCAGCTCCTGGCTTCCGTGGACTGCGCGCCTCGGAGGCTCGGCGCGCAGCGGTCGGACTGGGGCGCTTCAGGGAAAGGCGTCCACGACGGTGTAGCCCACGGTGCGAGGCACGATGACTGCGCCGGGCTTGGAGCCCTCTTCCTTCCACCAGCCTTCCCCAGGGTTCCCGATGACGAAGCAGACGGGATGGGAGTGGCCGTCGGGCGTTTCCACCCGGGTGTAGTGGCCGAAGACCCGCTCTCCTCCTGTCCACAGCCGCCCGTAGAGCAGGGTGCCCCCAGGAAGACGACCGTGTTGATCCTGCAGGACGCTGACAATTTCGCCGTCGCGAACGGTGACGTTGGGGGCATCCATCCGCCAGGGGTAGCGGATGTCGAGGGTGACGTCCGCCCTGCCATCCCTGCGCAACCACAGCTCCTTCATTGCGTCCAAGGCGGCTTGAGGACAGCGCTGGGGTTCGGGCCGCAAGGGCGTGCTCGCGCAGGCGACCAGGGTGGAGGCCGCGCCAACAGCCAACGTGCAGCCTCGGGTCAGTGAGCGTGCGCGGGATGCGCGATCCTGCTTCAAGGGAACTGTCATGGCGGTCTTCTCCAGCGGGCGCGGCGCATGGGAAGAGGGGGCCGCCCCCGGCGCGGCAGCTTGGTCGGGCATTGTCAGCGGCGCCATCGAAGGTGAAGCGGGTCGTGCAGCGGAGATGACGACGGATGCGCTGGTCGGTTCCTGCTTCCGGAGAGCTCCCAGGCTCCAGGTCAGCCAGACCAGGGGCAACAGGAGGATTCCCAAGACACCCCATTGCCACGCCGTTCGCAGCACCTGACGGCGTCGTACCGGACTGGCGGCGAGGATGGCTCGTGCTTCCATGTGAGCGACGTGCGCGGGGGCACGACGACGCAGTTCCCGGACATCGCGCAGCCCTTGCAACTGGTCCCTGCGTTGGAGGCGCGCATGTTGGAGCGCCCCTTCCTGCCCAGGCGCCACCGGTCCCGCCGCACCCGCTTCCTCCTGGGTGGTGCGCGATTGCGGAGAGGGCGAGGAGGCCCAGTCGAATAGCGGTACGTCCCACTCCGCATCCGCGTGGGCCAGGGCGCTCCGGACTTCGGAGGCCAGGGCGGATGCGCTCGGTGGCCGCGCTTCGGGCTCGAAGGTGAGCAACCGGTCGATGAGGGATGCGAGCGCCCTGGGTACACGCGGGCTGAGCAACGAGACAGCGGGAGCCGTGCCGTCCTCTCCCAGTCTGAAGCCATCCACGCCCAGCGCTGACGCGGGATATGTCTCCGTCAGCAGTCGGTAGAAGGACACGCCCAGGGCATACAG
This sequence comes from Corallococcus praedator, assembly GCF_003612125.1. Taxonomy (GTDB): domain Bacteria; phylum Myxococcota; class Myxococcia; order Myxococcales; family Myxococcaceae; genus Corallococcus; species Corallococcus praedator. The sequence continues at coordinate 20,403 of NZ_RAWI01000118.1, forward strand.
CTCATCCGCCACCGAATAGCTGGGTGACTTCCCCGCGTGCGGAAGGTGCGCGGAGGCCCGCCAGTTGTGCAACTGGGGGCTGTAGTAGTGCGTGGTGCCAGGAGGAAGCTGGCCCGTGCCCGTGAGGGGAGCCGCCTCCGGATGCCAGCCCGCGCCCCAGTCCAGGAGCTTGAGCCGTCCCCCGGGCTGGACCCGGACATTGTCGCCCTTGAAGTCGCGGTGCAGGACACCGCGCTGGTGCGCGAAGGCCAATATCTCCGCAGCCTGTGCGAGCAATACACCCACTTCGCGCGCCGTGGGATTGCGCGCGCTGGACCACGCGTAGAGCGACTCACCCTCCACGTGCTCCATCACCAGGAACGGATAGCTCCCCGCACCCGGCCGCCATGCATCGGAGGCCAGCAGGCGGGGCACGCCTGGGTGCCGCAAGCGGGACAGGATGTCCGCCTCGCGCGAGAACCAGGGGCTGTCGAAGTCGCGGGCGAGCTTCAGGGCATATCCCCGGGCGCGGGGGCTGCCGGCCCTTCGCACGGTGTAGACGGTGCCATAGCCCCCCGCCGCCAGACGGCGCAGGACCTCCCAGCGGCCTACCCGTGTGCCAGGAGGAAGTGCATCCAAGGACAACACTTGTAAGGCGGGTGCATCCATCCGCTGCCGTGCTGCCTCTGCCTCCACCGAAAGCCTGTCAGGGCCGCTCATGGCGTCACCTGCTCCCACCGGACGCTGCATTCGCCGGTCGTGTCCATCAGCTCCAGGGTGAAGTGCGTGCCGGGAGGAGTTTCGGGAGGGACGGACCACTCCACCACCACAGGGGCGCGAGCGCCGGGCTCCAGCCGTCTTTCACGCATGAGCAGCGGATACTCATGAGGCGTCAGCACACGTCCATCGGGGGCATGGGGTGTCGCGCGCATGAAGCCTGGGACCCAAGGACGTGTTTCGTCGGGGTTGCTCAGGGTGGTCGCCAGTACGAGCGTGCTCCCGGAACGGTAGAGCACATGAGAACTCACCGTGCTCAGTCCCGGCTGCACGATGGGCTTCAAAAGATATTTCACGGCAACGCCATCCGGAGTGACCGCCCCCGACAGCACCGCGCCGCCCAACCCACTGAGCGCGCACTGCGCCCGCAGCGTCGCGAAGCCCGCCTCGGTGACGGCGCACCGGGCCCGCAGGTCCGCCAATTCCTTCCCCAGTTCCTGCGCGGTGCGCCCGTGCCGGAAGACCTCCACCTGCGAATCCACCTCCGCGCCCACGGTCGTGAGCACGAACGCCACCTGGGCAGGCGCCCCCTCACCGGCGAAGCGCACGGTGATGACGGGCCCGCGTCCCTCCGGCAGGTCCACGGAAGCCTTGAGCACGAGCGCATCCGCGTAGACCCCGACGCGCGAGAAGAACGGCGCGAGCACGGCCCGGTCCACGGAATCTGGAACGATGGGCGCATCGAACGTGACGGTGGTGAGCTCCCGGGCGGCGACGCGCAGCGGATGCAGCACCGGGGGCTCCTCCGCGCGCAGCGTGAGCTGTCGGGCCTTGCGCTCCCGCCCTGGGGGAGTCCCGGTCTGTGCCACCGCCGCCGAACCGACCAGGGCCACCAGCACCACGGGAATGACCGAAGAGGACAGCGACATCACGGGTCACCTCCATCCTTCAAACTTAACAGGTAGGGGTGACATGAATGGGCTCTCCTGGCCCGCGAGGCCCTGGCGTTTCGCGGACGCGGCATGAGAACCCAGCCTACCTGGGGAATGGGAGGGAGGAATGCGGACGCGGGAGGGTGTCAGCGAACTCAGGAGCGCCTTCGTCTCCTGGACGAAGGGGCTCCCACCGCGGACCCGCTACGACCGCTGCCCTGTCTTCCGGGCGAAGAACGCGCGGTCGAACGTCCCGTGTCCCCATGCGAGCGGATCGTCGGGCCGGTCCTCCTTGGCGAAGACCTCGTCGCTGCGTTCCGCGAGCCAGCGGATGAACTCATCCCGCGACGCGAACGTCACCAATGCCTCCGAGTCCCCCTGCGCGTACCGCAGCCCATAGGCATACGTTCCACTGTCGGGCTTCCACAGCGCCCGGAGCAAGCCCTCCCGGGGATCGATGGTGACGGACAGCTCGCCTCCGGCATCCAGGATTTCGGCCACCCGCTGCGCCAGCGCGCGTCCGTAGGGCCGGGTGTCGAAGTGGGCCTCGGCCCGGGCCTGCTCCTGCTCGGCGCGGTGACGTTGCAGCTCGTCCGTCAGCCGGATGCTCGGCGCGGAGGTGGCCTCGCAGACCACGGACAGCTCGATGTTCCCGCGCGCGGTCTCTTCCGCGTGGTGCTGATGCAGCAGGGCCTGGACCTGGGTGCGCTGTTCGTCGGGAAGGGTGCCGAAGGTCAGCGTCCCATCCGGTGCGGTGAAGAGCAGCGTGTCGTCGTAGATTTCACCCCGGTACTTCAAGGCGGCGGACAACTCGATGCGCGCCAACCCCCGGTTCGCGCGTTCGGCGCGCAGCCAGCGGACGACGTCGGAGGACTCGGTCAACGGTTCCATGTCGGCACGTGCCTCAGAGGTCGCCACAGGCCAGGACCGCGCCGCTGTCGTCGGTGAAGTCCGTCACCCGCAGGTGGATGGCGAAGGCGTGCGAGCCCTTGTACGCGTCGACCTGATCCGCGTGGTATTCGTGCCCGTCGACGGCGTAGTACTTCTGCCGCGCGTAGCTGTCCGCCTCGAAGCCCTCCGTGTGTTCGGAGATGCCGAGCGTCGCGCACCGGCCCTCGTGCAGGAAGCCCACCATCGGCCTGGGGGTGGCCCCCGCGGCGATCGCCGTGTTGTCGATGGCGGTGAAGGCGAAGCGCGTCTCCCCCAGCCCCGACTTGCCCGGCGTCTCCTCCACGAACAGCGTCCCGGTGATGCCGGAGCCGTTCACCTCCGCGAGCGCCACCTCCAGGCTCTCATCCTCACCACAGGCCGCCAGCACCAGCAGCGCCATGCCCAGCCATCCACGTCGCATGTGAATCCTCCCCCAGGGCCTGACGGCCTGGAATTCGCCGGGACCCTCGCATGAAGCGGGCCAGCCCGGGGAGGTCCTGTCAGGTGGGCGCGCCCACTCGCATGATGCGCAAGCACGGTCCGGAAAGACTGACACGCCTGTCAGGTTCCGGGAGGCCGCGGAGCCGCCCCCGGCCGGGTGCTGACATGGCTGTCATGACTCGCGAAAGGGTCGGGACGCGGGGGACGGG